>NZ_JBQJIN010000011.1:0-154496 GCF_052078695.1 Lysobacter sp. CA196 | reverse complement strand
TGGAGAAGCTTTACAGGCGGCCGGTGAACTTCTCTATTGAGGACGTGCTTGCGGTGGGGTGATGCACTTGGATGTTGACTCCGCCTAACCAAAGAAGTTGCTTTGTTTTGAATCACAGGCCCGCACGAGCGGTGCCAACGCGGGGATCTACATACGGGACATCCCTGTCCCGATGAAAAACGGCAAGCATCCCTGCGCGCCGCCCTCCGGGTCTTCTTTGGCCTTCGCTAGCTCGAAGCGACGCACAGCAACGGCAACAGCAACAGCAATCGCAACGGTAGCGGCAGCGGTAATCGTGCGGCTGCGATGGCCTAGGGGTAGGAGCGGCGCAAGCCGCGACCACGGGGCGCGGTTTGCGCTTCGATCAGGCGGCGTCGCCCGGGCGACAGCATCGAGAAAAGTTACAAATCGCCGGAGCGATGCCCGCTATAGTCCGGGCTTCCGGTCCGCGCGGGCCGGCCACCTGGGGACGAGCATGGACCTGCGACTGTTGAGCGCTGTTGCGGTATGCGGTTTGATGTGGGCGATGCCCGCCTTGGCGACGACGCCGGTGATCGTCGAAGCACCGAGCTGCGCGTATCGCAAGCTCGATACGGTCGAGATCGAAGCCGGTAGCCGGGTCAGCGAGGGCACCATCGACCGTATGCCGACGGCGGTCAATTACCGGCTGGCTTTCAACCGCCTCGCCGAAGCGGCGCAGGAGAAAGGCGCCAATGCGGTGGTGCTGCGCGGCCATCGCGCGACCTACTTCACCCGCGACGGCCGGCGTTCGAAACAGGCGGTGCACGTGCAACTGCGGGGCGCCGCGATCTTTGTCGAAGGCGACCCGGCTGACTGCGCGATGAAGCTGGTCAGCCCGCGTGACTACACCACCCGCCACGACGATCCCCGCATCGTCGAAACGCCATCGACCCAGGCCTACGGCGAATGATGCCGGTGCGTTCGCGAGCGCCGGCGGTTTAAGCGCCGGTCGGGCTCAACGATGCCCCGACTGCGAGGTGACCGAACGCAGCGCGCGCACCCGATCGGCCGGCACCGGCTCGGCGTGGCCGCCGTAGCGGGTACGCAGCCAGGTGGCGAGTTCGGCGACTTGAGCGTCGTCGAGTTGGTCGCCGAACCCCGGCATGTCCTGCATGCGTTCCAAGCCCGGCAGGTCGTGCTCCGGCAAGCCGTCGAGGATGGCGACGATGAGGTTGTGCGGATTCGCATCGCGCAGGCCGCTGTTGCCGCGCAGGGCCGGGGCGACGTGCGGCACGCCTTGACCGTCGCGGCCGTGGCAACCGGCGCAGACGGCGAGATAGCGATCCTGCGCGGGGGTCGCGGTGGCGGCACCGCTCGGGTGCGCCAGCACCGTGGCGGGGCGGGGCGAGTCGCCGGTCAGGTAAGTCGCGATGGCGTCGAGGTCGCCCTCGTCGAGCCGGCTGGTGGACAGGTCCACCACTTTGAGCATTTCGTCCGAGGCCACCGCTTGCGCGGCGACGCCGGTGGCGAGGTAAGTGCTCAGGCTGGCGCGGTCCCAGCCTCGCTCTGCCAATCCGGTCGGGGTGAGGTCCGGCGCGGCGTAGCGGCCCAGCTCGTCGTTGCCGGCCAGCGGGCGGTCGCGGTCGACCTGGCCGAGCCAACCGCGCGGGCTGTGGCATTCGCCGCAATGGCCGAGCGTTTCGACCAGGTACTCGCCGCGCTTCCAGGCCGCCGAGTTGCCTTGCGAGGCGGGTTGGGCGTCGGCGCCGGCGAACAGCAGGTTCCAGGCATGGATGCCGGTGCGGATATTGAACGGAAAGCCGACGCCGTTGGCGCGGTTGTGCTGCTTCACCGCCGGGCGCGTCATCAGATAGGCATAGATCGCATCGCTGTCGGCCCGCGCCAGGGTCTTGTAGGAGACATAGGGCATCGCCGGGTACAACTGGTGGCCGTCGCGCGCTTCGCCGCGGGTGATCGCGTGGAAGAACGCATCGGCGTCGTAACGGCCGATGCCGGTCTGCGCATCGGGCGTGATGTTGGTGCCGTGGATGGTGCCGAACGGCGAAGCCAGCGGCACCCCGCCGGCGAACGGCGCGCCGCCGTCGGCGGTGTGGCAGGCCGCGCAGTCGCCTGCAGCGACCAAGTAGTGGCCGCGTTCGATCTGTGCGGCGCTGGCCTGGACCTGTACGGCCGGGCCGCGTTGATACCAGCGCTGCACCAGCCAACTGCCGAGCATCCACACCAGCACCAGCGCGACGAACAACAGCGCCCAGACCCCGAGGCGTTTCCAGCGGCGCCGGCTCATGGCCGGTCCTCCCGCTTGCGCGAGCCCCCGGCATCGCGGACCAGACCGGGTGTCTTCAACACCAATTCCTTCACCGCCTGGTAGTAGCGGACATAACCGGTGCAGCGGCACAGGTGCGGATCGAGTGCGTCGGTGATGGTGGCTTCGACCTCGGTTTGCGCGATCGGTTGCTTGGCCAGGCGTTCGAGCAGGACCGTGGCGGCGTTGACGAAGCCCGGTGTGCAGTAGCCGCACTGGAAGCTGAAGTGATCGAGAAAGGCCTGCTGCACCGGCGACAGCGCTTTGATCCCGCCGCCCTCGTCGCGCTGCGCGTGGCCTTCGACGGTGCGGATGCGCTTGCCGTTGAAGTAGTGCGCGCCGGTGATGCAACTGCGCACTTCGCGCGGCCCGTGTTCGTCGTCGACGATGACGGTGCAGGCGCGGCACACGCCCTGGCCGCAGCCGAAGCGGGTACCGGTGAGGCCGAGATACTCGTGCAGGACATCGACCAGCATCATGTCCTCGGGCACCTCGAGCGGCCCGTGGCGACGACCGTTGATGTCCAGCGCGAGGGCGCGCGTGCGGATCGGCGAGGCGCTCATGCGCGGGCCTCCTGGGCGGCAGCGGCGGTCGCGTCGGCATCGGCGGCAACGGCGAGGATCTTGTCCGGAGTGACCGGCAGTTCGCGGAAACGGTGGCCGGTGGCATGGGCGATGGCGTTCACGATGGCCGGCACCACCGCGATCATCACCACCTCGGCCATGCCCTTGGGCGCGTCGGTCTGCGACAGCGGCGGCAGCAGTTCGCCGCTCTGTTTCCACACCGCGACATCGCGCGCGCGCGGCAGGGCGTAGCGATTGAAGTTCCAGGTGCCGTTGCCGGGGCCGTCTTCGTACAGCGGCAGGAACTCGTGCAGGGCGTGGCCGATGCCCATCGCCAGCCCGCCTTGTAGCTGGCTCGATACCAGCTCGGGCACGATCGGCGTGCCGCATTCGAGGATCGAGTGATGGTCGAGCAGTTCGACCCGGCCGGTGGCGGTGTCGACCGCGACTTCGGCGATCGTGCCGATGGCGCTGTAGTAAACGACGCCGGCGTTGTTGCGTTGCGGCGGCGGATAGAACACGCGGGTGCGTTCGACGATGCGGTAGCCGTTGGCGGTCGGCGTGCCGGGCCGTTCGCCCGAGGGCCGCTCGGCGCCGTCGCCCCAGCGCAGGGCCAGGCCGTCCAGCGGCAGGCGCGCGTCGTCGCGCAGCGGGAACTCCGCTTCGGCCCACTGCCAGCGATTGAAGGTGTGCACGATCGCGCCGGTGGCGAGGCCGAGCTCGTAGGCCTTCGCGACCAACTGCGGCAGGCTCAACGGCGCCAGGCCGCCGGCGGTGAGTTGGCCTTCGACCCAGCGCGCGTCCTCGCGCCGTATCGCCAGCGGCGAGAGTTGGCCGCCGCCGAAGCCCTGGCTCCAGATCGCCAGCGCCGCCGGCCACAGGCCCTGGGTGAATACCAGCCGCGCCGCTTCGCGGGTGGCGTGGCTGAAGAAATAAGCCGAATTGCTGGCGCTGCTGGGGCTGGCGTAGTTGGGCGTCCAGCGCGGATCTCCGACGTGGGCGTCCTGCACCGCGGCCGTCATCAGCCAGGGATCGTCGGTGGCGAACATCGGCAGCTCGCGCCAGTCGGTTTCGCCGGTGCGGATCTCGTCGGCCGGCCGGCCCAGCCATTGCGCGCAGACCGCGGCCTGGCTGGTGGCCATGCCAGTGCCCATCTCGATGCCGATGTGGCGCAGCACGATGCGGCCGGCGCGGTCGAGCGCGACTTCGGCGAAGGCGGCTTCGGCGCCGGTGCCGTAGTCCTTCTGCACGCAGCCGAAGCCGACCCCGTAGCGCCGGCCGGGATGCGCCGCTTCGTACTCGCGCTTGCGCGCGGCGCGTTCGCTCCACAGCGGATGCTCGCGCGCCTTGCGCAGGATTTCCTCGGCGCGCTGCAGGCCGCCGGGGATCGCGCCCTGGGTGTTCTTCATGCCGGTGGCGAACACGTTGCGCAGGCGCAGCTCGATCGGGTCGAGCCCGAGTTCGGCGGCGATCTCGTCGACGAGCATCTCGGTCGCGCCCATGCTCTGCAGGGTGCCGTAGCCGCGCGCCGAGCCGGCGTCGAGTGCGCGCGAAGCGATCACGGTGCTGGCCAGGTCGCTGCGCGGGAAGTAATAGATCGATTGCGCCGCGGTCGCCGCGACCAGGCACACCGAGGGCGAGAAATTCATCCGGCCGCCGCCGTCGCCCTGCATGCGTCCCTGGAACACCTCGAACTTGCCGCTGGCGCGATCGAGCTTGAGCCGGTAGTGCATGCGGAAGCTGTGGCGCTTGAGACTCGACTGGAATTGCTCGTAGCGGTCGTTGGCGAGCCGCACCGGCCGGCCGTCGCCGTACAGCGCGGCCATCAGCGCGTAGAACGGGTAAGGGTTGTGGTCCTTGGAGCCGTAGCCGACGGTGTAGCAGGGATGCAGGACCAGGTTCTTGACCGCGAAGCGGCTGGCGGCGAGCATGCGCGCGCCGTCTTCGGCGACTTCGTTGGGCGATTGCGTCGCCGACACCGCATGCAGGGTGCCGCTGGCGGCGTCGAACCAACCGTTGCCGTTGTCGAGTTCCATCGCTGCGGTGTCGATGGATTGGGAGAAGTACTCGCGTTCGAACACCTGCTTACCGGCGCCGGGCCGGTCGAGTTCGGCCGCCATCGCCTCGGCATGGGCCATGCCCTGCGCATCGATCGCGCCCATCGCATCGGCGAGCGGCCATTGCGGGGTCTGCTTGCGATAGCCGGACGGAAACAGCGGCATGTCTTTGAGGCTGGAGTAGGCGTCGTCGTCGAACGGCGTGGCCCCGCCCACGCGCACGTAGCGGAAGCTGGCCCAGGGCGCGCGTTCGAGCGGGCCGCTCTGCGCGCCCCAGCGGATCAGCTCGTCGCGGAATTTGAGCCGGCTCTTGGCGGCGCGGAAGCGGGCGAAATCGTTCCAGATCAGCAAGGCCACGGCGTGGCCGAGGTAAGCCGGGGTCTTGCCGGGCGGCAGCAGCATGTCCTCGCCGTAGAACTTCGGGAAGGCGACGCCGTCGCGCAGCAGGTCGGCGGCGGTGACGATGCGGTCGGGCTGCAGGCCGGGGTCGAGCGAGGACAGGTCGAAGCCTTCGAACACGCGATCGGCGCGGGTTACCCGCAGCAGCATCGCGTGGGCTTGTTCGCGCGGCCAGCCGGGCAGGTCGCGCGAGCGCATGTCGTAGCTGAAGAGCTTTTCGCCGGTGACCTTGGCGGTGGCGTCGCTGCGGTAGCGGATGCGCCCGGTCTTGGCGTCCCAGGGCACCGGCCGTATCCGCTCGCGCTCGAACAAGGCGGCGATGGCGGCGCTGCCCGGGGCGGCGATGTACACCGTGATCCCGGCCACCAGGCTGCCTTTGAGGAAGTCGCGACGGCTCAAGCGGGCTGGCATGGAGGTGACTCCGGCTGGCGCTGGCCGATAGTAGTCACATGTTGCGCGGCAAAATGCGGTGAAATCGCGCGGATCGGGAGACCGGGCCGGATGCCGGTGCCGGCGCTAACCGTCGCGGTACTCGGCTCAGCCGCCGGCGGCGCCTGCGAATTCGTCGCGCCAGCCGCGTATCGCGTCCGCCGCAGCCTGCGCGCAGGCCTGCAGCAGGAAATGCGGGGCATCGAGCTCGATACAGCGCGCATCCGGATGGGCCTCGGCGATGCGCCGCCAGCTGTCGCGCGGCACCAGGCGGTCGCGGCGCGCGCGCAGGTACAGCAGCGGGCAGGCGATCTCGGTCAGCGCCGCGGTGACGTCGACCGCGCCGCCTTCGCGCAGGCGGTGGCGCATCACCGCTGGGTCGAGCGAGGCCAACAGCGGGCCCAGGCGCGCGCGCCACGATGGCGACGACCAGCGCCCGAGCATGGCCGTAGCGACCCATCGCGCGGGCAGGCGAGCCAGCGGCAGCCGCCCGGCGAGCCGCGCCAGCATCGCCGCGCTCAAGGGCGAGCCGGGCGGCCGTGGCGCGCGCGCGAACGAGGCGCACAGCACCAGGCCGGCGAGCTGCGGCGGCCGCGCTGCGGCGAGACGGATCGCGATCGGGCCGGAGAACGACTCGCCGAGCAGCAGATAGGGTGCGTCGGTCGGCAAGCGCGGACGCACCCGTTCGACCAGCGCGTCGTAACCCAGGGCGCGATCGCGCGGGTAGGCGATCGCCTCGGTGGCGAACTCCGGCGCCATCGCCGCGGCGAAGTCCGCCAGCAGTTCGCCGGTGCCGTCCATACCGGGCAGCACGATGCAGCGCATCGCGCTCATTGCCGCCTCAGCACTCGATGACGTTGACCGCCAGGCCGCCGCGCGAGGTTTCCTTGTACTTGTCCTGCATGTCGCGGCCGGTGTCGCGCATGGTCTTGATGACCTTGTCGAGGCTGACCTTGTGCTTGCCGTCGCCGCGCATGGCCATGCGGTAGGCGTTGATCGCCTTGACCGCGCCCATCGCGTTGCGCTCGATGCAGGGAATCTGCACCAGGCCGCCGATCGGGTCGCAGGTCAGGCCGAGGTTGTGCTCCATGCCGATCTCGGCCGCGTTCTCGATCTGGCTCGAGGTGCCGCCGAGCGCAGCGACCAAACCCGCCGCGGCCATCGAACAAGCCACGCCGACTTCGCCCTGGCAGCCGACTTCGGCGCCGCTGATCGAGGCGTTTTCCTTGTACAGGATGCCGACCGCGGCCGCGGTCAGCAGGAAGTTGCGCACGCCCTGCAGGTTGGCGCCCGGGCAGAAGCGGTCGTAGTAGTGCAGCACCGACGGGATGATGCCGGCGGCGCCGTTGGTCGGCGCGGTGACGACGCGGCCGCCGGCGGCGTTCTCTTCGTTGACCGCGAGGGCGTACAGATTGACCCAGTCGAGCACGGTCAGCGGGTCGCGCATCGCCGCTTCCGGCTTGCTCGACAGTTCCGCGAACAAGGCCGGTGCGCGGCGCGACACATGCAGGCCGCCGGGCAGGGTGCCGGTTTCGCGGATGCCGCGCGCGACGCAGGACTGCATCGCGTTCCAGATTGCGTCGAGGCCGTCGTTGATTTCTTCGGTACTGCGCCAGACCCGTTCGTTGGCCATCATCATCTCGGCGATGCTGAGGCCGCTGCGCTGCGCCTGCGCCAGCAGCTCGTCGCCGGAATGGAAGGGATAGGGCTGATCGGTGGTGTCGGCGACGATGCGGTCTTCGGCCGCTTCGTCCTGGTTGACGACGAAACCGCCGCCGACCGAGTAATAGTCGCGCGTGGCGATGACTTCGCCGGCCGCGTCGTAGGCGGTGAAGCGCATGCCGTTGGTGTGGAACGGCAGCTTCTGGCGCTTGTTCATGATCAGATCGTGCTTCTCGTCGAAGCCGATCTCATGGCGGCCGAACAGGCGGATGCGCTTGGTCGTGCGGATGCGTTCGAGCGCCGCCGGGATGATGTCGGGATCGATCTGGTTCGGCCAATGGCCTTCCAGCCCCATCAACACCGCCTTGTCGGTGCCGTGGCCGCGCCCGGTCAGGGCGAGCGAGCCGAACACTTCGGCGCGCACGCGCGCAGTGCGGGCGAGGTCGGCGCCTTCGGCTTCGCTGTTGCAGCCTTCGATGAGCCAGCGCTCGATGAAGCGCGCGGCGGCGCGCATCGGGCCGACGGTATGGGACGAGCTCGGGCCGATGCCGATCTTGAACAGGTCGAAACTGCTGACTGCCACGGGCTTGCTGCTCCAACGAAGGAAGAAGTCGGACGATGCTGGCGGACCGCGCGTGGCCGGCATCCGGACGGCGATGCCGCGAGCGGCGCGGAGCCGCTTATTCTACCTGGGTCGACCTGTTCCCGACGCCATACTGCCCCGCATTGCCGTGACCACGACTATTCCCGTCCTGACCCTGTTCCAGCGCGACGACTGCCACCTGTGCGACCTCGCGCTGGACGTGCTGGCGCAAGCGCGCGCACCCGAGTTCGACAGCGTCTTCATCGACGACGACGACGGCCTGGAGGCCTTGTACGGAATACGGGTGCCGGTGTTGCGCGATGAGGCGGCCGGGATCGAGTTGGATTGGCCGTTCGATGCGGCAGCGGTCGCGGTGTTGTTGGGGCGGACGGGTGAGGAGTGAGGGGGCGGTTTGCGTCTACGGGGTGTCGGTTGTCGCGCGTGGGTGTCTGAGAGTCCGAGATCGGCGGTGGCAGTCGCAGACGCCGTAACCCAATCACGCACCTCGCCGCTGCTGTTTCCCGCCTTTGAAAAAGGGCGGGTAGGGGGATTTGCCGTTGCCTCGAGATTTTGCTGTTGTTGTTGCTTGCTTGGATGTTGCTGTGCGCCGTGCCGCACTAGCGAAGGCCATAGAAGACCCGAAGGGCGGCGCGCAGGGATGCGCGCCGTTTTTCATCGGGGCAGGGATGTCCCGTATGAAAAAGCCCTGCGCATGCACCGCTCGTGCGGGCTGGTGATTCAAAACAAAGCAACTTCTTTGGTTAGCTTTCTTTTGTTGCTTTAGACAAAAGAAAGTAACCCGCCGCTTTAGTGGCGGAAGCTCTAGCGTTTGATCTAGATCCTGATCTTGCTTGAACGAGACGCCGCAAGAGCGAAACGACGCGGTCGCGGCTTGCGCCGCTCCTACCCTGACGGGTTGCGGCCGGCATCGGCGCGAGATTGAGACGTCTTCGTCGCGGCTTCAAGGGTAGGAGCGACGCAAGCCGCGACCACGTCCTGTCGTGCTCCGGCGCCTCCGGCCGTAGGACAGCGAAGCAACATCAGGAGCAGAGCTTCCGTCCGCTGACGCGGCCGGGTTACTTTCTTTTGCTAAGCCCAAAAGAAAGCTAACCAAAGAAAAGGGCTCTCCTTGCAAGGGCACAAGCCCGCACGATCGAAGCCGACGCAGGGATGCTCCAGACAGGCCATCCATGGCCTGCTTGCGCACGGCCCGCATCCCTGCGGGCCGCCCTACGGGTCTACTTTTGACCGGCAAAGCGGCAAAGCGGATCAAAATCTCGGCAACGACAACGACAACGACAACGACAACGACAACGACAACGACAACGACAACGGCAACGACAACGACAACGGCAACGGCAACGCGGATGCCGGGCCACGCAGCCGCCGCGGCGCGTCATTGCGGCGCGCCGCCGCTCAACTCACTTCGCCGGCGCGAAGATCACCTTGGTGCTGACCGCCACTTCGTCCGGGATGATCGAGGTGTCGGCCCAATCGCCGCCGCCCACGCCGAAGTCCAGGCGCTTGACGGTGGCCTTGCCGGTCAGCACCGGCTTGGCGCCGGCGGCCCAGGTGAAGGTCAGGGTCACCGGCTTGGTCGCGCCGTGCAGGTTGAGGCTGCCGTCGGCGGCGTAGTGGTTGCCGCCCAGGCTGCGGAACTTGGTCGCGGTGAAACGGGCCTGCGGGAACTTGGCGATGCTGAAGAAATCGACGCCCTTGAGGGTGTCGTCGCGCTCGCTGTTCTTGCTGTTGGTGCCGGCCAATGGAATCACCACGTCGAGCTTGGAGGTGTTCAGATGCGCCGGGTCGAAGCTCAGGCGGGCGGTGAAGCCGGGGAAGTTGCCGGCGAAGACTTCGCCCTGGTACTTGGTGGCGAAGGTCAGGCTGGAACCGGGCTGCTGGACGTAGTCGGCGGCGACGGCGGGCGCGGTGGCGGCGAACAGCAGGCCGGCCAGGGCGAGGGATTTAATCGGCATCGGGGTGCTCCGGAACTTGCGAAGAGGAAGGGGAAGGCGAGACGGCCAGGACCGGCTGCGGTTTGCGCCGGCCTGGCAGCATCCGGGTCAGGGTGGCGTCGTTCTGGAAAAGATGGTGGTAGAAAGCGGCGCCGGCATGCGCCAGGACCAGGGCGAGCAGCAGCCAGAAACCGTATTCGTGGATGTCGTGGCTCAAGTGCGCGAGGTCTTCGCTGCGCTCGGCGATGCGCGGCAGGTTGAACCAGCCGAAGTACTGCAGCGGGTAACCGGAGGACGAATTGAACACCCAGCCGGAGATCGGCAGGGCGAACATCAGCGCGTACAGGGCCCAATGGGTCATCGAGGCGATGCGCTCCTGCCAGTGCGGGGTGCCGGCGACCGGACGCGGGGTGCCGGCATACAAGCGCCACAGCAGGCGCAGCACGACCAGGCTCAGCAGAGTCAGGCCGAGCGATTTGTGCAGCGCGTAGATCTTGATCTTCGACGGGCCGTTGCTCATGTCGGTCATGGTCAGGCCGATGATGGCGATGGCGGCGATCAACAGCACGACCGTCCAATGCAGCAACTGGCTGATCGGACCCCAGCGGTCGGCGGTGTTCTTGAGGGTCATCGGCGGGGCTCCGGGTCGGGCGTGGCTGCGCGGGTGGAAGGATCGGGTGTTTCGTCGCTGGGCGAAGGCGGCAACGCGTCGTCCGCAATCGGTTCGCTGTCGTCGGAGGGGCCGGTATCGAGATAGCGGTTGCGCACCGCTTCGGCTTCGATGCGCAGCTCGACCTCGTCGCCGATCACCGATTTCCAGGCGTCGATGCCGAACTCGGCGCGGCTCAGGCGCGCGCTCGCCGAGAAACCGGCGGTGTGGCGGAACGGCGGCAGCGGGTGGCGCTTGTAGCCATTCAGCTGCACGTCCATGCACAGCGGGCGGGTGACGCCGCGCAGGCTCAGGGCGCCGCAGACCCGGGCGCGGTCGGACGGGTTTTCGCCCTCGCCCGGCAGCGGCTCGACGGTCTCGGAAACGAATCGGGCGAGCGGATGGCGCTTGCCGTCGAGCAGGTGGGCGGCGAGGGTGGCGGCGTTCCACTTGGCGTCGCCGAGATCGAGCCGGGTCAGCGGCACGCTGACTTCCAACTTGGCGCTGCGCCAGTCGTCGCGGTCGAACAGCAGGCTGCCGCGGGCGCCGGACACCGTGCCGAGGGCCTGGGAGAAGCCGGCATGCGAGACCGCGAACATCACCCGCGTGTGCACCGGGTCCAGGCCGTAGCGCTGCGGCGGCGCCGCGCCCGCGGCGGCCGAGGCCAGCGCGAGCGGCAACGCGGCCAGCGCGACGGAGGCGGCGCAACGGCGGGTGAGAGACATGGCAGCTCCGGCAAGGTTCGGGGTGGATTCTAGGCACAGCCGCGCAAAGTCGTGTCTAGGCACGCGCAACGATCCGTTTCGACCGCCCGCCAGCCGGGGAGTTCGGCCTCTGCGGGCCGTGCCTCTTGCTTCGTACAGGCGGTATCGCCGAGCCTAGTGCCCGAGGGAACGAACAAGACGGGCGCTGGGACGCCGCGTTCCACCCGGGGAAGGAACCGAATGCTGCGAGCGCTGCTAACCGCCTGTCTGTGCCTGGGCGCCTCCTGGGCGGCCGGCGCCGCCGTGCCCGAAGTGCCGCGCGCGCGCATCATCGGCGTCGCCGACGGGCTGCCGTCGAGCAAGATCAACGGCATGGCCTTCGACCACGCCGGCTATCTGTGGCTGGCCACCACCGACGGTCTGGCGCGCTACGACGGCATCGGCATGAAGGTCTGGCGGCATACGCCGGGCGAGCCGGCGTCGCTGCCGGGCAACGATCTGACCCTGGTCTCGGTCGACGATCGCGACCGCATCTGGGTTGCGGCCGAGGGCCGTGGCCTGAGCATGATGGACAGCAAGCGCGAAGGCTTCGTCCACTATCGCCAGGCCGAACGCCCCGAGATCGGCAGCGACGACACCTTCGCGGTGGCCAGCCGCAACGGCGAGGTCTGGTTCGGCACCTACGGCGGCGGCCTGCACCGGCTCGACCGCGACGGCCGCATCACCCGCTTCGTGCCCAAGCCCGGCGATCTGCGCAGCCTGCCGGCGGAAACGGTGCTGTCGCTGGCCTACGACGGCCGCGGCGATCTGTGGGTCGGCACCTTCAAGGGCCTGGCGCGCTGGACCGGCAGCGACTTCGAACGCGTCGACGTGCCGGGCGAAGAGCCGGCGCCGTGGATCTTCTCGGTCACCCCGGTCGGCGATCAACTGTGGGTCGGCACCAAGACCGGCCTGTACCGGCGCGAGCGCGACGGGCGCTGGACCGATCCCGATTACTCGGTGATGTTCGGCCATCTCAATGCGGTGCTGACGATGGCGCCCGACCGCGGCGGCAACTTCTGGCTCGGCACCCAGCGCAGCATCTGGCGGGTCGCGCCGAACGCGGTGCCGGTGCCGGCGACATTGGGCCCGGCGCGTCCGGCGCGGCCGGTGCAGCAGATCGTCGGCCAGGAAGACGGCTCGTTCTGGTTTCCGTTCGCCGGCACCGGCGTGGGCTATCTGCGTTCGGACTGGCGCCGCATCGCCCAGTACTCGCGCGAACGCGGCACCTTGTCGAGCGAGCTCTATCCCTCGTTGGCGCCGTCGGCGAGCGGCGGGCTGTGGCTGCTCGGCGCGCGCGGCGAGATCGAACGCCTCGGCGCCGACGGCGTGGTCGAGCCGGTCAGCGACGGGCCGCACGACTCGATCGGCCACGCCGTGCCCAATGCCGCGGTCGAGGACCGCAAGGGTCGGTTGTGGGTCGCGACCAGCCGCAACAGCGTGGTCCGCATCGATCCCTCCGGGGTCTGGCGCGACTGGACCGCGGACACGCCGGAGCCGGCGCTCAACGGCGAGCCGGAGCGGATGCTGATCGCGCGCGACGGCAGCTTGTGGATTTCGTTCCTGACCCAGGGCCTGCAGCGGCGCGACACCGACACCGGCAAGGTCTTGTCGACGATCCTGGTCGGGCCCGAGCAGGGCATCGGCGTCGGCGACCTGGGCTCGATGCAGATCGCGCCCGACGGCGTGCTGTGGGTCGCCTCGGGGCAGGGCATGTTGCAGCACGACGCCGCCGGCAACCGCATGCAGGCGGTGCCGGGCCTGCCGCGCGAGCGCGTATTCGGTTTCGTTTTCGACGCCGCCGACAGCCTGTGGCTGCAGAGCCTCAACGGGCTCGAACACTACCGCCGCGACGGCCCGCGCTGGCGTCTGCAGGCGCGGGTCGGCGTTGCCGACGGCATTCCCGCGGTCGAGGCCACCGACCTGTTCCGCGACCGTCTCGGGCGGATCTGGATGCCGACCTCGCGCGGCCTGTTCCGCTGGGACCCCAAGCGCCGGCAACTGCGCCACTTCGGCGTGCAGAACGGCATGAGCAGCCAGGAATTCATCCGCCGCGGTTCGACCATGACCCCCGGCGGCGTGCTCGCATCGGCGCTGTCGGACGGCAGCGTGGTGTTGGTCGACACCGAATTGGCCGATCCGCCGCCGCGTCAGCCGCGTCTGCAATGGCACCAGCTCGACGTGCGCCGGCATGGGCGCTGGGTGCCGTTGCCGCTGCAGGGCTCGGCGCTGCCGGCCGGGGCGACGCGCGCGGCGCGCTACGCGACCATTCCGTCGTTGGCGCCGGACGACCGCGAGATGCGCGTGCAACTGCGCCTGCTGTCGTTCGACGACCCGCAGGCCAATCGTTACTACACCCGCCTGGAAGGCTACGACAGCGACTGGGTGTCGGTCGGCAGCAGCGGCGAACGCGTGTTCGCCGGTTTGCCGTCGGGCAGTTACGTGCTGCATGCGCGTGCGGTCGACGCCAACGGCAACGCCGCGGTCGAGCGCACCCTCGAATTCAACGTGCGCCCGCCGTGGTGGCGCACGCCGCCGGCGCTGGCGGCGCTGGTCGGGTTGATCGCCTTGTTGGTGTGGTGGGTCGCGGCCTCGTATCGGCGCCGCCTGCAACGCCGGCTGTCCTGGCAGGCCGCCGAGCACGAACGCGAAGTCGCCAAGCAGGCCTCGCTGGCGAAGACGCGTTTCCTCGCCACCCTCGGTCATGAAGTGCGCACGCCGATGACCGGCGTGCTGGGCATGAGCGAGTTGCTGCTCGATACGCCCTTGAACGAACGCCAGCGCGGATACACCGAATCGATCCTGCGCGCCGGCCAGCATCTGCTGCGCCTGGTCAACGATGCCCTGGACCTGGCCCGGATCGAATCGGGCAAGCTCGAGCTCGCCGACGAATCGTTCGACCTGCGCGTGCTGATCGAGCAGGCGGCCGAGCTGATGCGGCCGCTGGCGCAGCAGCGCGGGCTCGCCTTCGAGGTGCTGATCGCGCCGACCGCGCCGCGCGGTCTGCGCGGCGACGCGAGCCGGGTCTGCCAGATTCTGTTGAACCTGCTCGGCAACGCGATCAAGTTCACCGAGCAGGGCAAGGTCAGCCTGATCGTCGATGCGTTGGCGCCGCAGGGCGTGCGCTTCGAGGTCGCCGACACCGGCCCGGGCTTGAACGAAGAACAAAAGGCGCGCCTGTTCCGCCGCTTCGAGCAGGCCGACGGCGCGCGCACCGCGGCGCGCTACGGCGGCAGCGGCCTGGGCCTGGCGATCTGCCAGGAGCTGGCGGCGGCGATGGAAGGGCATATCGCGGTGCATAGCGAGCCCGGCCAGGGCGCGCATTTCGTGTTCGAGCTGCCGTTGCCGGTGGCCGAGCCGCCGGCGCAGGCGTCGCGGGAGCCGGCCTTGCGTGGTTCGCAAGTGGGGCCGCTGGCTTTGCTGTTGGTCGAAGACGACCCGACCGTGGCCGAAGTCATCGCCGGCCTGCTGCGCGCCCAGGGCCATCGGGTCACGCATGTGGCCAACGGTCTGGCGGCGCTCGCCGAAGTGACCACGGCGCATTTCGACCTGGCCTTGCTCGACCTGGACCTGCCCGGCATCAACGGCCTCGACTTGGCCCGGCAACTGCGTGCGCAGGGTTTCGCCGAGCCGCTGGTGGCGGTGACCGCGCGCGCCGACGCCGATGCCGAGCCGCAGGCGAGCGCGGCCGGTTTCGATCGTTTCCTGCGCAAGCCGGTGACCGGTGCGATGCTCGCCGACACGCTGGCCGCGGTGCAGGCCGCGAAGCAGTGACCGCGCAGGACGTCACGGCATGGCACGCCATCGGCGCGGACGCATTCGTGACGCGATGCGCAGTTGCGACCGCCGCGCACTTCGGTCCGGACGTTTCGATGAACCGGATGGGTGTCGCACAATGAGCCGCGCTTGCGCCTGCGGGAAGCCGTTGCGACGATAGCGCTCGACCGCACCGGGGGCTTCGCTCGCGGTCCAGGAGGAACCCGTGCTGGGACGTTGTCTGTGTCTGCTGATGTTGCTGTTCGCCATGCAGGCAGAGGCACGCCTTCCGGAAACCCCGCGTTTCCGCCGCTACGGCCAGGAGCAGGGGCTGCCGAAGTCGGTCGTGAGCATGGACCTGGATCGCCAGGGCTATCTGTGGATCGCCACCGAAGACGGCCTGGCGCGCTACGACGGCGTCGAATTCACCGTCTGGCGCCACATCATCGGCCTGTCCGGCTCGCTGCCGGACAACATGATCGAAGACGTCTACGTCGATGGCCGCGACCGCGTCTGGGTCGCCAGCCGCGACGGCCTGAGCTGGCTCGGCAGCGATCGCAAGGAGTTCGTCCGGGTCGCGTTCGAAGGCCAGGACGCTTCGTGCAGCGACGATGTGTCGTACATGACCGGCACCCCCGACGGCGCGATCTGGACCGCGACCTACGACGGCGAAATGTGCCGCATCGATGCCGACGGCCGCTTGTCGCGCTACATCCCCGGGGTCGGCGCCGGCCGACGCTTGCCGCCGGGGCCGGTGACCGCGCTGCTCAGCGACGACCACGGCCGTTTGCTGGTCGGCACCATGCACGGCCTGGTGCGTTTCGGGCGCGGCCGTTTCGCCCCGATCGGCCGCGACGAAACCGCCGGCGTGCGCATCGGCGAGTTGTCGCGCGAAGCCGACGGTTCGATCTGGGTCGGCAGTCAGCGCGGCCTGTTCCGGCTCGGCACCGACGATCGCATGACCCCGGCGCCTTGGGCGCTCGGCGAACAGACCACCAACGCCATCGTCGTCGGCGACCAGTCCGGCGGGCGCTGGATCGGCACCACTGCCGGCCTCTACCGCGTCGACCGCAACGGCGAGGCGCGGTTGTTGCAGGACGACGCCGGCGACGGCATCTGGGACCGGCGCAGCGGGCTGCAGCAGATGCTGCGCGACGGCGAAGGCGGGCTGTGGCTGGTGACCTATTCGCAGGGCCTGGTGTATCTGCCGCCGGACTGGAACCGATTCGCTTCGATCACCTCGGTCGGCGGCATCCAGATCGACCGCCTCGACGTGCGCGACATCGCGCCCGACGGCGAAGGCGGCTTCTGGATGTTGTCGGCGACCGATCTGTATCGTCTGCGCCGCGGTGCGCGCGTGTTGGAACCGGTCGCCGACAACCGACAGCTCGGCCTGAAGTGGATGCATACCCTGTATCTGCGCCCCGACGGCAAGCTGTGGATCGGCCATTCCAGCGGCTTGAGCCTGTTCGACCCGGCCACCCGCACGGCGCGCAACTGGCCGTTCGGCGCCGGCGAACTCGGCATCACGGTGTGGTTCCTGCATGAGTTGCCCGACGGTGGGCTGTGGTTGTGGTTTTCCGACGGCAGCGCACGCCGCTACAACGCCGCCGGCGAACGCCTGCCGTCCGGCGATATCGAACGGGTGTTCGCCACCGCCGGCTTCACCACCAGCGCCGCGACCTTCGTGGTCGGCCCCGGCGAGCAACCCTGGTTCGCCGGCATCCAGGGCTTGCAGCGTTGGGACGGCAAGCGTTTCGTGGTCGTGCCCGGCGGCGTCTTCGAGGACGTCCAGGCGATGGCCTTCGCCGGGCCGCATCGGTTGTGGATCGCGCGCAATGGCGCACTCGAGTCGTATCGCTGGGCCGACGGCCAGCTGGCGTTCGAGCAACGCATCGACAACAGCGCCGGTTATCCCGACACCAGCGTGTCCGGCCTGTTGGTCAGCGATGCCGGCATGGTCTGGGCGACGACTTCGCGCGGCCTGCTGCTGGTTTCGCCGAAGGACAAGCGCCTGCGTCTGTTCGGTCTCGGCGACGGCATTCCCAACGTCGAGTTGAACCGTACCGCGCCGCAGCGCGGCGCCAAGGGGCTTGCCGCGACGCTGTCGCTCGATGGCCTGGTGCTGTTCGACCTCAATACGCCGTTCCCGCGTTCGCGGCCGCCGCGGTTGTCGCTGGAAAGCCTGAGCGTGCGCCGCGAAGAGGACGAATGGTCGTTGTCGGCCGCTCATGGCATCGTGCAACTGGAATCGGACGACCGCGATTTCCGTGTGGTCGCACGGCTGATGTCCTTTCTCGACCCGCGCTCGCACACCTATCGTTTCAAGCTCGAAGGCTACGACCCGGACTGGATCGAACAGCGCGCCAACGGCGAGCGGGTGTTCTCGCGGCTGGAGCCGGGCGAGTACCGATTGCAGGTGAAGGCCGCGGGCGCCGACGGCATCTGGTCCGATCCGGCCGCCTTCACCCTGCACGTCAAGCCGCCGTGGTGGCGCGCGACCTGGGCCCAGCTCACCTTCGTCCTGATCGCCTTGTTGCTGTTGGGGATCGGCGCGCTGGTGTACCGGCGCCGCCTCGGCCGCCGCAGCGCCTGGCAGCTCGCGGTGCACAAGCGCGAACTCGCCGAACAGGCCTCGCTGGCGAAGACCCGCTTCCTCGCCACCCTCGGCCACGAAGTGCGCACGCCGATGACCGGCGTGCTCGGCATGAGCGAGTTGTTGCTGGACACGCCGCTCGACCCGCGCCAGCGCAGCTACACCGAAGCGATCCGCCGCGCCGGCGAGCATCTGCTGCGGCTGGTCAACGACGCCCTGGACCTGGCACGTATCGAATCGGGCAAGCTCGAACTGGAAGACCGCGCCTTCGACCTGCGCGGGCTGGTCGACGAAGTCACCGGGCTGATGGAACCGCTCGCGCGCCAGCGTGGGCTGGCTTTCGATGTCGTCATCACCTCCAGCGCGCCGCAGGGTTTGCGCGGCGACCCGAGCCGGGTCTGCCAGATCCTGATGAACCTGCTCGGCAACGCGATCAAGTTCACCGAACAGGGCAAGGTCAGTCTGATCGTCGACGCGCTGGCGCCGCAGGGCGTGCGCTTCGAAGTCGTCGATACCGGCCCGGGCTTGAACGAAGAACAAAAGACCCGGCTGTTCCGCCGCTTCGAGCAAGCCGAAGGCGCGCGCACCGCCGCGCGTTACGGCGGCAGCGGTCTCGGCCTGGCGATCTGCCAGGAGCTGGCCGCGGCGATGGAAGGGCATATCGCGGTGCAGAGCGAACCCGGCCAGGGCGCGCGCTTCATCTTCGACGTGCCGCTGCTGCCGGTGGCGGCACCGCTGCGCGAGGCGTCGTCGTCGAGGCTGGAGCCTGCTTCGCGTGGCGTGCAGGTGAGGCCGCTGGCTTTGCTGTTGGTCGAAGACGACGCCACCGTGGCCGAAGTCATTGCCGGCCTGCTGCGCGCGCAAGGCCATCGCGTGACCCATGTCGCCAATGGGCTGGCCGCGCTGGCCGAAGTGGCGACCGGGCATTTCGATCTGGCCTTGCTCGACCTCGACCTGCCCGGGCTGAACGGCCTGGACCTGGCGCGGCAGTTGCGCGCGCAGGGCTTCGAGCGGCCGCTGATCGCGGTGACCGCGCGCACCGATCCGGACGCCGAGCCGCAGACGCGCGAGGCCGGCATCGACCGTTTCCTGCGCAAGCCGGTGACCGGCGCGATGCTGGCCGAGGCGGTCGCCGCGGCGATGGGCGGCGCGATGCCGGCATAAGCGCGGCGCCGGCGTTCGCCGCGCACGTGGACCGGTGGGCGATGTATTCGACCGCGGCCGCGCTTGCGCGATAACACACACATTGCGACGATCCC
Source organism: Lysobacter sp. CA196 (assembly GCF_052078695.1). Taxonomy (NCBI): domain Bacteria; kingdom Pseudomonadati; phylum Pseudomonadota; class Gammaproteobacteria; order Lysobacterales; family Lysobacteraceae; genus Lysobacter; species Lysobacter sp. CA196. The sequence continues at coordinate 135,561 of NZ_JBQJIN010000011.1, read as the reverse complement.
GGATCGCCGCGCGTGGTGGCGAGGGAGTCCGGATGCGGCGCACTATTCGATGGCTGTTCGCGCTGAGCTTGGCGGCGCTGTCTTGTGCCGTGGCTCCGACCGGGGTGATTCCGACCGCTCAGGCGGGCCTGCCCGAGACGCCGCGCCCGCGCCAGCTCACGGTCGCCGACGGCCTGCCGTCCAACACCGTCAGCCGTATCGCCGAGGATCGCCACGGGTATCTGTGGCTGGCCACCAGCGAAGGCCTGGCGCGCTACGACGGCAGCGGCTACCGGGTCTGGCGCCGCGAGCAAGGCCTGCGCGACAACTATCTGTGGGCGGTGCACGTCGACGCGCGCAATCGGGTCTGGATCGGCACCAGCCAATCCGGCCTGGCCATGCTCGACGCCGACCGCAAGCAGTTCCGTTATTACGACCGCTCCAATACGCCGGGGTTGCACGACAACGACATCTGGTCGATCGCCTCCACGCCCGACGGCGCGCTGTGGTTCGGCACCGCCCACGGCGGCCTGTACCGGATGGCGGTCGACGGCAGCATCACCCGCTACGTGGCGCGCGAGGACGATCCGCGCAGCCTGCCGAGCAACGGCATCGCCAACCTCAGCGTCGCGCCCGACGGCAGCCTGTGGGTGAGCACCCTGGCCGGCGCGGCGCGCTGGACCGGCCGCGACTTCGAGCGCGTGCCGGACAAGGCGCTGACCTCGGTGATCGTCAACACCATCACCTTCGAAAGCGACGGCACCGCCTGGTTCGGCACCCCGCACGGCGTCGGCGTGCGCCGTCCGAACGGCCGCTACGAAGCACAGCCGTGGGCGCGATTCGCCCCGGGCAAGACCATCATCGACGTGCTGCGCCGCGATCGCACCGGCCAGTACTGGTTCGACTTGCCCGAGGGCCTGGGCATCGGCAACGCCGAAGGGGTCGCGGTCGTGCCTTTGTTCAGCACCACCAGCCAGGGCATGGTGCGGCCGAACTGGTCGGGCGCCTACGAGGATCGCGAAGGCGGTCTGTGGTTCGCCAGCAACGGCCACGGCCTGTGGTATCTGCCGCCGAACTGGCGCCAGTTCTCGGTGTTGACCCGGCGCATGGACGACCCTTCGACCCTGGCCAACGCCAGCGTGCGCGGCATCGCCCCGGCGCAGGGCGGCGACATGTGGTTGGTCGGCAGCGGCGGCGTGCTCGACCGGCTCGATCCGGAGAGCGGCCACGTCGTGCATGTCGCCAGGAATTTCAGCGGCAACCTCGGCCTGGACCGGGTGCTGCAGGATCGCGCCGGACAGGTCTGGGTGACTTATTACGGCGGTCTGGCGCGCATCGATCCGGCCACCGGCGCGCATCGCAACTGGAGCCTGGACAGCGCCCGCGACCCGGCGATCGGCGGCACCACCGCCGAACTGGTCGAGAGCCAGGGCCTGATCTGGCTGCTCGGCAGCGACGGCGACCTGCAGGCGCGCGACCTCGATGGCGGTGTGCGCGAGTCGTTCGCCTTCGGCGAGCGCGGGCTGCCGAAGGAGGCGACCCTCGAACAAAGCGGCAACGGCCCCGACGGTGCCTTGTGGATTTCCAGCTCGCAGGGCTTGTGGCGCTGGAATGCCGGCGTGCGCCGCTTCGAGGCGGTGCCGGGCTCGCCCACGCAGCCGGTGCACGCCTTCGCCTTCGAGGGACGCACGCGGATGTGGATGGCCGGTTTCGGCACGCTCGAGGCGTATCGCTGGGACGGCGCGCGCCTGCAACGCGAGTCGAGCCTCGGTGCGCGTGCCGGCCTGCCGCTGACCGAGGCGCGCGGTCTCATCGTCGATCGCGCCGGGTTGATCTGGATGACCACCACGCGCGGCTTGGTGCGGGTCGACCCGCAAGCGCGTTCGGTGCGGGTGTACGGGGTCAAGGACGGTTTGCCGAGCCAGGAGTTCGTCGAGCGGCCGCAGGCGCGCCCGAGCGACGGCCGGATCCTGGTCGGCAGCCCGGAAGGGCTGATCCTGTTCGATCCGGCGGTGGTGCGGCCGATCGACCGCGCGCCGCCGCTGATCATCGAGACCATCGAAGTGCGGCGCCGCAACGAGCGCATCGTGTTCCCGGTCGCGAACGCGGCGGCTGTCGCTGCGGCCGAGCGCGCACCGAGCGCGCTCAAGGCGACGTGGTCCGACGGCGTTCCTCCTGCGGCGACAGCCGACGGCATAGCGCCTATTTCGATCGGCGACGGCGCCGCACCTATTTCGACCGGCGATGGCATCGCGCCTATTACGATCGCCGATGGCATCGCGCCTATTACGATCGCCGATGGCGATCGCGACCTGCGCATCGTGGCGCGGCTGTTGTCGTTCAATAATGCCCAGACCAACCGTTATCGGTTCCGGCTCAGCAACTACGACCCCGGTTGGGTCGATGTCGGCGCCAGCGGCGAACGCAGCTTCTCGCAGCTCGCGCCCGGCGACTACCGCCTGGAAGTGAAGGCCAAGAGCGCCGACAACGTGTGGACGCCGGTGCAGGTGATCGCCTTGCATGTCGATTCGCCGTGGTGGTGGAGTCCGTGGGCGATCACCGGCTTCATCGCTCTGGTGCTGTCGCTGCTCGGTCTGCTCTGGTTCGCTTATCGCCGCCGCGCGCGCCGGCGCCTGGCCTGGCAGCGCGCCGAGCACGAACGCGAAGTCGCCAAGCAGGCCTCGCTCGCCAAGACCCGCTTCCTCGCCACCCTCGGCCATGAAGTGCGCACGCCGATGACCGGCGTGCTGGGCATGAGCGAACTCCTGCTCGACACCCCGCTCGACGAACGCCAGCGCAGCTACACCCTGGCGGTGCGTCGCGCCGGCGAACATCTGCTGCGCCTGGTCAACGACGCGCTGGACCTGGCGCGGATCGAATCGGGCAAGCTCGAACTCGCCGACGAAGCCTTCGACCTGCGCGCGCTGGTCGAGGAGGCCAGCAATCTGATGGCGCCGCTCGCGCGCCAGCGCCGCCTCGCCTTCGAAATCGATATTTCATCGGGTGCGCCGGCGGGTCTGCGCGGCGACGTCAGCCGGGTCTGCCAGATCCTGCTCAACCTGCTCGGCAACGCGATCAAGTTCACCGACGAAGGCAAGGTCAGCCTGCGCGTGGAAACGCTGAAGCCGCAGGGCGTGCGCTTCGAGATCGCCGACACCGGCCCAGGCCTCAACGAAGAGCAGAAGAACCGTTTGTTCCGCCGCTTCGAACAGGGCGACGGCGCCCGCACCGCGGCGCGCTACGGCGGCAGCGGCCTGGGCCTGGCGATCTGCCAGGAGCTCGCGGCGGCGATGGACGGCCACATCACCGTGTACAGCGAACCGGGGCAGGGCGCGCGTTTCGTTTTCGACCTGCCGCTGCAGATCGTTGCCCCGCCGTTGCGCAAGCACGACGAGTCCGCGTCGATCGCCTACGCCGCGCCGTTGTCGCTGTTGCTCGTCGAGGACGATGCGACCGTGGCCGAAGTCATCGCCGGTCTGCTGCGCGCGCAGGGGCATCGCGTCGCCCATGTCGGCAACGGCCTGGCGGCGTTGACCGAAGTGGCGACCGGACATTTCGACCTGGCTTTGCTCGATCTCGACCTGCCCGGCATCAACGGCCTCGACCTGGCCCGGCAGCTGCGTTCGCAGGGCTTTACCCAGCCCCTGATCGCGGTGACCGCGCGCGCCGACGCCGATGCCGAACCGCAGGCCAGTGCCGCCGGTTTCGACCGTTTCCTGCGCAAGCCGGTCACCGGCACCTTGCTGCGCGAAGCCATGGATGCGGTGCTGTCGCGCAAGGCGGGTGGCTGACGTCGCTCTGCCGTTTCGCCTCAATGCTCGGCGTTTGGCGTTCGCGTCGGGCCCTCATCCGGCCTTCGGCCACCTTCTCCTGCAAGCGGCAGAAGGGATTGCACTTGCGGTGACCCGCTTTAGCCCCTCTCCCGTTCACGGGAGAGGGGGTGGGGTGAGGGCACCCGCTCAGTGCGGACCCTCACCAACCGAACGAACTTCAGCGCGCGCTGAGCTCGTGCACCGCCGCAACCATCGCCGCGACGTGTTCGGGCTGCATGTCCGGCGACATACCGTGGCCGAGATTGAAGACGTGGCCTTCGCGCGAACCGCCGTTGCCGTCGCGGTAATCGTCGAGCGCGCGGCCGACTTCGCCACGGATCGTTTCGGGCGTGGCGTACAAGGTGACCGGGTCGAGGTTGCCCTGGATCGCGACCTGCCCGCCGATGCGGCGTGCGGTGTCGCCCAGGCCGATGGTCCAGTCGACGCCGACCGCTTCCGCGCCGCTCGCGGCGAGGTCTTCGATATAGGGGTCGTTGCCCTTGCCGAACAGGATCAGCGGCGCGCGCTCGTCGCCTTCGCCGCGCGGCAGTTCGGCGGCGATGCGTTGCAGATAACGCAACGAGAATTCGCGGTACATCGACGGCGACAGCACGCCGCCCCAGGTGTCGAACACCTGCAGCGCCTGCGCGCCGCTGGCGTGCTGGGCCTTGAGGTATTCGATCACCGCATCGGTGACCACGCCCAGCAGGCGGTGCATCGCCGCCGGGTCGTTGAGGGCGAGCGACTTCACCTTGGAATAGTTGTCGCTGCCGCCGCCTTCGACCATGTAGCAGGCCAGCGTCCACGGGCTGCCGGAGAAACCGATCAACGGCACCGAGCCGTTCAATTCGCGGCGGATCGTGCTGACCGCATCCATGACGTAGCGCAGTTCCTTGCCCATGTCGGGCACGGCGAGGCGGTCGATGTCGGCGGTGGAACGGATCGGGCGCTCGAACTTCGGGCCCTCGCCATCGGCGAAGTACAGGCCCAGGCCCATCGCATCGGGCACGGTCAGGATGTCGGAGAACAGGATCGCCGCATCGAGCGGGAACCGGCGCAGCGGCTGCAGGGTGACCTCGCAGGCCAGCTCCGGGTTCTTGGCCAGGTTGAGGAAGCTGCCGGCTTGGGCACGGGTGGCGCGGTATTCCGGCAGATAGCGGCCGGCCTGGCGCATCAGCCAGACCGGCGTGCGGTCGACGGGTTGGCGGCGCAGTGCGCGCAGGAAGCGGTCGTTGACGGGAGAAGGATTGGACATGAAAGAACCGTGGCGAGGTGCGCCGTCAAGGGGAGGGAAAGGTGGAGTGCAGCGAGCCCGTGGGGCTGCGCGGGAATGGGGTGGGAGCGGGGTGGTGGCCGTGGCCGGCTAAAGCAAATCCCCCTCGGTCCCCCTTTTCCAAAGGGGGAAGACCTTCCGATGGGAGGGCGCTTTCAAAGGGGGCGGATGCGACGCAGTGCCAAGGCAAAGACAAGCGATCTATCTTTTCGTAAGCACACGCTGTTCCCCCCTTTATCGAAGGGGGGCAGGGGGGATTTGCTGTTCCCGCCCGACCGGACCGAACCACGGAAAGCCTCATCGCGGCGCTTCGGCGCCCTGCGAGAACATCAGCTGGAACCCGCGTTTGAGCTGCTGGTCGCGGGCCTGTTCCAACGCCGCCAGGGCGCTGGGCTGGTCCATGAACTGCTCGCGCCGGACCGTGCTGCGGCCGCCGATCTGGCCGCTTTCGCGCACCAGCGTCCAGCCGCCGAGCAAGTCGGGCTGCAGCATCAGCTGTACGAAGCGGGGAGCTTCGCGGCCTTCCGGCCGTTGTTGGAGAAGGAGGCGCACCCGGCGATTGTAGCGGTTGCGGGGCCCCTGCCGACCGGGCCGGTTGTCGCGGTCCGCACGCCGGAGCGTTGCGCCGGCGGGGCTTTCAGGCGCCGCGGAAACCGCGGCGGTAGGCCGAGGGCGAGGTGCCGAGCTGAGCGGCGAAGTGCTGGCGCAGCGAGGCCGGCGTGCCGAAACCGGTCTCCGCGGCGATGGCGTCCAGGCCGCTGTCGCTGGTTTCCAGCAGGCGTTGCGCGCGCGCCAGGCGTTGGTTGGTCAGCCATTGCCCGACCGTGGTGCCGGTGCTGTCGCGGAAGCGGCGGGTGAAGGTACGACGGCTCATCAGTGCGCGCTCGGCCAGGGCGTCGAGGCTGTGCGGCTGGTCCAGATGGGCTAGCGCCCAGGCCAGCACCGCGGCCAGGCGGTCGTCCTGGGCCGAGGCCGGCAACGGCTGTTCGATGTACTGGGCCTGCCCACCCTGGCGGTGCGGGGCGATCACCAGACGGCGGGCGATGCGGTTGGCGATCTCGGCGCCGTGCATGCCGCGCAGCAGGTGCAGGCAGCAATCCAGCGCCGCGGCGGTACCGGCCGAGGTGGTGATGCCTTCGTCGTCGACGTAGAGCACGTCGCGCTGCAACGCGATCTGTGGATAGCGCGCGGCGAAGTGCTCGCTCCAATGCCAGTGCGTGGTCGCGCGGCGGCCGTCGAGCAGGCCGGCTTCGGCCAGCACGTAGGCGCCCAGGCACAGGCCGACGATGTGCGCACCGCGTTCGTGGGCGCCGCGCAAGGCCTTGAGCAAGGGCTCCGGCGGGCGCTCGTCGGCGTCGCGCCAGGACGGCACGATGATGGTGTCGGCGCTGCGCAGCGCCTGCAGGCCGTAGCGTGTTTCGATGCTGAAACCGGCGCGGGTGCGCAGGCGGCCGGGCTCGGCGGCGCAGACGCGCAGGTCGAACTGCGGCAGATCGAGGTCGCGGTCGCCTTCGCGGCTGTCGAACACCAGACAGGGCACCGACAGGTGGAAGGGGCTGATGCGGTCGAAGGCGACCACGGCCAGGCGACGGGAAGCGGCGGATTGGTTCATGGCCTGATTCTACATGGCCCGATCCTATCGAATATTGTCATTCGGGTCAGTATCGGCCCGGCCGGCGGAAGCGAACAATAAGCCCACGTTGTCGCAACCCCTTCCCGGAGCCAGCTCATGAACGCCTCGTCCAACAGCAGCAAACGCGCCCTCGTCGTCATCGACGTCCAGAACGACTACTTCGCCGACGGCCTGCCGATCGAGTACCCGCCGGTCGCCAAGACCCTGCCCAACATCGGCCGTGCGATGGACGCCGCCCGCGCCGCCGGGGTGCCGGTGGTGGTGGTGCAGAACACCGCGCCGGCCGGCACGCCGGTGTTCGACAAGGGCACACCGGGCTGGGAGCTCAACGACGTCGTCGCCAGCCGCCCGCGCGATCACTACATCGAGAAAAACTTTCCGAGTGTGTTCACCGGCACCGACTTCAAACAGTGGATCGAGCGCAACGGCATCGACACCCTCAGCGTGATCGGCTACATGACCCACAACTGCGACGCGTCCACGGTGCTCGAGGCGGCGCACCTGAACTTGAACGTGGAGTTCCTGCACGACGCCAGCGGTTCGCTGTCGTACGAGAACAGCGCCGGGTACGCCAGCGCCGAAGAGATCCACCGCGTGTTCATGGTGGTGTTCCAGAGCCGCTTCGCCGCAGTGCTGAGCACCGACGAATGGATCGATGCGCTGCAGACCGGCGCGGTGCCTTATCTCGACAATCCGTGTGCCTCCAACCAGCGCGCACGGGCCCGCAACAAGGCGGCCGCCTGAGGGCTGGCGCTGGGTTCGTGATCGAGTCGGCCCGGCCTGATTCGATCCGGTTCGACCACCCGCAATGCGAAGCCCCGCCCTGGCGGGGCTTCGTCTGTTGGTTGCCGGGCGGGCTCAGAACGTCGACGGGTTCTTGAGCTGGACCTGCTGCACCCAGGTGCCGAAACCGGTGTCCAGATGCACGACTTCGCCGAGCAACTGCGCACCGAGCGCTTCGGCCTTGATGAAGATCGAACCGTTGTTGTACTCGTTGATCTCGTACTCGGCGCGGCCGTGCACGAGCGTGCGTGAGGCGTTCACGTACTGCAGGCCGGTCAGGACGATGTTCCACTGAGTGCCGTCGGCGCTGAGGGTGGCGAAGGCGGAGGTGTCGTAGACGCCGCCGTTGGTGAAATTCAACACCGCGTGTTTGATCGCGTCGGTGAGCGCGTTCCAGCTGATGTTGAAGATCACCGTGCTGGTGCGCGCGTTGGGGTAATTGCCGAAGCGCTCGTAGGCGGTCTGCGCGGCGACTTCCGGAATATCGGTCGGGTCGAAATGCTTGTCGAGGAATTCGAACTGGTTGGCCATGGACGGCTCCTTGGTGGTGACGGCGGCGGGTTGTGCGGAAGTGGGCTGGCCGGCGCCCGCCGCGTCCGTCGCGGGCGACGGCCGGGTCAGGGCGTTGTGCAGAAGCAGCAATTCCAGGGGGTTCAGGGCCATGCGGTGCCGATCCTCAGCGCGGGTGGTGCAAGGCTGGAAACGTGCGGGCAGACGCGCTGTGAAACGCGGCGCTTCGCCCGCGACGGCGTTCACAAGCACGACGCCGCCGCGTTAGTTCGGGCAGTGGATCCCGGCAGGGCGTTCGTTGCGAGCGCACCGCCTCGATCTTGTTCCGACCACCAGGAGCCCGCCCCGATGCCCGTGTTGACCGCTGCACAATTGCAAGGACTTGCCAGCAACCATCTTGGTGCCGGCAGCGAGCTCGTTCCCGGTTGGGCCGACCCGAATCCCGATGCGCCGTGTTGGGGCTATGCCTTGTTCGGAGGTCCCGGCGGGCATGCCGCCAATACGCCGCCGACGATCTTCGACCAGGCCTGGTCGTTCGATGGCGAAGAGAATGACTTCGTACTCAATCCCGGCTTCGTCGATTGGGTTCACGACAACTTGGGCAACGCGGACGCCGATGCGCAGGCGCAGGTGCTCGCGGCCAATGCCGCCACCGCCCGCAACGATGCCGCGCCGGGCAGCGCCGCGGCGAAACAGGCCTGCACCCGCGCACTGGCGCGCCTGTGCATGATCGCCAGCGGGCTGACTTTATCGGGCAACGACGGCGCTGCGCCGACGCAGTATTCCATCGTCATGGCCTCGGACCTTTGGCGGACTTGGGAACATTGGGCGCTCGGCCTGGCGAACAACGTCGGCGCGCCGGACAACCCGGCGGTCCAATACACCCAACGCGACGCCGGCGTGAACCCGGTCAATACGCGCTGCGGCATCGTCTGGGGGAATCATCCGATCCTGACCACGCTCTACGTCACCGAGCTGCTTCCCGGGCATATCGAGTATCTGCAACACGCCGTCGGTTGGCCCTGAGCCGAGACGCGTGATGCAGGGCGTTGGATGCGGATAGAGGGTGAAACTTTCTCGCCATCGTTCTCGCGTAGGGGCTCCGCTTTACTTCGGCGGAGCCGAACACCCGGGGCGTCATCGCGACATGACTCTGAAGTCTCTGCGGCCCGGCCAGGCCGCACGGTGCCCTGGCGTTCATGGTTGCGCGAACCAGTGGCTCGCGAGCGCATCCATTCGCCCCCGCCTTCGCGGGGACGATGGATTGTTCTCAAGCTTCAAGAAGGCGGGTGCGGCTATCCGGCCGCACCCGCGGCGGCGCGCTCAACCCGCGGCGAGCACCGCCAGCACCGCGTCGTCGGGCACGCCCGAGACGATCCGCGCCGCACCGGCCTTGTCCCACAAAATGAAACGCAGACCGGCGGCATCGGCCTTCTTGTCCAGGCGCATGCGCGCCAGCAGCGCCTGCGGCGCCAGGCCGTCGGGAATCGAGGTCGGCAGATCCAGCCGCTCCAGCAAGTGCTTGAGGCGGTCGACATCGGCCGCGCTCGCGCGCCCGAGCGCCGCCGACAAACGCGCCGCCAATACCATGCCGACCGCGACCGCTTCGCCGTGATTGAGGCCGTCGCCGCGGGTGCCGGCATAGCCTTGCTCGGTTTCGATCGCATGGCCGAAGGTGTGGCCGAAATTGAGCATGGCGCGGTCGCCGTGTTCGTACATATCGCGGGCGACCACATCGGCTTTGTAGCGGCAACTGCGCGCGACCGCCTCGGCCAGGGCCTCGTCGTCGCGGGCCAGCAAGGCGTCGGCGTGCGCTTCCAGCCAATCCAGAAAACTGGCGTCGAAGATCGCGCCGTACTTGACCACTTCGGCCAGGCCGGCGCGCAGCTCGCGATCGGGCAGGGTGCGCAAGGCGGTGGTGTCGGCGATCACCGCGCGCGGCGGATGGAAAGCGCCGACCAGGTTCTTGCCGCTCGGCAGGTCGACCGCGGTCTTGCCGCCGACCGAGGAATCGACCATCGCCAACAAGGTGGTCGGCACCTGCACGCAATCGATGCCGCGCATCCAGCAGGCCGCGGCGAACCCGGCCAGGTCGCCGACCACGCCGCCGCCGAGCGCGATCACGCTGGCGTCGCGGGTCGCGCCGAGCGCGGCGAGCGCGTCCATGCATTCGCCGAAGCGCGCCAAGGTTTTTTCGTGTTCGCCGGGCGGGATCACGAAATGGGCCACGCTCAGGTTGGGCCTGGCCGCATGCAGCGCAGCCTCGACCCGCGCGAGGTAGAGCGGCGCCACGTTCTCGTCGCTGACGATCAGCGCATGGCGCCCGCGCACGCTGCGGCCCAGGCGCGCGCCGTCGTCGAGCAGGCCCGCGCCGATCTCGATGTTGTAGGTGGACTCGCCGGATACTTCGACCTTGCGTACCGCACTCATGCGTTGACTCCGGAATAAGGGTGGGGCGTCGACGAGGCCTGCGGGCGTCGCCAGAGTCGATCGAGTTGCTCGGCGAGCTGGGTGGCGGCATCGGCCGAACTCAGCGCGCCGGTGTCGAAGCGCAGGTCGGCGACTTCGGCGTACAGCGGCGCGCGTTGTTCGGCCAGCGTGCGCAGCACTTGCTCGCGGTCGCTGCCGGCAAGCAACGGCCGGCTGCGGTCCAGGGCCAGGCGTTCGAGCTGCTGCTCGACCGTGACCAGCAACTGCACCACGAAGCCGCGTTCGCGCAGCAGGCGCCGGTTGTCGGAGGCGAGCACCGCGCCGCCGCCGGTGGCGAGCAGCAGGCCTTCGCCTTCCAGCAGTTCGGCGAGCACCGCGCTTTCGCGGGCGCGGAAACCGGCTTCGCCTTCGTGTTCGAAGATCGCCGCCACGCTGGTGCCGGTGCGTTGCTCGATCTCGCGGTCGGCATCGGCCAGGCGCAGGCCGAAATGCTCGGCGAGGCGTTTGCCGATGCAGGTCTTGCCGGCGCCCATGGGGCCGACCAGGATCAGGTTGCTGGCTGGGTTCATGCCGCCGATTGTAGGACACGCCGTAGGGCGGCAGCAGGACAGCCGTGCGACCGTGCTTGCGTCGTCTTAACAGGCACCGGCCTAGGCTCGGATCTCCGTCGCCGCACGGCGGCGGGCGGTCCCACGGGACGACCCATTCGCAGCACCCATCAGGAGAAACACCATGGCGGTCGCCAAAGTCATCGAACTCAACACCTCGTCCAGCATCGGCATCGAGGACGCGGTCAAGACCGGCCTGGCCAAATGCGCCGAGTCGGTCAAGAACATCCAGGGCGCCTGGGTCAACGACGTCAAGGTCGTCACCGACGGTTCCGGCAACATCACCGAATGGCGGGTCAACCTGAAGGTGACCTTCGTCGTGAAGTAAGCGCGACCGTCGCAGCCGATCGGGAGTGACGAAGCCGGCATTGACGCCGCTTCGTCACTCGCGTCGGTACTGCCGGCTCGCCACCGAGAGCACCCGTCGCGAGGCGTCCAGGCGCAGGCTCGCATCGGCGATCTGCGGCAGCCGCGCCAATGCCTGCCGGCTGACCCGTTCGAACAGGCTCACGAAGCGTTCCACCTGCGCCCGGCTCATCGCATGGCGGCTCGGGCGCCGGGTCTGCATCGCGCACTCTTGCTGCCAACGCCAGTCGGCGACGACCTCGAAACCCGGCGGTTGCAGGAACAGCAAACGGTCCAGGCGCGGCCACAGCGCCGGATAGTCGCGGCCCAAGGCGGCGTTGCAATAGGCGCGCCAACGGCCGTCGCCATCTTCGTCGCGTTCGAGCGCGTTGACCGGCGCGATCAGTTCGGCCTCGGCCTGCATCGGCGTCTTCAGGAACCAGCCCTCGAACAGGGTCAGATCGACTGCTTCGGCCTGTGCCCAGCGCGACGGCACGACCCGGGTGTCGCGCAGTTTGTCGAAGCGCGGCCAGCGTGAGGCGGCGCCGGCGCGCAGGCGGTCGAGCACGGTGCACGCCAGGTCGACTTCGTGGGTGCCCGGCGGCCCGCGCGTGGCCAGCAATGGGTGGACCTCGCGGCCCAGGCGCAGGCGTTCGCGCCGGCCGAGATAGAAATCGTCGATCGACAACACCGCCACGCGCAATCCGCGCGAACGCGCGAGTGCGGCGACCTGCGCCGCCAGCGTCGATTTGCCGCTGCCCTGCAGGCCGCAGATGGCGTAGACACGGGCGTTCGCGGCCAGTGCGTCGTCGAGCACGTGTTCGACCCAGTCCGGTTCGAAACCGCTGGCTTCGGTGTCTGGTGATTCGGCGCTTGCCGATAAAGTGCCGGCCGCAGCGTTGCGGTCCAGGCCGGCGTCGCGGCCCGGTGCTGGGCCGGGATCTTTAGCGGGATCTATGCCTGGGCGGGCGGGCGGATGCAGGCGCGGCGACATCGGCTCACAATAGCGCAATGACTACGACCCACGATCTGCTCAACGAAGCCCTCGCCACCTTCGACACGCTGTTCGAAGAAGCCGTCACCGCCGGCGAGCCCGACCCGACTGCGATGACCGTCGCCACCGCCTCGCTCGATGCGCGGCCGTCGGCGCGCACGGTGCTGCTGAAGGCCCACGACGCACGCGGTTTCGTCTTCTATACCCACCTCGACGGGCGCAAGGGCCGCGAACTGCAGGCCAACCCGCATGCGGCGCTGTTGTTCCATTGGCCGCGCGTGCGCCATGGCGTGCAGGTGCGCATCGAAGGTGCGGTCGAAGTGGTCGGCGATGCCGAGGCCGACGCTTATTTCGCTACGCGCGCGCGCGGCAGCCAGCTCGGTGCCTGGGCCTCGAAGCAGTCCGAAACCCTGGCCGACCGCGAGACCTTCGAACAACGCCTGGCCCAGGCCGAGCAGCAGTTCGAAGGCCGCGACGTGCCGCGTCCGCCGCGCTGGAGCGGCCTGCGCGTGCGCGCCGAGAAGATGGAGTTCTGGTACGGCGCCGACTTCCGCCTGCACGAGCGTTGGTCGTACGAATGCGACCGCGCCGGCGAGTGGAACAAGCGGATGCTGTATCCGTAAGGCATTCTTCGCTGCGACGCTTGCGGCGTGCTCGCCGCAAGCGCCTCAGTGCTCGCGCTTGTACCAGAAGGTGTCCTGCATCCGTGCCATGCCGGCGCGCTCGTAGAATCCGGCCGCGTCCGGCACCGAGGCCAGGACCACGCTGACGCTGGGGCCGACCTGGCGCCGCACTTCGTCGAGCAGGCCCTTGCCGATGCCGAGCCCCTGCGCCGAGGCCGACACCGCCAGTTCGGACAGATAACAACACCAGGCAAAATCGGTGACGCAGCGGGCCACGCCGACCAGGGTCGCATCGGCCTGGTCCAGGCGCGCGGTCACGATCAGGTTCGCGGCCGACAACATCGCCTGCAAGCGTGGTTCGTCGGCGACCGGACGGATCGTGCCGAGGCCGGAGCGTTCGAGCACTTGCCGGAACTCGGCGACTTCGATCGCCGGTTCGCGGGCATAGACGATGCGGATGGGCTCGGCCATGGCCGGCACCTTCGCACCGCCTGCGCCGCGGTGCAATCGCGGCGTCAACGCGGGCTCAGCGCGCGCTCAGGGGTGCTTCGCCGACCAGGCTTGGACGATCGCGCTCAGGGCATCCAATCCCGCAGTCAGCGCGGCCGGACCGGGCTGCAGGATGATCGGCGACTTGATCTCGTGCAGTTCGCCGTCGCGCACCGCGGGGATCGCGTCCCAACCCTCGCGCGCCGCCACTTGTTCGGGGCGGAATTTCTTGCCGCACCAACTGCCGAGGATCAGGTCCGGTGCGCGCCGCACGACTTCGAGCGGGTCGGCCAGGATGCGGTCGCGCGCCAGCGACATCGCCGCGCGTTCGGGAAAGACGTCGTCGCCGCCGGCGATGCCGACCAGCTCCGAAACCCAGCGGATGCCGGTGATCGGCGGCGTGTCCCACTCCTCGAAATACACTCGCGGCCGGCGCGGCATCGCCGCGGCGCGCGCCTGCACGTCGGCGATGCGCTGCTCGTATTCGCTGGCGAGGGCGTCGGCGCGGTCGCCGGCGCCGACCAGCGCGCCGAGGCGGCGGATGTAGTCGAGGATGCCGGCGACGCTGCGGTGATTGCTGATCCACACTTCGATGCCGTGCTTGATGAGCTCGCTGGCGATCTCGGCCTGGATGTCGGAAAAGCCGACCACGAAGTCGGGCTGCAGCTTGAGGATCTCGCCGATCTTGGCGCTGGTGAAGGCGCTGACCTTGGGTTTTTCCTTGCGCGCGATCGCCGGCCGCACGGTGAACCCGCTGATGCCGACGATGCGGTGCTGTTCGCCGAGCAGGTACAGGGTTTCGGTGGGTTCCTCGGTGAGGCAGACGATGCGTTGCGGGCCCATGGGGTTCCGATACTGAAAACGAAGCGGGGATTGTCGGCCAAGCCGGCGATCCGCGGCGAGCACCGGCGGCCGGCGCCGCGCGTTGGCCAGGCCACCCGGCGCAGATTTGGGTGCAGCGCAGCAATGGCAGGCCCCTTAGAGCCCGGTGAACGGCGGAATCGCACGGCGGGATCACAGTTCGTCGCCGTATGGTGCAGCGCGGCGTGTGTTGACCATACCGCTTCGTACAGTCGGGGCGTCGGTGCTTGCCGACGTCCACACACGATCGGAGGGGATCATGTCGCGACTTCATTACCGGCGCCTGCTGCGCGCACCGCTGCTGCTGGCCTGTCTGCTGTCGGCCGGGGCGTTCCCGGCATCGGCCGACGATTACACCCGGACCCGCCATCCGGTGGTACTGGTGCACGGCCTGTTCGGCTTCGATGCGATCGGCGGCGTCTACGGTTATTGGTTCGGCATTCCCGAGGCCCTGCGTGCCGGCGGCGCCCGCGTGCACGTCGCGCAAGTGGCCGCGACCCAATCCAACGAAGTCCGCGGCGAAGCCCTGATCGACCAGCTCGAACACCTGCAGGCGCTGCATGGCTACGGCAAGTTCAACCTGATCGGCCACAGCCAGGGTGGCCCCACCGCGCGCTACGTCGCCTCGGTGCGCCCGGACCTGGTCGCGTCGATGACCTCGGTCGGCTCGCCGCATGCCGGCAGCAAGGTCGCCGATTTCGTCGGCACGGCCCTGCCCGCAGGTTCGCCGCTGCGGCCCCTGGTCGCTTCCTTCGTCAACGCCTTCGCCGGCCTGATCGGCCTGTTATCGGGCAGCGACGACACTCAGGATTCGCTGGCCGCCCTGGCCGCGCTCGAAAGCGCCGGTTCGGCGCGTTTCAACGCGCGTTACCCGCAGGGCGCGCCGACCACCGCCTGCGGTTCCGGCGCCGCGCGCGTCAACGGCATTCACTATTATTCGCTCGGCGGCACCTCGCGCGGCACCCACCTGCTCGACGCCTCCGACGTGGCGATGGTCGCCGGCGGCCTGTTGTTCGGCGGCGAAGCCAACGACGGCCTGGTCGGGCGCTGTTCCTCGCATTGGGGCCAGGTGATCCGCGACGACTACGGTTGGAACCATCTCGACGAGGTCAACCAGATCGCCGGCCTGCGCGGCCTTTTCAGTTCCAGCCCGACCAGCGTCTATCGCAGTCAGGTCAACCGCCTCAAGAACGCCGGTCTGTAAGCGATGCGGCCGGTGCCGGGCATGCTCGCGGCGGCTTGCGCTTTCGCCGCGATGCTGGCGGGCGGATGGTGGCTGTCGAACCGCGACCGCGGGGTGGCGATCACCACCTCGGCGGTGGCCGCGGTGCGCGACATCGATCCGCCGCTTGCCGCCGCGGTTTCGGCGGGCGCGTCGACATCCAGTGCCGGCTCGCGCGCGGATTCCCTGCGCGACACCGACGTCGACGGCGCGGTCCGCGTCGACGCGCAAGGACGGCCGCAGCCGGATCGCGAACTGCGGCGCTTGTTCGATTACTTCCTCAGCCGCACCGGCGAACAGACGCCGGAAGCGATCCGCGTCGCGTTGATCGCGCACCTGCAGCCGCGTCTGGCTGCCGATGCCCTGGCGACGGTCGTGGCCTGGTTCGATGCTTATGTCGCGTTGGAGCGCGATTCGGTCATAGCCGGGCATGAGGCCGGCGACATGGAGGCCGCGGTGGCGCGGGTGCGTTCGCTGCGACGCGCACGCCTCGGTGCCGAACTCGCGCAGGCCTGGTACGGCGAGGAAGAACGCGCCTATGACGATGCGCTCGCTCGGCGCAGGCTATTGGCCGACCGCAGTCTCGACGAGGCCATGCGCGCGAGGCGCCTGGCCGAACTGGACGCGCGCCTGGACCCGCAACGCCAGGCCCTGCAGGCGCAAAGCCAGGAACTCGAGAGCGCCGTGCAGCAAAGCCGCGACTTCGAATCGGGTCAGGTCGACGCCGCCACGCGTTACGCCGAACGCGAAGCCTTGTTCGGACGCGAGGCCGCGCAACGCCTGGCGCAACTGGATACGCGTAAAGCGCAATGGCAGGACCGCCTGCGTCGCTATGCGGCGCAACGCCAACGTTTGCTGGCCGATACCGCGCTCAGCGACAGCCAGCGCCGGCAGCGTATGGCATCGCTATTGCAGGGATTCGATGCCAACGAACGCCGCCGTGTCGATATGTTGACGCGTAATGGTTTGTTGCCGGGGCCGTAGTCGCGCTGGGGTTGCAGTGTCGCGGTCGCGGCTTGCGCCGCTCCTACCCGTTGCAACACCGGCAGGGGTAGGAGTGGCGCAAGCCGCGACCGCCATGGTCAACGACCGCGTCTGCGCAACGACAGGTCATATCCAAACGTCTGTCGCCCTCTGCCTTTTGCTTATCCCGGCGAAAGCCCGATGAATGGATGCGCGACCGACAGCCTCAGAAAAAATCCCGATTGAACTGCAAGGTATAACGCTGCCCCTGCTCGCCGACCGCCTTGACGTCGAAGCGCAAGGTGTCCGGCGGCGAGATCGTCGCCACGCCGACGTAATCGAGCAGGTCGCCGTCGCGCATCTCGCGCATGCTCAGGGCCTGCTTGCGGCCGAGCAGGTCGATGCTGGTCACGGTGACCTTGGCCGGCACCGACACCGAGGTCGCGTCGTCGCCCTTGCGCAGCGACACCACCACCAGCACCGTGCGTTCGTCGTGGCTCGCGCCGTAGCGTTGCGCGATCGCCGGCGACAGCTGCTTGGCCTGGATCGCGCTGGCGCGCACGCTGATGTCGCCGACCCGCACGACTTCCTCGCTGCGCGCGGCATTCGGGTTCTGCGCCGGCGCCGGACCCTCGCCGCCGCAACCGGCGAGCAGCGCAAGCATGACGACGGCCGTGGCTTTGCCTGCGAACCGGTTCATTCGTTCGCCGCCGACAACTGGCGGCCGCGTTCGGTCGCTGCGGCGATGGCGCGGTCGACCAGGGCGCGGAAGCCGCCTGCCTCGAAGGTCTCGATCGCGGCCTGGGTGGTGCCGCCGGGCGAGGTCACCCGCGCGCGCAGCACTTCGGCCGGGTCGTCGGTGCGGGTCAGCATGGTCGCCGCGCCGAGCAGGGTCTGCTGGACCAGGGCGCGCGCCGCCTCGGCGCTCAGCCCCTGGGCCTGGCCGGCCTGCTGCATCGCCTCGGCGAGCAGGAACACGTAGGCCGGGCCGCTGCCGGAGACCGCGGTGACCGCATCCATCTGCGCTTCCTCGTCGATGCGCACGGTCGGCCCGACCGCATCGAGCAAGCTCGCGGCCTGGCCGAAACGCGGGGCCGCGGCGGCGTTGGCGTACAGCCCGGTGATGCCGGCACCGAGCAGGGCGGGGGTGTTCGGCATCGCCCGCACGACCGCGGCGCCGCCGCCGAGCCAACGGTCGAGCTGGCCGGCGGTGATGCCGGCGGCGATCGAGATCGCCAGCGGGTGTTGCGCGGCGGCCTGCGCCGCCAGGCTTGCGCAGACCTCGCGCATGACCTGCGGCTTGACCGCGAGCAACCACACCGACGCGCCGTCGGCCGCGGCGCTGGCGCTGTCGAAGCACTGCACACCGAAGTCGCGCTGCAAAGCGTCGCGCAAGGCCTCGACGGGTTCGGCGACGCGGATGTCGCTTGCGGCGACGCCGCGGGCGATCAGGCCGCCGATCAGGCTGCGCGCCATGTTGCCGCCGCCGATGAAGGCGATCGGCCCGGAGGGGAGAGAAGCGGATTCGGACATGTTCGACCACTGCGGAGACCGGCCCGCAGGATAACAACCGGCGTGGGCGCCTGGGCGCCGAGGCGCCGGGCCGGTCAGGCCTGCGGCTTGGCCCGCGCGCCGAACAGGGCGGTACCGATCCGGACCATGGTCGAACCCTCGGCGATCGCCACCGCGTAGTCGTCGCTCATGCCCATCGACAAGGTGTCGACGCTGCGGTGAGTTTGGGTGAGCGAGTCGAACAATTGCTTGCTGCGGCGGAATGCCGGACGCAGCAGTTCCGGATCGTCGTGCGGCGCCGGGATCACCATCAGCCCGCGCAGGCACAGCCGCGGCTCGGCCGCGATAGCCGTCGCCAGCGCTTCGACCTCGTCCGGACGACAGCCGTGCTTGCTGGCTTCGTCGTCGATATTCACTTGAATCAATACGTTGAGCGCGGCCTGGTCGGCGCGACGGTGGCGGGCGAGCGCCGTCACCAGCTTCAAGCGGTCGACCGTCTGGACCCAATCGAAGCGTGTGGCGGCCTCGGAAGCCTTGTTCGACTGCAGGTGGCCGATCAGGTGCCACTCCAGCGCCAGCCCGACCGCGGCGGTGCCGGCCATGGCCGTCTGCTTGGCGAGGGCTTCCTGAACGTAGTTCTCGCCGAACGCGGTTTGCCCTTTCAATGCCAGATTCGCGACCGCCGTCTCATCCCGGGTCTTACTGACCGCAAGCAATCGAGGTACCGGCCTTCCGGCGTCATGCGCCGCATGCGTCAACTGATGCAAGATGTCGTGCAGGACGTGCTCGTGCACGAGGGGAATCCTGTAGTGAGGTGGGCTGGATCGGACACGCCGTCTGAGGGCTATACTGCCTCGCAGGGGTGGTTTGGTTCCAGCTTGAAGTTGCAATCAAGCCCTTGAGGCTGGCTTTTCACGGACCCGGTTGACGGGTCCCTGCAGTGCGGGGAGCACGCATGGATATCGCCGAACTACTGGCGTTCTCGGTCAAGAACAAAGCATCCGACTTGCATCTGTCGGCAGGTCTGCCGCCGATGATCCGGGTCGACGGCGACGTACGCCGCATCAACATCCCGGCGCTGGACCACAAACAGGTCCATGCGCTCGTCTACGACATCATGTCGGACAAGCAGCGCCGCGACTTCGAAGAATTCCTCGAGGTCGACTTCTCGTTCGAGATTCCCGGCCTGGCGCGTTTCCGCGTCAATGCCTTCAATCAGAACCGAGGCGCCGGTGCGGTGTTCCGTACCATTCCGTCCGAAGTGCTGTCGCTGGAAGACCTCGGCTGTCCGCCGATCTTCCGTCAGCTCATCGAGCAGCCGCAGGGCTTGATCCTGGTGACCGGCCCGACCGGTTCGGGCAAGTCGACCACGCTGGCGGCGATGATCGACCACATCAACAAGAACGAGTACGCGCACATCCTCTCGGTCGAAGACCCGATCGAGTTCGTGCACACCTCGCAGAAGTGCCTGATCAACCAGCGCGAAGTCCACCGCGACACCCACGGCTTCAACGAGGCCCTGCGTTCGGCCTTGCGCGAAGACCCCGACTACATCCTGGTCGGCGAGTTGCGCGACCTGGAAACCATCCGCCTGGCGCTGACCGCGGCCGAGACCGGCCACTTGGTGTTCGGCACCCTGCATACCTCCTCGGCGGCCAAGACCGTCGACCGCATCATCGACGTGTTCCCCGCCGGCGAAAAGCCGATGGTGCGCTCGATGCTGTCGGAGTCCTTGCGCGCGGTGATCTCGCAGGCCCTGCTCAAGAAGGTCGGCGGCGGTCGTACCGCGGCGTGGGAGATCATGGTCGGCATCCCCGCCATCCGTAACCTGATCCGCGAAGACAAGGTCGCGCAGATGTATTCGTCGATCCAGACCGGTCAGAGCCACGGCATGATGACGCTCGACCAGCACCTGCAAGACCTCGTCAAGCGCGGCATGATCCTGCGTCCGCAGGCGCGCGAGTACGCGAAGGACAAGCGTCTGTTCGACTGATGCGCCCGCCGGCGAAGTGTCCCGCTTCGCCGGCCTCCGCCTCGCGCCGATAGCCGCTTGCGCACCACATCCCCTGGTTTCAGACCTCCCGAGGAGGTAGCCCCATGAACAACCCAGCCAATCCCAACCCGGCCGGCCCGGCCAGCCCCGCCACCGGCGCCATCGACTTCACCTCCTTCCTCAAGCTGATGGCGCACCAGCGCGCCTCGGACTTGTTCATCACCTCCGGCATGCCGCCGTCGATGAAGGTCCACGGCAAGATCAGCCCGATCACCCAGAACCCGCTGACGCCGCAGCAGAGCCGCGATCTCGTGCTCAACGTGATGAGCCCGCAGCAGCGCGAAGAGTTCGAAAAGACCCACGAGTGCAACTTCGCCATCGGCGTGACCGGCGTCGGCCGCTTCCGCGTGAGCTGCTTCTACCAGCGCAACCAGGTCGGCATGGTCCTGCGCCGCATCGAGACCAAGATCCCGACCGTCGAAGAGCTGAACCTGCCGCCGATCATCAAGACGCTGGCGATGACCAAGCGCGGCATCATCATCTTCGTCGGCGCGACCGGTACCGGTAAGTCGACCTCGCTCGCGGCGATGATCGGCTACCGCAACCAGAACTCGACCGGCCACATCATCACCATCGAAGACCCGATCGAGTTCGTCCACCGCCACGAAGGCTGCATCATCACCCAGCGCGAAGTCGGCATCGACACCGACAGCTGGGAGAACGCGCTCAAGAACACCCTGCGCCAGGCGCCGGACGTGATCATGATCGGCGAGGTGCGCACCCGCGAAGGCATGGACCACGCCATCGCCTTCGCCGAAACCGGCCACCTGGTGCTGTGCACGCTGCACGCCAACAACGCCAACCAGGCGATGGACCGCATCATCAACTTCTTCCCCGAAGACCGCCGCGACCAGTTGTTGATGGACTTGTCGCTGAACCTCAAGGGCGTGGTCGCCCAGCAGCTGATCCCGACCCCGGACGGCAAGGGCCGCCGCGTCGCCATGGAGATCCTGCTCGGCACCCCGCTGGCCCAGGACTACATCCGCGACGGCGAGATCCACAAGCTCAAGGAGCTGATGAAGGAATCCGTGCAGCTCGGCATGAAGACCTTCGACCAGGCCCTGTTCGAGCTCTACCAGGCCGGCGAAATCGGCTACGAAGACGCCCTGCGCTACGCCGACTCGCAGAACGAAGTGCGCCTGCGCATCAAACTTGCCCAGGGCGGCGACGCCCGCACCCTGTCGCAAGGCCTCGACGGCGTCGAAGTGGCCGAAGTGCGGTAAGGCATCGGTTGCATCGTTAGGAATGAAGAACCCGGCTTCGGCCGGGTTTTTTGTTGTTGGTCGACCGGGTCGTGCATGGGACGAGACCACCGGTCGTAGATGTCAGCGATGCAAGCCTCGTCCTGTCGACTGCAGGACGAACCACGACGGTCCGAGTTTGCCGGCTTAATGTGATTTGCGAGAATTGCTTACGCCGTCCGAATTTTTGAGACGGCCGTCAAGGATCATCGTCGCGGGCCTCAGCCCCTCCGGTCGCCCGTTCGTCGACACCGGCATATCGCCATCGTACGTACAGGACCAGGATGTCCGGCCGCTTCGGCGGCATTTTCATCGGAAGAACCCGTCATGCCTTCCAGTTTTGTCCTTCGTCTCTCCGCCTTCGTTTGCCTGGCGCTTGCCGCGTGGTTGGTGCCCGGAGGCGCGCGCGCTGCCAACGAATACTGCGCGACGCGTTTCATGCCGGCGCGGGAGGATGCCTGCTTCAACACGCTCGCGGAAGCGGAAAGCTATATCCGCACCGAACCGGCGACGCCCCGAGGCAATGCGTTGTTGGAAAAGATCGAAGAGCGCGCCATGACCGAGGGTATGTATGCCCGTGAGTACAAGGTCAAGCCGCGCGCGCCTACGTACGTGGGCGACTTTTACCGCGCTGCCACCGTCGGCACACGTACCCGCGGCTGCGGTTCGGATGGCTCGGTGGGGGGCGAGGCGGCTCCGAATGGCGAGATATGGTGCAAGGACGAGGCGGCGATGGAAGCCGACGTCTACAAATCCAGCCTTTACGAAACACCGCCGCCGCCCGGTTACTTCACCGGTTCCTACGATGAGGGCACGCCGCGTGGCTGGGGGCCCGAGGGGCGGTTCTTGTACCAGGCGCGCAACTACATCTCGAGCGATTCCCGTGCGCGTTTTCTGACCGTCAATCCGGTTCCGACGGTGACTCACCAGTGGCATATAGCGCGGCACGACTGGTACGAATGCCCGATGCTGTTCTATGCCGGCTGGCCGAACCCGGGCGTCACTTGGCCGAACGTTTGTTTCAGCGACACGTATGCGCAGATCGTTGTGCGATCCAAGCAATTCGACTCGTGCTGCAAGGACGGAAATCCCGTCGTCGCCGCTACCGGGAACAAGGAGCATCGCGAGGAGGATTTCGACTGGGAAGGCCAAGCGTTCGTTCGCGCTTACAACTCAATCGGCGATTTCGAGCTGAGCTCTGGTTTGACCGATTATTGGGCGCATTCGTATTCGGCTCGCCTGATGATGTATCGGGGGCTGCCCGATACCTTGTTGCGCTCGGACGGCTACTACGAATTAATGGGAAAGGTGAGCGATACCTCCTATCGCTCGGTCAATCGTCCCGGCACGATCATGATCCGCGAGCCCGACGCAGTTGCCGCGACTAAGGGCCGCTGGCGACTGTCGACTTCATCCAGGCTGGAATGGTTCGACGAAGCCGGGCGCCTCAGTGCCTACGAGGTCAGCGGACGTGTGTACAGCTTGGACTACTGCACCCAGTCCGACGTGCAGGCGGGCAGCTGTCCGGCCCTGGGCAAGCTGCTGCGTGTGCGCAGTCCCTCGGGTCGCGAACTCGGCTTCCAGTACGTATTGGCGACCACCGCTAAATTTGGCGATGACGGTCTGCGAATCGCCCGCATCGGCACCGCCGGCGCTTGGCTGGTCGAGTACGCCTACGACACGGCCGGGCGCCTGACTCACGCCAGCAAAGGCGGAGCCGGGGCAGGCGAAGGTGTGCAATATCTGTATGGCGAGGGCGACCGGGTTTGCCGCAACGCCGCCGGCCAAGCGGTCGCCGGCTGTAACCCAGCGTTGTGGGGCAACAAACTGACCGGCATCATCGACGAGGCCGGGCAGCGTTATGCCACCTACAGTTACGACGAGTTCGGCCGGACCACGATCAGCGACCATGCTCTCGGGGCAGGAAAGGTCACCCACACCTACAACAATTCCGGTTCGGTGGTGGTCGCGCTGCCGACTGGATCGAGTAAGACTTACGACTTCAACACGGATGCATTCAGGCAGCCGACCCGTATCGCACTATCGAGCACCGATGGATCGAACGCCGGCGCATCCACGGCTCAGTACTACAACGGACGCATCTGGTGGCGCCAAGACGAGCGCGGCTACCGTACCGATTACGAGCATGACTCGTTCCAGGAAACCAGCCGCATCGAAGGGCGCACGTCGGGGCAAGGAGTTACCCCGGTTACCCGCAAGATCCAGACCGACTGGAATCCGGGTTATACCAAGCCGACCGAGCGCCGCACGCTCGATAACGCTAATGCCTTGGTCGCCAAATCCAAGTGGACCCACAACGACCGCGGTCAAGTCGTGACCTCGACCCAGGTCGATCCCGTCACTAATGCCGAGCGCACCACCACCACGACCTACTGCGAGGCGGCCGATGTCGCCGCAGGCGGAAACTGTCCGGTGCTCGGCGCGGTCAAGGCCGTCGATGGGCCGCGCACGGACGTGGCCGACGTATCCAGTTACTCGTACTACGCCAGCGACGACCCGGCCTGCGCCACATCGCCCGCAAGCTGCGCTTACCGCAAGGGCGACCTGTGGAAGGTCACCGACGCGCTCGGCCACGCCACCGAGTTCCTGCGTTACGACCTCGCTGGCCGCGCTCTGTCGAGCAAGGAAGCGAATGGCGTCGTCACCGACCTGGAATACACGCCGCGCGGTTGGTTGGCCGCGCGCAAGGTGCGTGGCGCCAACAACGGCTCGGAAGCCGACGATGCGATCACCCGCATGGAGTACGACCTGATCGGCCAGATCAAGAAGGTCATCCAGCCCGACGGCATGTTCGTGCGCTACGAATACGACGCGGCGCATCGCCTGACCGACATCTACGACAACGCCGGCAACCGCATCCACTACACGCTCGACAGCGCGGGCAACCGGACCAAGGAAGACACGAAGGACACCAGCGGCGCCCTGATGCGCACCTTGTCGCGCGTCTATAACCAACTGGGCCAACTAAAGACGGCGAAGACCGCGCAGGACCACGCCACCGGCTTCAGCTACGACGCCAACGGTAATGGCGACATCACCACCGATGCGCTCGGCCGCAAGACCGACAACGACTACGATCCGCTCGATCGCCTAGCCAAGACCTTGCAGGACGTCGGCGGCATCAATGCCAAGATCGAATACAAGTACGACGCGCTCGACCGGCTGACCCAGGTCACCGACCCGAAGGGCTTGAACACCACCTACAGCTACAACGGCCTGGGCGATCAGGTGCAACTGTCGAGCCCGGATACCGGCGTCACGAACTTCAGCTACAACGCAGCGGGCCAAGTGGCGACCAAGCAAGACGCCAACGACACCCTCCGGCACTCCTATACCTACGACGCATTGGGTCGCACGAAGACCGTGTCCTACGGCAGCGGCAGCGCTGATGTCGAGTACGACTACGACACTGTCAACTCGGTCTGCACGACCGGAGAGACCTTTGCGGTCGGCCGAGTGACTGCAATGCGCACCGAAGGCACGGAGCTGAAGTACTGCTACGACCGCTTCGGCCGAGTCGTACGAAAAATCCAGTCGGTCGATGGTCAGAGTCTTACCTTGCGCTATGCCTACACTCTGGCGGGGCAGCTGCAGGCTATGACCTATCCTGATGGCGCAGTCGCTGATTATGTCCGCGACAGCCAGGGACGGGTCAGCGAGATCGGCGTGACGCCGGCGGGTGGCGTGCGCAGCGTGCTGCTCAACAATGCAAGTTATAAGCCCTTCGGTCCGGTGGCTGGGTGGACTTATGGCAATGGCCGCAGCCTGCAACGCACTTATGATCAGGACTACCGAGCTAAATCGATCCTCGATACCGCCAGTGGTGGGTTGTCGCTGTCTTATGGCTACAACGAAGTCGGCGACTTGACTCAGCTCAAGGACGGCCTGCAAAGCGCTGCTCTGGCCCAGTACGACTACGACACCTTGGGTCGCCTCAAGATCACCCGCGACGGCCCGACCGGCACGCCGCTGGAGACCTACGGCTATGACGCGACGGGTAACCGCACCAGTTTGCTGCATGCAGGTATCACTACCGACTACAGCTATCCGAGCACGAGTCATCGTCTAAGCAATGTCGGCGGCGTCAGTCGCAGTTTTGACGCGGTCGGCAACACCACCAGCATCGGCGGCACGGCCAGAGAGTTCGTCTACAACGCCAACGACCGCATGAGCCAGGTCAAGCAGGCTGGCGTAATAAAAGCCAGCTACCGCTACAACGCCAAGGGCGAGCGGGTCTCGCGGGCCGACAACGCGACCGGCGCGATCACCGGCTACACGCTGTACGACGAGGCTGGCCATTGGCTGGGCGACTACGACGCCAACAGCGCCACCAAGCAACAAGCCATCTGGCTGGGCGACGCCCCAGTCGGCTTGGTTGTCGGCGCCGGCGTCGCGCAGACCCTGCGTTACGTGCAACCCGACCACCTGGGCACCCCGCGCGCGGTGATCGACCCGAGCCGCAACCTCGCGATCTGGACCTGGGACGCCAAGGGCGAAGCCTTCGGCAACAACCCGCCGAACCAGGACCCCGATCAGGACGGCACCGCGTTCGTGTTGGATATGCGGTTCCCGGGCCAGCGCTATGACGCGGCTACGGGGCTGAATTACAACTATTTTCGAGATTACGAGCCTGCAGTCGGAAGGTATCTTCAAAGTGATCCGCTTGGTTTGGCGGACGGCCCGTCAACTTACGCCTATGTAAGGAATGCCCCGGTGGATATGACGGACGTCTATGGACTTGCTTCCTTTGTTGGATTCAATAAAGACAAAAGAAAAAAACTTGAGGACGCATTGGCTGAAGCCATTCAAGTGCTGCAGAAGTGCCTTGCGTGTAATGATTGCGGTGTCAATGGTGAACGAAAGGCTTATTGCATAGATGATTTTCAGAAACAGGAGATGATTACGTTGTTGCAAGACGTTACATTTGTTGAAGAGCCGCCGCTGCTCTACTCAAATGGAGGTGAGGAGTGCGCGGAGTATCTCGGCAATGGGAGTGTTGGAATGCGTCCCGCAGCGTTTGCGGGAAAGTGCTGCACTCTGCCGGCTGTGATAGCTCATGAGGCTGGCCATGGGGTTTTTGGTGGCGCTGGGGCTCATAGTAGAATTTACTATGTAGAGTTGCAGTGCTTCGGCTGTAATGGGTTCGCTAAAAAATGATGCGGCGAAAGTTCATTGATGGTGTTGTGTTATTGCTGGGTATTGCTTTGCTAGTTGCGTCGCATTGCGCAAATTCGAATGAGAATTGCCACGAAGTGCACGTCGACGGAGCGTGGGAATTGTTGGGCGATAAAGACGCAGTGGCAGCGCTTGAATATTTTATGCGCGGCGATAAGGTGAAGGAGGCATCCTTGGAGATTTTGGGTGCGCCTGTCCGCTCTTTTAAGCTCCAAGGAGGCATGGAGGGATTTGAATGGGTTCGGGTCGCGCGGCGCAGTGGAAGAACTTATCGGTGCGGCAAGCTAATTAATGAAACTTTTCAAGTGACGTATATGACAATAGGTGCGGTTTTCAAGGGGGAAGTTTTAAAGTCGTGCGAGGTTAAAATAAATAGTTTTATTGGAAGTAATCCTGACCCAGACCCTCTAAAGGATCTGGCGGTTCTTTCTGAGAGCCGGAACTGTGACTCATATGTGACCAAGAGGTAGAGATATACAGGTTGCTGAATGTGACGCATCTGATGAATTTTGTTGAGTTGATTAATTGCGTGCAAGGTGCTTGGGGAGTTTGTGGTCGGTGTAGTTTGCATGTTGTGCAAGACTGGGAGTGCGCAGTCTGTTTAGTACATGCCCGGTATGAGGCTAAGCGAGCAAGCTATTCATGGCGCATATTTCTCGCCTGCAAGGGCTGCACGTAAGGCGTGAGGTCTGAGCGTCGTATCCGTTGCGGCGGTTTCATTTACTTCTTGACCTCCACCCGCTCCAACTCCAGCCGAATCACTTCGCCGCCTTCGCCGAACTGGTAGTCCGCCCAGCGGCGGGGCACCGGGCGGATGTCGCCTTTGCGCAGGGCCGGTTGGATCGCTTCGAAGCGGTCGCCGAGATAGCTGCTGCCGATCTTGATCCAGGCTCCGTTCTCGAAGGCGTAGACGAAACAGCTGGCGCCGTATTGGTTGGTGTTGCACAGCAGATAGTCGTTGCGGCCGTCGCGGTCGAGGTCGGGCGTAAGCAGCAGGCATTCGGCGTGTTCGCCGAGACAGTCGGGCGTGGACAGCTTTCCGTCGAGCACGATCTGCAGCCAGGCCGGGTCGGGTGCGTCGGCGCCGGGCGCGGGCTTGATGCGCTGGCGTAGTGCGGTGAGGGTCTTCGGCAGCCCGTCGGGGTGTTCGAAGTCGTAGACCCAGGGGTCTTTCAGCGCGATCACGCGTTCAAGCTCGGCTTTCTCTGCAGCCGTGGCGAACTTCGGGTCCTTGCGCAGGGCCAGCAGGGCTTCGTAGCCGCGGTGGCCGCTATCGAAACGCAAGTGCTTGAGGTCGAAATCTTCCGCGGCGATGCGGCCGTCGTGCAGGCGCGCGAGTTGGTCGCCGACGCTGAGCCGGTGCGGGTCCAGCAGCCAGGAGTTGGCGGCGACCGCGAATGCCAGCGCGATCAACGAAACGATCACATTGACCCGCATCAGCGGCCGCAGCCAACCTTGGCGCGGCCGCAGCGCGGCCCAGGCGTAGCCGAAGGCATAAGCGCTCAGCAGCAGCGACGCGACCAGAGCCCAGAAACGGTCGCCGGTCCAGCCGTGCTGGGCGATGCGCAGGCCCAGTGCGTACAGGCCCAGCGCCGCGTACACCGGCAGGCTCAGCAGCGCTGCCTCGACGATGCGCCGCAACCAGGCCGGGTAGGGCGGTTCGCCTTCGCCGTCCTGGTAGACGGCGTTGACGAACAGAACCAGCAGGGCGATCAGGCACATCAGGATCAACGTTGCCGAGCGGGTGCGCCACAGCGCGTCGAGCCCGGTGAACGGCAGGCTGGCGACGAACAGCACCGCGATCAGCGACAACAGGGGCAGCAGGCCCTTGAAGATCGCGAACAGGATCTGGCGTGCGACCTGCACCGGCCTCTGCTGGGTGCGGCCGACCAGGATGCCGAGGCCGACCATGATGCCGGTGGCGAGATAGGCGAAGCGCGGATCGGAGAACAGATCGCCGAAGAACTTGATGCCGATCAGCTCGAACAACACCGCGCACAGGGCCAGCACGCCCCAGCTGATGCCGACGAACACGCCGGTCAGGATCAGGGTCAAGGCGTTCTGCCAGCCGTACTCGAACAGATCAGGGTACGACGCGCTCCAGCGCCGATGCGCGATCCGGCATTGCAGGTAGGGCAGGGCGATGAATAAAGCGATCGCTACGCTCGCACCGAACGGCCACAGCACCGCGCCGGCCTTGATCTGCGGCGCACCGGTGGCGCTCCAACCGGCCCATACAGCCAGCACGGCATAGATAGCGGCCAAGCCGAGGCTTTGCTCCCAGAAGCGGCGGTCGCGCAAATCCTGCACCGACAGGATCATCGCGCTCGGCACCGACAGCACCAGGGCGTACCAGCAGATTTGCGCGCTGTGGCCATCGAGGACGTGGCCGCTGCGGGCCAGGTACAGCAACAGGCCTTGCAGCAGAGCGACGGCGACGATGAAGCCGCGCGTGGAACGGGGCAGTGCGGGGGCCGTGCTCATGTTCTGTCCTTGATCGATGGCCTGGGTCGTCATGGCGGTGCCAGCCGGCCAGCGAAGGCGGGTGCGGCGCTGCCGTCCGTAACGTTCGGTTTCAGCCGCTCTGGCGGGATTTGCGTGCCGGTGCTTTGCTTGCGGTCTTGTTCGCGGCCGTTTTCTTGGAGACGGCTTTTTTCGCAGCCGCTTTTTTGGCGGCCGGTTTGGGCGCCGCCTTGGGTCCGGCCGGCGGCGCACCGGCCTGCGCCTGCGCTTGCCGCCAGTAGGGCCCTTGCTGCTCGATGCGCCGGTAGGCCGGGCAATCTTCGCGATGGGCTCCGGGCAGATAGCCCAGGCTCATCAGGAATTCGTTGGTGATCTCGCCGCCGGTGAAGCGGAAGGTCTGCTTGAACAGCTTGATCCACGCGGCCTTGTCGCGCGGGCGGCCGTCCAGCAGCAGGTGGGCGTCGAGCCACTGGGCGAAGCCGCCGTGGGTCGCGCGCAGACCCTGAACGACCTGGGCGTTGTGGATTGCGGCGTCGACCTTGAGCCGGTTGCGGATGATGCCGGCGTCGTCGAGCAGGCGCAGGCGCTCGTTCTCGCCGTAGCCGGCGACAGTGTCGACGTCGAAGCCGTCGTAGGCGCGGCGGAAGCCCTCGCGCTTGCGCAGGATCGTTTCCCAGCTCAGGCCGGCCTGGTTGATCTCCAGGATCAGGCGTTCGAACAGCTCGGCTTCGTCGCGCCGCGCATAGCCGTATTCGTGATCGTGGTAATGGCCGTGGACCGGATGGCCCGGTGCGATGTCGCAGTAGCCCGACATGGGAACCTCGTGGGACGCGGATCTGGATTGTGGTGCCGGGGCCCGGGGGAATCCAGGGCCACGAGGACTGCGGGCCGTATGGTCGGATGCGCGTGGGGATGCAGGCCGGGACAGGTCCTGGATTCGGGACGCAGGCCCTCGGGGACGGTCGCGGACCGCGCGTTTCCGGGTCCGATTTCGCGCCGGGCCGGTTAGAATGGGGCCATGTCCGTCATGCCCACACCCCTCGCCAATCAGGTCCTGATCGCGCTGTCCGCGTTGGCCGATACCAATTTTTCGCGCAGCGTGGCGCTGATCTGCCAGCACGACGACGACGGTGCGATGGGCATCGTAGTGAACCGCCCCTCCGAATACACGCTCGGCGAAGTGTTCGGGCAGATGGGCGTGGACGGCGGCGACGAGTCGCTGCGTTCGCAGGTCGTACTGGCCGGCGGCCCGGTCCATCCCGAGCGCGGCTTCGTGTTGCACGACGGCGGCACCCGCTGGGACTCGACCCTGGTGATCGGCAACGACCTGTTCCTGACCACCTCGCGCGACATCCTCGAGGCGATGGCCAAGGGCGAAGGCCCGGACAACGCCATCGTCGCGCTGGGCTGCGCCGGCTGGGGTTCGGGCCAGCTCGAACACGAGATCACCGAAAACGACTGGCTGACCGCGCCGGCCGACGCCGAATTGCTGTTCGAGCTGCCGCTGGACGCGCGCTGGCAGGCGGCGGCGGGGCGCATCGGCGTCGATTTCGCCCACCTGGCCGACTACGCCGGTCACGCATGAGTTCGGTGGCGAGCAAGCCCGCCAGCATCCGTCGCGACGGCACCGTGCTTGGGTTCGACGTCGGTTCGCGCCGCATCGGCGTCGCCGTCGGCAGCGCCTTCGGCTACGGCGCACGTGCCTTGGCGGTCATCGACGTGCACGGCGCCGGCCCCGATTGGGGCACGATCGACCGTCTGCATAAGGAATGGCGCCCCGACGGTTTCATCGTCGGCGACCCGATGACCCTGGATGGCGGCGACCAGCCGGCGCGCACGCGCGCGCTCGATTTCGCCCGGCAACTGCGTGTGCGCTACAAACTTCCAGTGGTGCTGGTCGACGAGCGCTCCAGCTCGATCGAGGCCGCGCACCGTTTCGCCGCCGATCGCGCCGAAGGCCGCAAGCGCCGCCGCGATGCCGAGGCGCTGGATGCGGTGGCCGCGGCGGTGATCGTCGAACGCTGGCTGGCTTCACCCGACGACGCAACCGATATCGACGAGCTTCCGCACATATGAACACCCCTGTTTCCAGCGTCGCCGGCTCGCGCCACCTGCTGAGCCTGGCCGATGCTTCGCGCGAGACGCTCGAAGCCCTGTTGATCCGCGCCCAGGCCTTCGCCGAAGGCCATTACGATCGGCGCGCGCTCGACGGCATCGCGGTCTGCACCCTGTTCTTCGAACCCTCCACGCGCACCCGCCTGAGCTTCCAGCTCGCCGCCCAGCAGTTGGGCGCGCACGTGTTGAATTTCGACGCCTCGACCTCGTCGACCAGCAAGGGCGAGACCGCGCTCGACACGCTCAAGAACATCGAAGCGATGGGTGTGCGCGGTTTCATCGTCCGCCATCGCGAAGACGGCGCGGTCGCCGCGCTTGCCGGGCAGGCGCGCGAAGGCACCTGCCTGGTCAACGCCGGCGACGGCCGCAGCGCGCACCCGACCCAGGGCCTGCTCGACATGCTCAGCCTGCGCCAGGCCAAGGGCCGCGACTTCTCGGGCCTGCGCGTGGCGATGATCGGCGACGTCAAGCATTCGCGCGTCGCGCGTTCGGATTTGCAGGCCCTGCGCACGCTCGGTACCGGCGAGATCCGCGTCTGCGGCCCGGCGTC
The DNA here is from genome assembly GCF_052078695.1 of Lysobacter sp. CA196. Lineage (NCBI taxonomy): Bacteria > Pseudomonadati > Pseudomonadota > Gammaproteobacteria > Lysobacterales > Lysobacteraceae > Lysobacter > Lysobacter sp. CA196. The sequence continues at coordinate 103,906 of NZ_JBQJIN010000011.1, read as the reverse complement.
GCTGCTGCCCGACGACGGCACCCTCGACGGCTGCACCGTGACCCAGGATGTCGATGCCGCACTCGACGGCGTCGATGCGGTGATGATGCTGCGCCTGCAACGCGAGCGCATGGAAGAAGGCCTGGTCAGTTCCTTGCAGGACTACCACCGCGATTACGGTCTGAGCGCGGCGCGCCTGAAGCGTGCGGCGGCCGACGCGGTGGTGATGCACCCGGGGCCGATGAACCGCGGCGTCGAGATCACCGACGAAGTCGCCGACGGCCCGCAGTCGCTGATCCTGACCCAGGTCGCCAATGGCGTCGCCGTGCGCATGGCGGTGCTCGAGGCCCTGCTCAAGGGCTGATGTTTTTCGCCGCGCCCCTCCGGTGCGGCCGCTTACCGGATATCGACATGATCGTGAAAGACAGCAACGGCACCCCGCTCGCCGACGGCGACTCGGTGCTGCTCATCAAGGACCTGAAAGTGAAGGGCACCTCGGTGACCCTCAAGCGCGGCACCTTGTGCAAGAACATCCGCCTGACCGACGAGGAAGGCGAGATCGAGTGCAACGTCGACAAGGTCAAGGGGCTGGTGCTCAAGACCGAGTTCTTGAAGAAGGCTTGAGCGGGGTTCTGGGTAGGGGCCACGGCAGGGCAACAGCAACAGCAAAACCCCCCTAGCCCCCTTTTTCAAAGGGGGGATGTTCGGTCGATTGTGTGGTATTCCGAAGACAAGAATCTTCGAGCTGGCTGCGTCGTAATCGCCGATTGGACCCCCTGGTGTAACGAGACGTTTCCGGAATCGTCCCGCGAAGAATCCAGTCGCTTCGAAGCCCTGCCGAAAGGATTCCCCCCTTTGAAAAAGGGGGGTAGGGGGGATTTGCTTTCCCCGTACTCACCCGCGCACCCATCCCTCAACGCTGCTGCGCGAACAACCACGGCCACAGCGCCGCGGTCGCATAGGCCGGGTCCCAGCTGTTGTGCTTCGCCTCCGGGAATTCCGTGTAGCGCACCTCGGCGCCGGCGCGCTTGAGGGCGTCGACCATCTGTCGCGAGTTTTCCACCGAGACCACGTCGTCTTTCGCGCCGTGGAACACCCAGAACGGAATGCCGCGCAGTTTCTGCGCGGCTTCGTCGTGGCTGGACACGCCACCGAGCGCTTTGCGGCGTGCGACGAACTGCGCTTCCGGCGGGTCGAAGCCGCCGCAGATCGGCACCACCGCGGCGAAGCGCTCGGGTTGCATCAAGGCGAGCTCGAAACTCGCATAACCGCCGAGCGACAAGCCGGTCAGCAAGACTCGCTGCGGGTCGCCGCCGAACTCGGCCTGCACCGCATCGAGCATCGCGAAAGCGGTGTCGCCGAAGCGTTCGAGGTCGGCCTGGTCGGTGTGCATCTGCGGGAACACGACGATCGCGGGGAATTCGTCGAGCCGCGAACGGACCACCGGCCCGAGCCCGACTTCGACCTGCTTGCGGTTGTCGTCGCCGCGTTCGCCCGAGCCGTGCAGGAACATGATCAGGGCCGGCCGTTCGCCGCCGGCGCGGCGCGAAGGCAGGAACACCTGATAACGGTGGACGATGCCATCGCGCTCGAGTTCGCGCGAAACGAAATGGCCATGCGCTCGGGTGTCGGACATGGGGGCGGCGTCGGGTCGGGTGGAGGAGGGCGCGCAAGCGGCGCCGAGCACGAGCGAGCCGCCTAGCAATAACGCGACTGCGAGACGAAGCGGACGGCGATGCGGCATCGATGTTCTCCGTGGCGGGTTGTCCGCATCATCGGCCGCGTCCGGCACCGATTCAAGCGCAAGGCAACGACGACGTCGCGCTAAGCCACCCCAGACAAATAGCGTCGTTGCTCGTCATCGCCATCGCCATCGCCATCGTCATCGTCATCGTCATCGTCATCGCGATCGGCGAGTCGATGGATCGCGATCAGCGAACAAGGGACTAGCGAATCAGGATCAGCGTCGCCAGGCCCAGGAAGCTCAGGAAGCCCATCACGTCGGTGAGGGTGGTCAGCATCACGCCGCCGGCGAGGGCCGGGTCGAAGCCGAGCCGCTTGAGCGTGATCGGCACCAGCACGCCGCCGGCGGCGGCGGTCAGCAAGTTGATGGTCAGCGCGGCGCCGATCACCAGCGACAGGCCGGGCTGGCGGAACCAGACCAGCACGATCAGGCCCAGGCCGACGCCGAGCACCAGGCCGTTGATCAACGCGACCATCAATTCCTTGCGCAGCAGCACGCCGACGTTGGAGGCGCCGATCTGGCCGAGGGCGAGGCCGCGGATCATCAGCGCGAGCACCTGGGTGCCGGCGTTGCCGCCCATGCCGGCGACGATCGGCATCAGCGCGGCCAGGGCGACCAGCTTGGCGATGCTGTCCTCGAACTGGCCGACCACGCTGGCGGCGAGAAAGGCGGTGCACAGATTGATCGACAGCCAGATCAGGCGGCGCCGGAACGCGCGCCGCACCGGGCTGAACAAGTCTTCGTCCTCGTCCAGGCCGGCCGCGCTCAAGGCCTGGTGTTCGGCCTGTTCGCGGATGATGTCGACGACGTCGTCGATGGTGATGCGGCCGAGCAGGATGTTGTTGTCGTCGACGACCGGGGCGCTGATCCAGTCGTGGTCGGAGAATTGGCGCGCGACTTCGGCGGCGGTTTCGCCGACATCGATCGCCGGCTGTTCGTCGTCGATCAATTTATTGATCGCGGTGCCGGGCTCGTGGGTGAGCAGGGCGGCCAGGGCGATGCGGCCGAGGTATTGATGACGCCGGCTGACCACGTAGAGGTGGTCGGTGTGTTCGGGCAGTTCGCCGCGCAGGCGCAGGTAACGCAGCACCACGTCGATGGTGGTATCGGCGCGCACCGTCACCACGTCGGGGTTCATCAAGCGGCCGGCGGTGTCTTCCGGATACGACAGGACCTGTTCGAGCCGCTCGCGGTTCTCGCGGTCCATCGACTTGAGCACTTCGTCGATGACGGTGTCGGGCAGGTCTTCGACCAGGTCGGCCAAGTCGTCGATGTCGAGGTCTTCGACTGCGGCGACGATCTCGTCGGTGTCCATGTCCGCGAGCAGGCTTTCGCGCACCTCCTCGCCGACGTGGACCAGCACCTCGCCGTCGTCTTCCGGGTCGACCAGGCCCCACACCACCACGCGCTTGCCCGGGGGCAGCGATTCGAGCAGGTTGCCGATTTCGGCCGGGGACAGGGTGTTGACCAGGCGCCGCACCGGCCCCAGACGGCCGCTGTCGAGCGCGTCGGAAAGCAGGCGCAGCTGACGTGCGGTCTTGTCGTGGCGGACGGCTTCGGCCATACGGTACTTCCTGGCGGGTGACGGACGCGGCCACGAAGCCGGCGAGGGTCAGATGTTCATGCGGCGATTATCGCCCCTGCAGCTTACAAAGCCCAGCTTTCAGCCTTGCGTCGGAAGAAGGCGTGATTGCGGCGCTTGGAGATGAACGACGCGGCGGCGCGGCGGCGCTGGATCAGCGGAGTTCTAAAGGCCGCGCATACCGCGGCCGTGCATCAACCGCGTAGCCAGGCCTCGATGCCGGCGCGGTCGCGTGCGCGCAACAGCGCCGGCGCGCGTTTGCGCAGCACGCTCAGGTCGAGGCTCCGGATCGCACGGCGCAATTCCAGCAAGGTCGCCGGGTGCAGGCTGAATTCCTCCAGCCCCAGGGCCAGCAGCAGGGGCGCGAAGTTGGCGTCGCCGGCCATTTCGCCGCACACCGCGACCGGCTTGCCGCGCGCCTGGGCCAGGCGGATCACGTCGCGGATCACCCGCAGCACCGCCGGATGCAGCGGCGTGTACAGCTCGCTCAGCGCTTCGTTGTTGCGATCGACCGCGAGCAGGTACTGGACCAGGTCGTTGGTGCCGATCGACAGGAAGTCGATGGCGTTGATGTAGCCGGGCAGGGCGATCGCCGCGGCCGGCACTTCGATCATCGCGCCGAGCGGCACGTGGTCGGCGATCTCCTGGCCTTCCCGACGCAGGTCGGCGGCGACGCGGTTCAACAGCTCGCGCACACGGCGCATCTCTTCGGCCGAGCTGACCATCGGCACCAGGATCCGCACAGGGCCGTAGCCGGAGGCGCGCAGGATCGCGCGCAATTGAGTCTCGAGCAGGCCGTCGCGGGCCAGCGACAGGCGCACGCCGCGCACGCCGAGCGCCGGGTTGGGCTCGTCGCGCAGGGCCAGGCCGGTCTTGTCGGCCTTGTCGGCGCCGAGATCGAGGGTGCGGATGGTGACCATGCGGCCGGTCATGCCGAGGACGACGTCGCGATAGACGCGGAACTGTTCGTCTTCGTCGGGCAGTTCGTTGCGCTGCAGGAACAGGAATTCGGTGCGGTACAGGCCGACGCCGGCGGCGCCGAGCGAATGCGCCTCGGCCACGTCCTCGCGCGACTCGGCGTTGGCGTAGAGCTTGATGTCGACGCCGTCGAGGGTGCGGGTCGGCTCGCGGCGCAGGCGATGCAGTTGCTTGCGTTCGCGGGCCAGTTCGCGGGTGCGCGTGCGGTGGCTGCGCAGGTCCTCGGCATTGGGTTCGAGGATCACCGTGCCGGTGGCGCCGTCGACGACCAGGGCGTCGCCGTCGTTGATCTTCAGCAGCGCCTGGGCGGTGCCGACCACCAGGGGCAGATGCAGGCTGCGGGCGAGGATGGCGCTGTGCGACAGGGTGCTGCCGGCGGCGGTGACGATCGCCATCACCCCCTGCGCCTGCAACTGCGCCAATTCGGCCGGGGCGACGTTGTCGGTGACCAAAATCTCGCCGGCCACCCCCGAGGTATCGTGATCGCGCCGATGCAGCGCCGCATGGATGCGCCCGATGACCTGGTCGATGTCGTCGACGCGGCTGCGGAAGTAAGCGTCGTCCATCGCCTCGAACACCGAGGCGATGCGGTCGCGCTGCAGGCGCAGGGCGTAGTCGGCGGCGTAGTGGCCGCTGCGGATCAGTTCGTCGAGGCCGTGCAGCAGTTCCGGATCGTCGAGCAGCAGGGTGTGCAGGTCGAGGAACTCGCCGACCTCGTGCGCGAGCGCGCCGTGCAGGCGGTCGCGCAGGGTGTGCATTTCGTTGCGGACGGTGTCGATGGCGACGTGCAGGCGGGCCAGCTCGGCTTCGACCTGGTCGTGGCCGATGCGTTCCTCGGCGACTTCCAGCGCATGCGGCAGGCGGACGCGGGCGCGGCCGAGCGCGCTGCCGCGCGATGCCCCATGACCCTGGAATTCCTGCCTCATGTGTGCCTCCGGCTCAGCTGTCTTCGTCGAAACGACGGTCGAACAGGGCGATCACCGCGTCGGCGGCGTTGGTTTCGTCCTCGCCCTCGACGCGCAATTTGACGTGGGTGCCTTGTCCGGCGGCGAGCAGCATCACGCCCATGATGCTCTTGGCGTTGACCTCGCGGCCCTTGGCGGTAAGCGTGGCGTTGCTGCGGAAGGCCGACAACACCTGCACCAGTTTGGCGGTGGCGCGGGCGTGCAGGCCGAGTCGGTTGGAAACAGTCAGGTCGCGTTCGATCATGTCGGGGTCCTCAGGCAATGGTCTTACGCGTCGTTGCGAGTCGCGTCATGCGGTCAGGCGTCATCCAGGATTACACCGTTGCGGGCGCCGGCGGCGGCGACCGCGGGCAACTGGTCCAGTTCCAGCTCCGAGTAATTCATCACCCGCAGCAGCATCGGCAGGTTCAAGGCCGACACGCGCCGCACCGGCGTGCCCAGCCGCGACACGCGCGCGGCGAGGTTGCTCGGCGAGGCGCCGTACAGATCGGTCAACACCAGCACGCCGTCGCCGTCGTCGACGCGGCGCAGCGCAGCGCTCGCGAGCGGCAGCAAAGCGTCGGGGTCGGCGTCGAACGGGACCTCCAGGGCTTCGGTGCGCAGCGGCAAGGGGTTGAGCAGGCGGTTGGCGACCGCGACGAGTGCGCTGCCGATACCGGAATGGGTGATGAGAAGGACGCCGACTGACATGCCTCCAACTTAACAGAGGGGAGTGACAAGCCGGAAGCGCCGAATGCGGCGGCCCGAGGGCACGGCAGCGAGCGCCCCGGACCGAGGGCCGGGACGCGGCAGGCAACTGTTTGATTCTTCGGTCTCGTGCGGGTGGGACGAGGCCGGGACGGCAGGTGCGAGCCGGCCGCATCGAAGGCGCCGGACCGAACCGCACGGGCCATGCGATAGACGAATGCGATGGGCGAGCCTGCCGGTCGACGGAGTTCACAGCGACAGCGGGCCGTGCCGTGACGGCCCGCTGCCTTGCGGCCGGTGCGGCGTCACTGCTTCGACGGCGCCTGGTCCTCGGCCGGCGGCGGTGGTCCGGTCGGGTCGGTGGGAGTGGGCTGGGGGTTCTGCGTCGGTGGCGTGTCGCTGGGGGTGTCGGTGGGCGGCGGCAGATTGGCCGCAGGGATCTCGGCCGGCGGCGTAGGCGCTGGGCCCGGATCGGTCGTGGCCGGGGCCGGCCCGCTCGATTCCATCGGCGCCGGTTCGTCGGGCTTGTTGCAGCCGCTCAACACGGCGGCCGCGAACAAGGCGCCCAAGGCCATGGCCAGGGCGCGTGGGTGAGCGTGTGGGTGAGGCGGGAAGATATTCATCGTAATCCTTGGCTGTCGGGGAGGAAGGACGCGACGGGCAGCGGACGTGCGGCGTTATTTGTCGCCGCCGCGCTTGCCATGGCCGGCCTGGTACTCGGCCAGCGACAGGGCGCCGTCGCCGTCGTGATCGTGCGTGGCGAAATGGGCGGCGAGGCGCGCATCGAGCGCGGCTTCGTCGCGGCTGATCTTGTTGTCGCCGTTGCTGTCGAGGTCGGCGAAGCTCGCCGGCACGGTGGTGTCGGCCGGCGGCGGTGTCGGCGCCTGGCCGCGTTGATCGTTGACCGGCGGCTCGGTGCGTTGCATCGCATCGTCCGGCGGTGCGGATTGCGCCTGGGCCATCGCGGCCGGCAGCAAGGCCAACGCGCTGATCGCAAGCAGCATCGGCGCGAGGCGGCGGATCATGGCTTTCATGTCGTTGCTCCGTTGGGATGGAGACGCACCGGAACGCTCAGAACGCTCAGATTTTCCGGCACTCCACGAAACTAAGGCGAGGCTTGCAAGCGTCGCGACACGGCAATGGGAAAATTTTGTAAGGATGCCAAGCCGGTCGGGGCGAGGCTCAGAGCGCATTCAGATCGACGCGATGGGCGCAGCATGCGGGCGGGTTTTCGCGTGTGGTCCGAAACGACGGTTGGCCCCCCTTTGGCAAGGCGCACGCATCGGTTCGCCCCCTTTGCAGAAGGGAGCGGCGCCCTGCGTGGTGCGAAGTCGAACCGAAGACGGCTGGCGCGGGGGATTTGCTTTGCGTGCGCGACTTGACGGGCTCAGGAACAAATCTCCCTACCCCCCCTTTTCAAACGGGGAACTGAAAGGGAAGCGTGTCCGGGGTTTGAATGAGCGGCGCAGCAGAACTCAGTCGAGCTCGCGATGGTGCACGGCGACTTCGTTCCAGCCGCGGGTGCGGGCGTGTTCGGCCATGCGTTCGGCCAGGTACACCGAGCGATGGCGCCCGCCGGTGCAGCCGAAGGCGATGGTCGCGTAGCTGCGCGTGCTGTCGGCTTGCAGACGCGGCAGCCAAGTGTCGAGGAACTGGCTGATCTGCTCGACGTAGAGGTTCACGTCGGCCTGCGCTTCCAGGTAATCGCGCACGCCGCCGTCGCGGCCCGACAAGGGCCGCAGCGCCGGGTTCCAGTGCGGATTGGGCAGGCCGCGCGCATCGAATACGAAGTCGGCATCGGCCGGCACGCCGCGGCGATAGGCGAAAGACTCGAACAGCAGCGACATGCCGGCGTCGCCGCCCATCGCGAATTCGGTGATGACGTGGCGGCGCAACTGATGGACGTTGAGCTCGCTGGTGTCGACGATCGCATCGGCGATCTGGCGCAGCGGCTTGAGCACTTGGCGTTCGAGCGAGATCGCATCGGCCAGGGCCAGGCCGAACTGGCTCAGCGGATGGCGGCGGCGGGTGTCGGCATAGCGCTTGAGCAGCACGCCGTCGCTGGATTCGAAGAACACCAGTCTGGGGTCGGCGCCGAGCGCGCCCACCGCCGACAGCCACTCCGGGATGTTGGCCAGGTCGCTGTGGCGGTTGCGCACGTCGATGCCGACCGCGAGCTTGGTCGGCATGCCTTCCTCGGCCTTGATCACGTTCTGCACGAATTGCGGCAGCAGTTCCGCCGGCAGGTTGTCGACGCAGTAGAAGCCCAGGTCTTCGAAGGTGTTCAGCGCCACCGACTTGCCCGAGCCGGACATGCCGCTGACGATGACCAGGGTGAAGGCGTTCGACTCGGCCGAGCCGGTTTCGAAAAGGGGATTGCTCACGATTCGCCGCGCTCCAGGAAGTTGCTGTGCCGGGCGATGAAGGCCGCGGCCGGGTCCAGGCCTTTCATGCGCAGGCTGTGCAGCCGCGTCGCCGCTTCGGTGAGCACGGCGAGGTTGCGGCCGGGCATGACCGGCAGGGTGATCATCGGCACGTCGAGATCGAGCACGCGGCGGATGCCGGTGTCGCCGGTGAGGCGCTCGATCCCGGCCGGGATCGGTTCGCTCATCGGCTTGGTCAGGTGCACGATCAGGCGCAGGTATTTGTTGTTCTTGACCGCGGTGTCGCCGAACATCTGGCGGATGTTGAGCACGCCCAGGCCGCGCACTTCGAGCAGGTCCTGGAGCATGTCGGGGCAGGTGCCATCGAGCACGTCGGGCGCGATCTGGGTGAATTCCGGGGCGTCGTCGGCGACCAGGCGGTGGCCGCGGGTCACCAGTTCGAGCGCGAGTTCGCTCTTGCCCGATCCGGATTCGCCGGTGATCAGCACACCGATCGAATAGATCTCCATGAACACCCCGTGCAGGGTGATCTGAGGGGCGAGCGCGCGCGCCAGGTGATATTGCAGGTGGTTGAGCAACTCATGGCCGCGGCGCGGCGACACCCACAGCGGGGTGTCGGTTTCCTCGGCGGCGATGCGCAGGTCTTCGGGGCAGGGCTGGTCCTTGCTGATGACCAGGGCCAGGGGCCGGAACTGGATGATCTTCTCGATCGTTTCCCAGCGCAGCCGCGAGTCCAGGCCGTCGAGCCAGGTCAGTTCCTCGGTGCCGAGGATCTGCACCTTGTTCGGGTAGATCGCATTGAGGTAGCCGGCCAGCGACGGACGCCGTGCGACCGTATTGACCGCTTCGACCAGACGGCCGTCGCCGCGTTGGCCGGCTACCCAGCGCAGGGCGAGTCGCTCGCGCTGCTGTTCGAACAGTTCGCCTGCACGGATGCTCTTGCTCATGGGCGGAAGTTTACGAGCAAAGCGATGGCAGTGTCCGCATCGGTGCGGAACCGGTCGCATTCGCGGCGCGGTGTGAAGAAGGCGGGCGAGGCAGGCCGATGAGCCGCTCAGCGGTTGGGGAAAGGAGCGTGGCTCGGATCGACACGGCTCGGAGCGGTGCCGCTGGAATCAACACATCCCGGAACTGCACATCTCGGAACGGCAGGGCTCAGGCCGCGCTGCGGCGACAGTGGTCGAGCAGGCGATAACTCAGCTCGGCGACGTTCGGCGCCGAGCGTAATCGGTCGAGGAAGCCGCCGTCGGCGAAGCGCTCGGCCAGCTCGGCCAGCAATTGCAGATGCTGCTGGACGTGATGCTCGGGAATGGCCATGGCCAGGACCAGGTCGACCGGGCGCCCGTCGATGGCGCCGAAATCGATCGGCTCGGCCAACCTGAGAAAGGCGCCGCGGCTGTTTTCGAACAGGGGCGTACGCGCGTGCGGAATGGCGACGCCGTGGCCGATGGCGGTGCTGGCGAGCCGTTCGCGTTCGCCCAGGCTTGCGCGCAGGGCGAACGCAGTGGAGGAGTTGCTGTCGCAGAGCATGCGCGCGGCGACGTCGAGCACGGTATTGCGATCGCCGGGTTCGACCAGGATCGCGACCCGTTCCGCACTCAGTAATTCATAAAGCGGCATGACAGCGTGTCTGGATCGATGACCGGGTCCCGGGGGCCGGGTTCAGCCGACGAATTCGCCGTTGCGTGCGAGGCTTTCGCCACGGTGGTGATCGACTTGCTTGCTCTTGTGCTTCATGAGCAGGCGGTCGAGCTTGTCGGCGAGCAGATCGATCGCGGCGTACATGTCGATGGCGGCGGCGTCGCAGTGCAGGGTACGGCCGGCGATGAGAACGGTGGCCTCGGCGCGGTGGTCGGGCTTGTCGAGACTGAGCTGGGTACGCACGTCGAAGGGTTGGTCGAAATGGCGTTGCAGACGGGCCAGCTTGGTTTCCACATAGTCACGCAGGGCTGCAGTGACTTCCAGTTGCTGGCCGTGGGTTTCGATACGCATCGGAGACCTCCTTCACGTCGCGGGAGAATGCAGACTGGGCTCCGGGCCGTCGCTCGTCGGCGGGCTTCGGAGCCTGATTGACGCCCTGGCCGGGGCCAGGGATTCCAGCATCTCACGCTCAGTTCCAGGTGCAAGTGGCAAGACCGCAACAATGGTCGTAGGCCATTGTTAAGTCACTGATTCGATGGGGAATAGAGGCCGAAATCCAGCGGCTTTGCGGGATTTGGCGGCCTCAGGCCATGCGCACGCGTTCCTGCGACGAGGGAATGCTCATCGCCTCGCGGTACTTGGCCACGGTGCGGCGCGCGACCGGCACGCCGGTGGCCTTGAGGGTTTCGGCCAGGCGCGCGTCGGACAAGGGTTTGCGCGGGTTCTCGGCCTCGATCAGGCGCCGGATCATGGCCTGGATCGCGGTGCTGGAGGCTTCGCCGCCGGAACCCGTGTCGATGCCGGAGGCGAAGAAAGCGCGCAGCGGCATGGTCCCGCGGGGGGTGCGCGCGTACTTGCGGGCGATCGCGCGCGAGACCGTGGATTCGTGCAGGCCGACTTCGTTGGCGACCTCGCGCAGGGTCAGCGGACGCAGTGCGCTGTCGCCGAATTCGAGGAACCCGGCCTGTTGCTTGAGCAGGCAGCGCGCGACCTTGAGCAAGGTGTCGCCGCGCGCTTCCAGGCTCTTGAGCAGCCAGCGCGCTTCCTGCAGATGGCCGCGCAGATAGCTGGCATCGGAGGCGTTGGCGTGGCGGATCATGCTTTCGTAGCCGCGGTGGATCGAGATGCGCGGACGCATCGCTTCCGACAGGGCCACGCGCCACAGGCCGTTCTGGCGCCAGATCACCACGTCGGGGGTGACATAGGTGTCGGTGGAGATCGCGCCCATCTGCGCGCCGGGGCGCGGGTCGAGCGAGCGCAGCAACTGCACCGCGGTCTCGACCTCGGCGATGTCGCGCTTGAGTTCGCTGGCCAGGCCGGCCGCGCCGACCCGCGGCAGGCGCTCCAGCGGTTCGCCGGCGATCACCAGGGCCAGCGCCTTGCCCGGGGTGTCGTCGGACAAGGTGTTGAGCTGCAGGCTCAGGCATTCGCTGAGCGAACGCGCGCCGGAGCCGACCGGGTCGAAGCGCTGCACCTGGTGCAGCACGGTGGCGACCTCTTCCTCGCTCACCCCCATCGCCAGCGATTCGACGATCGCCGCCAGGCTTTCGCGCAGGTAGCCGTCGTCGTCGATCGCCTCGATCAGGGCCACGCCGATGCTGCGGTCGCGCTGCGACAGCGGGCTGAGGTGCAGCTGCCACAGCAGATGGTCGTGCAGGGTCTCGGCCTCGGCGACCTGTTCGGCCGCGGGCGAGTCCTCATCGCTGTGGTCGGAGGGGCCGACCCGTTCGTACCAGGTCTCGCCGTCGTCCATGGTCCATTCGGGCTCGACGGTCGGCGCTTCGGCGCCTTCCTCGGTGCTCGGCGGCGGGCGCGGCTCGTCTTCGTTGACCGCGGACGGATCGGTCCAGTCGAGCAGCGGGTTGCTCTCGATCGCAGTGGCCAGTTCGGCTTCCAGTTCGACAGCCGACAGCTGCAGCAGGCGAATCGCCTGCCGCAATTGCGGTGTCATCACCAATTGTTGTCCGAGCGAGGCTTGGAGGCGAGGCTTCATCATCGATGACTAACGCGACCTGAGATGGCTGTCGGCCCGGGTCGCGCGTCGTGGGCGCCGTCCGCGCCCGGCAACCGCTAGGTTACAGACGGAACTGCTCGCCCAGATAGACACGGCGGACATCGGGATTGGCCAGCAGCGCGTCCGGAGCCCCCTGCGCGAGCACGCCACCGTCGTTCAGGATATACGCCCGGTCGCAAATGCCCAAGGTTTCACGGACGTTATGGTCCGTGATCAACACTCCGATGCCGCGATTCTTGAGATGGCGCACGATTCGCTGGATCTCGCCGACCGAAATGGGGTCGACGCCGGCGAAGGGTTCGTCCAGCAGCATCAGGCGCGGCCGGGCGGCCAGGGCGCGGGCGATCTCGACGCGGCGGCGCTCGCCGCCGGACAGGCTGGCGCCGAGCTGCTCGGCGACGTGGGTCACCTGCAGTTCGTCCATCAGGCTGGCCAGCTCGCGCTCGATGCCGGCGCGGTCGAGGTCGTCGCGCAGTTCCAGCACCAGGCGCAGGTTGTCGGCGACGCTGAGCTTGCGGAACACCGAGGGTTCCTGCGGCAGGTAGCCGACGCCGTACTTGGCGCGGGCGTACATCGGCTCGGAGGTGATGTCCTTGCCGTCGAGGACGATCTGGCCGGCATCGGCCGGGACCAGGCCGACGATCATGTAGAAGCAGGTGGTCTTGCCGGCGCCGTTGGGGCCGAGCAGGCCGACCACTTCGCCCGCATCGAGGGTCAGGCCGAAGTCGCGCACGACTTCGCGCGAGCGGTAGGCCTTGCGCAGGCCTTGTGCGACCAGCATCAGCCGCCTCCCTTGGCCGGGGCGGCGGTTTTGCTCTTGGGCAGCATGCGAATGTTGACGCGGCCGCCGGTGCCGCCGCTCTCGACCTGGCCGGTCTTGGAGTTGTAGACGATGCGTTCGCTCTTGATGGTGTCGCCGTTCTTGTCGACGTAGGCGTTGCCGGTCAAGACGATGGTGTCCTTCGGCATGTCGTACTCGATCTTGTTGGCGCGGCCGTTGAACGGTGCGCCGTCGTCGAGCTCCTGCTTCAGCGTCGCCTGCGAGCCGGTCAGGGTGACGAAGCTGATGTCGCCGCCGGCGCGCTTGATGTCGGCCTTGGCGGCATTGATGATCAAGGTGCCTTGAGTGATCTTGACGTTGCCGGTCAGCACGCAGGGGCCCGAATCGGTGCTGACCGAGCAATTGCTGCTGTCGGCGCCGGCATCCATGGGCTGGTTGCGGTCCGAAGAGCGCGCGAGCGCGGCCGCCGGCGCCAGCAGAAGGGCGACCAGGCACAGCGCCGGCCAGTTAGCGGGCTTTCGCTTCATAGCGGACCTTGACGTTGGGGATGGTGACGTTCTTGGTTTCGAGATCGGCCTGCAATCCCGAGCCGTTCATTATAGTGCCGGGCTGAATCAACCTGACCGGAACGGCTGAGGTGGCCTTGTTCGCATCGGGGAACACGTTCAGTTCCTCGGTGCTGATGTTGATCGGCTTACCGTCGGCATTGGTGCTGTCGGCCTTGACTTGGCCGCGCAGGCGCACTTCGTCGCCCTCGGCGTTGACCCAGCCGCGCTGCGAGCGCACTTCCCACGGCCCACCGTTGCCGCCGGCCTTCGGCGGGATCAGGAACAGCGGAGTGGTGACGTCCAGGGTCTTTTCGTTCGGGTCGCGGGTCAGCTTCGGCGCGCGCAAGGTGAACGATTCCTTGCCCTCCTTGTTGAGCACGACCGCCTCGAACTGGTTGAGCACGTAGTCCGGGCGCGCCTCGGCATGGCCGTCGCCGTGGTTCTTGTCGCGTTGCGACCACAACGCCCAGCCGCTCAACGCCGCGGCGGCCATCAGGATCAGGGTCAGCATGCCGCGCCAGCTCATCCGAGCGCACCGGTCAGCACGCGCTCGGCGTGGCCCTGCGCGCCGAGCAGCAGGTCGCATAGTTCGCGCGCCGCGCCTTCGCCGCCGCGCGCCACGGTGCGCCAGTGCACGCGCTCGCGCACCCAGGGGTGAGCATTGCCCGGGGCGACCGACAGGCCGACGTGGGGCAGGATCTTGAGGTCGGCGAGGTCGTCGCCCATGAAGGCGACCTGGTCCAGCGACAGCCCCAGGCCGGCGGCGATCTGCTGCACGCAGGCGAGCTTGTCGGCGACATCGCCATGGGCGGTCGCGCCGAGCTCGGCCGCGCGCTGGGCGGCGATGACGCCGCCGCGGGCGGTGACGAAATGCACGGCGATGCCGAACTTGCCCAACAGCGACAGGCCCTGGCCGTCCTGGACATGAAAACTCTTGAGCTCGCGCCCTTCGCTGTCGTAGGTCAGGCGACCGTCGGTCAGCGTGCCGTCCACGTCGAAGCAGGCCAGCCGGATGCGGGCGGCGCGTTCGCGGATTTCAGCGGGGTAATCGTTGAGGTGGCTGTAGGGCATGGGGTTTGGCGTAGGGACTCGGGTTTCGGGACTCGGGACTCGGGACTCGAATTTCGGATGTCGTGATCTGGAACTTGGCAGTAGAGGTCGGACGCTGTTGCGAGTCCCGAAACCCGAGTCCCGGCTCTTAAACCACTCTCGCACGCAACAAGTCGTGAATATTGAGCGCGCCGACCACGCGGCGTTCAGTGTCCACGACCAGCAGGCCGCTGATCTTGTGGGTTTCCATGAGCTGCGCGGCCTCGACCGCGAGCGCGTCGGCGCCGATGGTCTTGGGCGAGCGCGTCATGACCTCGGCGATGCGGGTCGAACGCAGGTCCACGCCGGCGTCGTCGAGGGTGCGGCGCAAGTCGCCGTCGGTGTACAGACCGAGCAGACGGCTGTCGTCGTCGACGATGGCGGTCATGCCCAGGCGCTTGTGGCTCATCTCGACCAGGGCCTCGCTGACGCTGGCGTCGGCGTGGACCCGCGGCACTTCCTCGCCGGCATGCATGATGTCGGTGATATGCAGCAGCAGGCGCCGGCCGAGCGCGCCGGCCGGGTGCGAGCGGGCGAAGTCGTCGGCGGTGAAGCCGCGTGCCTCGAGCAGGGCGACGGCGAGCGCATCGCCCATCGCCAGCGAGGCGGTGGTGCTGGAGGTCGGCGCCAGGTCGAGCGGGCAGGCCTCGGCCGGCACGCTGACGTCGAGGTGCACGTCGGCTTCGCGGGCCAGGGTCGACTGCGGCCGGCCGGTCATCGCGATCAGGCGGTTGCCCTGACGCTTGAGCACCGGCAGCAGCATCAGCACTTCGTCGCTTTCGCCGGAGTAGGACAGCGCCAGGACCACGTCGGCGTCGGTGATCATGCCCAGGTCGCCGTGGCCGGCTTCGCCCGGGTGGACGTAGAAGGCCGGGGTGCCGGTCGAGGCCAGGGTCGCGGCGATCTTGCGTGCGATATGCCCGGACTTGCCCATGCCGGTGCAGACGACCCGGCCGCGCGCGGCCAGGACCAGGTTGCAGGCGGCGGTGAAATCGCCGTCGATGCGGGCCGCAACCGCCGCCAGCGCCTGGGCCTCGATCTCGAACACGCGCCGGCCGCTCTGGGCCAGGCCGGCCTGCGCCGCGGGCGATTGCAGGAGGGCGGGATCGAGGGCGGGGCGTGCGGTGCTGGTCATAGAGTGGCCGTTTCGAAGGTCGCCATTTCGGACCGGAGGGCTTTCCGCTAGGCTAATCCGTCAATTCTAAGCGGTTCGTCCGCTCAGCGCCGTCCCCCGGCGGCAGATCTCTCCCTGACAGAATCCGCCCCGGGCGGGGGCCACCCCGCATTCAGCCGGCTTCCGGCCTACGCAGCGCACCTGCGTCGTCCGCGTTGCCGCATCATCCTTCGGCCTGCGCAACGGGCCGCACCAGCAGAGGCTCGAGTAGTGAACGCCGAAACCATCCGCACCCTGATCGAACAAGGCCTGCCCGGCGCGCAAGCGCAAGTGCGCGGCGACGACGGCGTCCACTTCGAGGCCACCGTGATCGCCGAGGCGTTTCGCGGCAAGCTGCCCTTGGCGCGCCACCGCCTGGTCTATTCGACCCTCGGCGAGCGCATGGGCGGCGAGATCCACGCCCTGGCGCTGAAGACCATGACGCCCGAGGAAGCCGGGAACCGTTGAAGCCGCTGTGCGGCGGCCGCCGCCAGACCCTTGCCGGACCTGCGATCTCCCCTAGGCGGCACTTCACCGAGACCTCACCCGTCCCCGGCCGTCTGCTCTTACCATTACCGACTCTTCATTTCCCATACCCGGCTCCCTAAATGCAAAAAATCGTGGTCGAAGGCGGGCAGCCGCTCAATGGCGAAGTCCAGATTTCCGGCGCCAAGAACGCCGTGTTGCCGATCCTGTGCGCGACCTTGCTGGCCGACGCGCCGGTGACGATCCGCAACGTGCCGCAACTGCACGACGTGCTGACCACCGCCAAGTTGCTCGGCGAGCTCGGGGCCGGCGTGAGCAGCGAAGGCGCGACGATCACGGTCGACCCGACCACCGTCAACAGCCATGTCGCCCCGTACGAGCTGGTCAAGACCATGCGCGCCTCGGTGCTGGTGCTCGGCCCGCTGCTGGCCAAGTACGGCGAAGCCGAGGTCTCGCTGCCGGGCGGTTGCGCGATCGGTTCGCGTCCGGTCGACCAGCACATCAAGGGCCTGCAGGCGCTCGGCGCCGAGATCACCGTCGAGAACGGCTACATCAAGGCGCAGCGCAAGGGGCGCTTGAAGGGCGCGCGCTTCGTCTTCGATGTGGTCACCGTCACCGGCACAGAAAACGTGCTGATGGCCGCGGTGCTCGCCGAGGGCACCAGCGTGCTCGAAAACGCCGCGATGGAGCCCGAAATCGTCGACCTGGCCGACTGTCTCAACGCCTTGGGCGCGCGGGTCGAGAACGCCGGCAGCGGCCGCATCGTCGTTCATGGCGTCGAAAAATTGCACGGCGGCAGCCACGACGTGTTGCCCGACCGCATCGAGACCGGCACCTTCCTGGTCGCCGCGGCGATGACCGGCGGCCGCGTCACCGTCACCCACAGCCGCGCCGACACGCTCGACTCGGTGCTCGACAAGTTGCGCGATGCCGGCGCCCAGATCGAAGTCGACGGCGACCGCATCACCCTCGACATGGGCGGCCGCCGCGCCCGCGCCATCGACATGGTGACTGCGCCGTATCCGGCGTTCCCGACCGACATGCAAGCGCAGTTCATGGCGCTCAACTGCGTGGCCGAAGGCGTGGGCGTGATCAACGAGACGATCTTCGAAAACCGTTTCATGCACGTCAACGAACTGCTGCGCCTGGGCGCCGACATCCGCGTCGACGGCCACACCGCGGTGATCCGCGGCGTGCCCAAGCTCAGCGGCGCACCGGTGATGGCGACCGACTTGCGCGCATCGGCCTCGCTGATCCTGGCCGGCCTGGTGGCGCAGGGCGAAACCACGATCGACCGCATCTACCACCTCGACCGCGGCTACGAGAACATCGAAGCCAAGCTGTCCAAGCTGGGCGCGAAGATCCGCCGGGTGTAAGCGGGCGTTTCTCGACGCACTCGCGATAGTTCGCCCCTTGGTAGTTCGCCCCCTTATGTAAAAGGGGCTGCGCCTTGCGCGGCGCGGGGGATTTGGTTGCAGATCGCTGTGATCTAGAAGCAAGAGCAAATCCCCCCAAGCCCCCCTTTTCCAAAGGGGGGATCAACAGCGGGACTCGGCGGTTATGTGTGGCGACGAACAGGCCGTGGTGGCGCATCCGACGATGCGGCCTGATGGTTCGCCCCCTTTGAAAAGAGGGGCAACAGCGGGGCTCGGCGGTTCTTCGCTACGACGAAGCGCCATGCAGCGCCTGCACCAACGAAACTCTCTCGATGCAGCCACGATGGTTCGCCCCCTTTGAAAAGAGGGGCAACAGCGGGGCTTGGCGGTTCTTCGCTACGACGAAGCGCCATGCAGCGCCTGCACCAACGAAACTCTCTCGATGCAGCCACGATAGTTCGCCCCCTTTGCAGAAGGGGGCTGCGCCTTGCGCCGCACGAAGTCGATTCGTCAGTGACTGGCGCGGGGGATTTGCTCTTCGTTCGACGAAACGACGCCGTCGCAAAGCAGAGCGAATCCCGCTGGCCCCTCTACACAGGCGGAATCCCTCTGCGGAAGGAATGCCGAGGGTCTCGATGCAATCCCGACTCAATCGGCCGCCGCAACGAAAAGCCCCGCCGAAGCGGGGCTTTGTCGTATCGGAGCAACCCGACGCCAGCGGGGCGCAGCGCCTCAGCGCACCGACTGCACGCGCAGGTCGATCGCGTCGGCGCCCTTGTCGCGTTGCAGGATGCGCGCGGGCACCGGCATGCCGGGGACGACCCAGGCGATGGTTTCCTTGTCGCCGTTCTTGCTGACCAGCTTGGTCGCCTGTTGCGACTTGCCGCCGACGGTGATCGCTTCCTTGCCTTCGACGGTGTAGGTCAGTTGCTTGACCCGGCCGTCCTCGACCATGCGGTAGCTCATCGGCTTGCCGGCGGGGGCGTCGCGCACCAGCGCTAGGTTGATCAACAACGCGTCCAGATCGCCGGTCTCCAGCTTGATCGGACCGGCGCGGTCGGGCTTGACGTCGCCGGTCCAGGTGGCCACGCCACGCGCCCAGTCGTAGGTCGCGTTCTTGTTCTTGTTCTTGGTCAGCACCTTGCTGCTGTCGCTGCCGCTGATCGGGCGCAACTGGCCGGCTTTTTCCTCGAACACGGTCGACTGCTGCAGATTCGCCAGCGGGCTGGTCACCGCCAGGCTATATTTCCAGCGGTTCGCACCGGCGGCGGCGACGGTCATGCGGCCGTTGCCCTGCATGCCCATGTAGCTGGCCGAATAGTCGGCGCTGAACGGCTTGACCGCGAGCGCCGGGGCGCTGGCGAGGGTCAGCGCGGCAGCGAGCAAAGCAAAACGAATCCTGGGGATTCGACTATTCGTTTGGGTCGTCATTATTCGTTGACTCCTTTGTATTCGACCAGACGCAGATCGTACGTGTCCTGGCCATTTTCGCGCTGCAGGATGCGCACCGGGGTGGGGACGCCGTCGACCACCCAGATCGAGGTTTCCTCGTTGCCGCTCTGCACGCGGTTGACGCGCATCGCGTTGAAACTCATGTCGTCGACCTTGACGCCTTCCAGCTCCTGGGCCACCAGGTATTGATGGGGGCGGGCGCGGCCGGAATCCACGAAGCGGTAATTCAGGGTCTTGCCGGGTTGGGCGTCGCGGACCACGGCGAGATTGATCAGCAGGCCGCTCATGTCGCCGTCGAGCAGCGGAATCGGCTTGCGCCGGTGTTCCTTGACGTCGCCGCTCCACTGCGCGTTGCGCTGGTTCCAGTCGTAAACGCCGGTGATCGTGCGTTTGGAAAACAGGACCTTGCGGACCATGGTCTGGCTGAGCGGGCGGTAGCCGTCGCCGACCGTGTCGAACAACGTGCTCTGCTGCGCGGCGGCGCCGGCCAGGCCCATCATGCCGCGTTCGGCATGGATGTTCAGGTCGATGCGCCAGTGGCCGCCCTCGGGCTTGACCTGCATGGTCGCGTCGCCGAGCGCCTTGCCGCTGTTGAAGACCTGGTAATCGGCCACGAACGGTTCCAGCGCGAAGGCGCTGCCGGGGAGGGCTGCGCCGATCAGCACAGCCATGAACAGGGGCAGATGGGACTTCATGGGCAAACGCGAGGATCCTGGAGGGCTCGATTGGCAGCGCGTGGACGGCGTGTGCGAAACGCGTTGGACCCCTGCGCGGGGCGCGGCGTTCAGGCCGCGAGGCCGGAGGCCGGGTGGGTCAGATCGCCGGCGAAATCTAAACGCAGCGGCGTAAATAGCGGATGACCGTCGAGGGTGACGGTTGCGCCGTGTTCAGCCAGGCGGCCACTGGCGGCCAGTCTCATTACCGCGAGCAACAGCGGGTGTTCGACCCCCAGCACGCGCTGCGCCAGGGTTTCCGGCGTATCGCCGGCTTCGATCGCGACGACCGCCTGGGCGATGACCGCGCCGGCGTCGAGTTCGGGAATGACGAAGTGCACGCTGGCGCCGTGCTCGCGATCGCCCTCGGCGAGGGCGCGGGCGTGGGTGTGCAGGCCGCGGTACTTGGGCAACAGCGAGGGGTGGATGTTGATGGTGCGGCCGCGGAAGCGTTCGACGAAGGCGGCGCCGAGGATGCGCAGATAGCCGGCGCACAGAATCCAGTCGGGCCGGCTGGCGGCGACGGCGTCGGCGAGGTCGGTGTCGAAGGCCTCGCGGCTCGGGTAGGCCTTGGCCGCGGCCGACCAGCGCAAGGCCTCGGGCACGCGCTCCAGGGCGGCCGCGCCGGGCTTGTCGGAGAACACCCCGACTACTTCGACGGCCAGCCGGCCGGCGGCGATGGCGTCGAGCACGGCCTGCAGATTGCTGCCGCGGCCCGATGCGAGGACGGCGATCCGGGGGAGCGGCTGGGACATTGCGGGCCATCAGGTCGAGACAGACCGGCATTTTAAGCGATTCGCCGGGTGTGCGATCTGGCGGTTGGCGGGCTGGGGAGGGGGTGGACAGGGGCGGAGTGTGTCTTGGGTTCTGAGGGTCTTCGTTGCCGATGTGTTTCATGGCATGGCCCGGTCGCCGGGGCGGCGCAGCGACCGCTGAGTTCGCGGTTGCGGCTCGCGCCGCTCCTACCCCCGAAGCGGCCGCGCACCGATTTGCGACCAGGGCAGGAAGGCGAGGTTGAGAGGGCTGGGCGGGGAGATACGTGTCGCTGCGAACGCGCGAGTGTCGATGCGTCCCGCGGTCACTGTGACCGGATGCGCTAAATGAATCGGATCGATGGAGACTTTTCGTAACGCCATCGCTTTCGCTTCGGGGCCGGATCGGCAAAGCTGCCGATAGCGGCAGCCGGGAGCGGGGCGTGGGCAAGGACAGTTCGAGGCGTTGGGCGTTTGCGGTATTGACCAGTTTCCTGTTGAACATGCCGGCCGCGGCAACGCAGGCCGACGCAGACGCGGCGTGCCGACCATCGCATCCGGCCGCGGCGGTACCCGACGCGGACGAGTGTCGGCGACGCTATGGCCTGACGCCCGGCGGCGACCGCGCGCATGCGCTCGCAGCGCTGTACGAGGCCGGCGACCAGCGTTCGCGCAGCGGCGATTTCGCCGGCGCATCCGGTGCGCTCGATTGCGCGCAGGCCGTGGCGGGCGCCGAGGCCGGTTGGTCGGTCGACTACGAACTCGTGCGCCGGCGGGGCGTGCTCGATTACCGCCAGGACTGCACCGTCGAAGCCTTGGGCAAGTTCCATCAGGCCTTGCAGATCGCCAAGCGTCACGAAGACCGGCCGGCGCAATCCAAGAGCTGGAACAACATCGGCGCCTCGCTGCGGCGGCTCGGCGATTATCGCGGCGCCTTGCAAGCGTTCTTGTCGAGTCTGGAGATCCAGCGCGGCGCCCGCGAGCCGGCCCTGGGGCCGGTGCTCAACAACATCGCCGATATCTATCGCGATCTCGGCGCGACCGACAACGCCGCGCGTCACTACGATCAGGCGCTGGCCGAGTTCCGCCGCGTCGGCAACTCGATCGAAGCGGCCCACGTGCTGCAGAGCATGGCCGTGCTGGCGCTGGATTCGGGCGATACGCAGCGCGCCGAGGCCTTGTTGGAGCAGGCCTTGGCCGCGTTCGTCAAAGCCGGCGAACGCACTTATCAGTTGCGCGTGCATGCCGAACTCGGCCGCGCCGCGATCCTGCGCGGCGATCTGGCCAAGGCGCGCGATTGGACCGGACGCGGTCTCGCACTCGCGGCCGAAGACGGCGTCCGGCCACCGGCACCGCTGCAACTGCAGGCCGCGCGTGCCGAGCGTTTGTCGGGTCGGGCGCGGGCGGCGCAATTGCGTCTGAACGATGCCTTGTCGAGCCTGCCGGCGCAGGACAGCGATCGGCCGGCGCTGTTGGCCGAACTCGCCGATGCCTACGAAGCCCTGGGCGAATGGCCGCGCGCCGTGGCGACCTTGCGCGAGTCCGAGGTCGCGGCACGGACCCTGCGCGAGGCGCGGTACGACCGCGAGATGAAGTGGATGCAGATCCGTTTCGAAACCGCCGAGCGCGACCGCACCATCGCCGCGCTCGCCGCCGAAAACCAGGTCCGCGCCTTGAGTCTGAAGCAGCGCACCCTGGCTCTGTGGCTGACCGCGGTGTCGGCGGTCGCGGCGGTGCTCGGGCTGCTGGTGTTCTTCCTGCGCCGGCAACAGCGCGCGCGTCTCGCCGAAGCGGCGCGGCAGGCGCGCCTGGCCGAGGAGGTGGAGTACTACCGCCGCGCGGCGGCCGAGCTCGGCGTCGACCGCACGCGCCTGCAGGCCGCACTGGACAGCCGCGACGATGCGGTGCTGATCCTCGACGCCGGCGGCCAAGTGCTCGCCGCCAACCGCAGCGCCGGGCAGTTGCTCGGACAGGCCGGAGACAGCCTGCCCGGCCGTACTTTCGGCGAATTGCTCGGCGAGTCGGATGCCTCGCGTTTCGCCCAGGCGATGGAGCGGCTCGACGAGTCCTCGGCCTCGCAGCGCGTCGACTTCCGCCTGGGCAGCGGCGCCCTGCGTGCGCAGCTCAGCGAGACCGGGCAGGGCGAGGGCCTGATCGTGCTCGGTCTGGACGCACTCGGCGCCGAACAGGCCCAGCGCGTCGGCATGGAGCCGGTCGGCATCGAGGCGGGTGCGGTCGCAGCCTTGGCCGACGTCGAAGCCGCCTCGGCTCTGGACGCCACCGCCGGCGAAGCCATGCGCTCGTCGTTCCGCCGCGCCCTGGTCGAGTTGATGCTGGCGGTGGTCGAAGCCTGGGAACGCAGCACCGGCCAAGGGCGGCTGGAACTGGCGGAAAAAAGCCGGATCTGGCGCGTTACCGTCGACGACGGCCGGCTGCGGGCGCGAGCGATGGAGCGCTACCTCAGCCTGTCCAAACTGCCGCGCCAGCCGCGCTGGCGCGACGTGCTGCGCTCGGGCTATTACGTGCTGGCCGAGTGTCCGCTGGAAGAACCCCTGCGCAGCGAACTGCAGAAGCACGTCGATACCGTGCTGACGTATACGCGACGCCATGCGTTGGTGTGAGCGACGGTAAATGGATGCGCTCGATCCATTGGCTCGCGCATCCGTGAACGCCAGGGCGCAGTGCACCCTGGCCGGGCGATGGAGACTTCAGCTCGTAGCGAATTCCGATGCGCGCGATAGCGCCATCCGTCATTCCCGCGAAGGCGGGCTCCGCTTTACTTGGGCGGAGCCGAATATCCAGAGCTTTATCGCTACATCGCTCTGAAGTCTTCGGATCCCCGTCTGCGCGGGGATGACGGCGGGACGGTTTCGCGCTTACGGCCAGTGGCTTTCGCCCTACGGCCGCAGTCCGTTCGTCGCTGTCGTCAGTTTGATCGGCGTGCTGCTGAGCACCTGGCAACGCACGCACAGGCCCTGCAGATTCGGGGTGTTCGGGCCGAAGCTGTAGGCGGAGTGGTGCAGCAGGGCGTCGTTATAGGTGGCCGGCGAGCTCACCTGGGCGATGCTGCCCGGGGCGATCTGCTCGCAGTACTGGAAGGCACGGCGGGTCGCGACCGCCCAATGGTCGTCGACGATGCCGCAGCTGCTCGGCGTGCACATGCCGCCCGGCGGCAGCCGGATGCCGCCGCTGAGTTCGCGTTGTTGGAATTCGAGCAGCTCCTGCGAGCCGAAATTGAACGAGCCGACTATGGTCATGCGTGCGCCTTCCTGTGCGCAGGCGCCGTCGGTGTCGTGGGCGATGGCGGTCGTGCCGAGCAACGCGACCGCGAGAATGAATGCCTTGAGTGTCGTGCGCATGTCCGCCCCCTGTAGGCGAAGATCGATGGAGGCCCAGCCTACGAAGCGTGCCGAAGCCGAGTCCAAGCAATTCGGGGACCAAAGCGGGAACGAATCGACCCGAATTTGTCGGGCGACACGGTCGCGCTGTGATCTTGTTAGCGGTCTTTGCGTTCGGCATCGCCCCCGATCGCGAAACGTTCCCGCCGCGTCCCGGTTCGGTCCCTGAACGTTCCTCGCAAATCGGCGCGCGCCGACGGTTAATGGAGAGGTCGCCGACGCGGTGTCGGTCCGGTCAACGCCGGGCCCGTCCACTGGACGGACGCACTGCGATCGTGTCGACAGGGCGCGTCGGCATGCGCATCGGGTAACGCTCACTCCCGTTCGCATGCCGACGCGGCCGATCCATCGGCCGGCCCGGCCTCTGCAGGCCCAGCGTCGACAGGCCTGTATCGACAGGTCTGCGTCGACAGGTCTGCGGTCGACAGGCCAGCGTCGACAGGCTTGAACTCGACAGGCCTGGCGCCGAGACGGATCGGCCATGCCGATGGGTAACGAACTTCGCGGCCCACCGCGATCGCGCGTGCACCTTCCGCGACTCCAGGCGAGTCTCACGGGCGGGAACCGCAGGCAGCGATCCGGCTGGGCCGGTGATGAGGCATAGGGACATGCCGCCCGCCCCGCGTCGGCCACGGACGGTCCGGCGCGGTCGCTGGCGCTGCGCGCAACGCGCGGCGCAGGCGGGAGCGATCGGTCCGACGGGGGAGCCAACGGGCTGGACGCAGCGGGCTATAGCGGGTCAGGCCGCCATAGCCCGCGCTTGGACGGACACGATGTCCGGCAAACGAGGGACGGGCATCGGCGGCCGCGGCGACGCGGACGATCGAGACCGGAGGCCGCCGGCGCAAGGCCGAGCGCACAAGGCCGACGGCGGCGCCTCAATGCGACAGCCGCGAGCGCAGTTGGGCGACGTCCGCCTGCCATGCGGCGTAGTCCTCGGTCTCTTCCCATAGCTCGCGCAGTTCCGATTCCGGGCCCAGCACGCGGTCGATGGCGCGCAGCGCATCGGCGATGAGCGCGGCATCCGGCGAAGGCTTGCGGTGCGCGATCCAGTGCGTCAGCGTTTCCTGCTTGCGCGCCGTGGCCGAGGGGCGGCCGATCGCGGCGGCGATCAGTTCGCACGCGGCCAACGCGGTCGCGGCCTCCGGGGCTTCCAGATAATCCTCCGCGTCGAGCGCGGCCGCGATGGTCTCGCGCACCAGCGCCAGGCTTTGGTGATCGGACAAATCGGCCAGCCAGTCCGCCGCATCGTCGTTGTCGAACGTGGTAATGCCCCAAGCGCCCATCTATTCGCTCCTGCTTATGAAACTCGCGAGCCGCCCGGGGACGGATCGATGTACTGCATTGTGTGGCCTGCCGCCGTCGCGTGCTGCGGATGGAAGCGGAGTCTCCGGCCAACGCCGACGATGCGCCGGGTCTATTCGCGGTCCGGCGCCCGGGCGATCAGGCACAACTCATCGTGCTTGAAGCCGTTCGGGTAGTGCACCAGCCCGCCGAAGTCGGTTTCTACCAGTACGCCGCGTTCGAGGTAGGCCCATTCGGCTTGCGGGAACTTGGCCGAATACTCGCCGCGGTCGATCAGGGCCACGATCCTGCCGCGATTGAGTTCGTAGGACAGGACCTGGTCGCCGATCCTGACTTCGAGTCCGTCGCTGTATCGCGCCATGGCAGCTCCCATGTCGAAACCTTCCGATTAGCGTTCGCCGAACAGCGCCTTCACCGAAGGCCGGCTCAACACGATCAGGCTGAACACGCCCAGTGCGGTGCCCAGCGGCACCGACAGGCAGGAAATGCAGGCGACGACCATGCACAGCGTGCGACTGCGGCGCTGGCTCAGGCGGCGCGCGGCGATGAAAGTCAGGCCGCCGCCGATGATGGCGACCAGGAACAGCGCCACCGCGAAGCCGATCAGTACCCATCCGCCGACCTCGTCGCCGGGTTGGCTGTGGATGCCGCCCTTGAGGATCGCGACCCCCATGAAGACGTACAAAAAGGCGACCAGCAGCGGCAGCAGATACAGCGCGGCGAACACGTAATGCAGGATGCTCAGCGTCTTGAGCTGGGAGGCGTCCTGCGGGTTTTCGACGGCCGATGCGGCGGGGACGTGATTCATGGATGGATCTCCTGGAGAGGATGTTGCGGCCGCAGTCCGGGCTTGCGGCGACGGGGGCGAGTCAATCGCGCGCGGCGAACAGCGTCTGCACCGACGGCCGCGCCAACACGATGAAGGTGAACACACCGAGCAAGGTGCCGAGCGGCACCGACAAACAGCTCAGGCCGGCGACGACCCGGCAGAAGCGGGCTCTGCGGCGTTCGCGCAAACGCCGCGCGGTCATGAACTGCAATCCCGCACAGACCGCGCTGAAAACGAAGCCGGCCAGGATGATGAGCAGTGCAAACCCGGCCTCCATCGTCGAATCGCCGGTCGGAGTCGCCGGGCCCGCCGGCTGCCGGGCCGCGATCAGGACGACGGCGCCCACGAACAGCAGGCCCAGCACCAGCATGAAGGCGTTGAGCCCGGCCAAGACGTAATAGAGGAGGCTGAGCGTATGCAACTGCGAGGCGTCCGCCGCATCCGTCGCGGCGGCGAGGCTGTCGGCGGTGCTTGCTGTTGGATCGAACTCGGACATGGCTCTCCCCGATCTTGGTCGGATACCTTGATTGGATGCGCTGATCGAACACTCCGATCGCAGGCCGGCTCGGCGGCTTCAGCGCCGCGCGCGCGGCCAGGCGGCCAGCGAGCCCAGTGTCGCAAGAAACATGTCGGTGTGGGCGTCCCAGACATCGCCCTGCTGGCCGTTGTAGGACTCGGCGGCTTCCGGCGACATGCTCAGGGCGATCGCCCACTCCAGCCATTCGTAGATCAGGCTGGTGCACATGATCGCCGCGACCGCGAGCACGAAGGCCTGGCGCGGCGACAGCGCCGGCCAGCGCTGGCGCAGGTATTCGCGCACCGCCGGGGCGAAGCAGACGCCGTAGAGGAAATGGATCAGGCGGTCGAAATGGTTGCGCTCGAAGCCGAGCGCGCGATCCAGTGACCAGCCGCCGGTCAGCGATTGAATCCACTGGTCGTAGGGCACGTAGGAATACAGCCAGCGCGCGGCGACGCAGTGCGCGACCATGAAAGCGCAGATCGCGAGGTAGTGGCCGTCGCGCATCGGCCAGCGGCGGTCGTGGCGCCACAGCCACAGCAGGCCGACTACGGTCAGCACGCTGTGCATGCCCTGCTCGACCGGGCTGGTCGGGTCGATCCAGGACAGCGCGAACACCGCCAGCACCGCGATCAAAGCGAATTTCTTGGCGACGCTCATGCGTCCTGCCGGCGTTGCGGTCATCGGGTTCGGGTTCTGCGAAGTGAGATGCATCGCACGCTACCCGAGCGCTGCGGAGAAAGAAACCGCAATGGAATACCCAAAAAAACGGCGGGCCTCGGCCCGCCGTTCGATGTGTCGATGGCGTGCGCGGCTCAACCGATGTGCACGCGCTCGCCTTCGGAGTGGGCGACGACTTCGCCGATGCGCCAGTGCGACAGGCCCAGGCGCTGCAGGTCGCGTTCGGTCGCGGCGACCGCTTCTTCCGGCACCACCAGCACGAAGCCGATGCCGCAGTTGAAGGTGCGCCACATTTCCTCGCGCGGCACCGCGCCTTCGCGCTGCAGCCAGTCGAACACCGGCGGCAGGGTCCAGGTAGCGGTGCGGATGTCCAGGCCGAGGCCGTCGGGGATCACCCGGATGATGTTCTCGGTCAGGCCGCCGCCGGTGATGTGGGCCATGGCGTGGATCTGGTGCTCGCCGCCGTTGGCGCGCAGCAGTTCCAGCACCGGCTTGACGTACAACGCGGTCGGTTCCATCAGCGCATCGATCAGGCGCACGCCGCCGACGGCGACGTCGCCCGGACGGCCGGCGCGATCGAAGATCCGGCGGATCAGCGAATACCCGTTGGAGTGCGGGCCGCTCGAGGCGATGCCGATCAGCACGTCGCCGCGGCGCACGCGCGCGCCGTCGAGCAACTGCGACTTCTCGACCGCGCCGACGGTGAAGCCGGCCAGGTCGTACTCGCCCGGCGGGTACATGTCGGGCATTTCCGCGGTCTCGCCGCCGATCAGCGCGCAGCCGGCGAGCTCGCAGCCCTTGGCGATGCCGCCGACCACGGCTACGGTGGTGTCGACGTCGAGCTTGCCGGTGGCGAAGTAGTCGAGGAAGAACAGCGGCTCGGCGCCCTGCACCAGCACGTCGTTGACGCACATGCCGACCAGGTCGATGCCGATGGTGTCATGGCGGTTGAGCTGCTGGGCGAGCTTGAGCTTGGTGCCCACGCCGTCGGTGCCCGAGACCAGGACCGGTTCGCGGTACTTGCCGGACAGATCGAACAAGGCGCCGAAGCCGCCCAGGCCGCCCATCACCTCGGGACGGAAGCTGCGCTTGACCAAGGGCTTGATGCGTTCGACGACCTGGTTGCCGGCGTCGATGTCGACGCCCGCGTCGCGGTAGGTCAGCGGCTTGGGGGAGGTGTCGGAAGGAGATGCGGTCACGGCGGCCCCGGCGGTCGCGGAAGGAAACGTGGGATTTTAGCAGCCATGGGGCGTCCGAACCGGTTCGACCTGCAGGCGGGCTGCGCGGAGGCTGCGCCGAGCCTCCGCCAAGGCTGTGCAAGGCCTCCGCCAAGGCTCCGGCGGGCATTGCCTGAACCGGGCCGTTCAGGCGCGCGAATGGACGTGCCGGCGCCACTACGGCAACATTTCGGACCTTGAGCACCGTCGGCGGACCGCACCCGCGCCCGCCGGACCAAAGCAGGACGCGAGGGTGGGCGAGGGCATGGCCTTCGTCCGCGGTGGTGGGTCCAGCTTCTACGAGGCCGGGCCCGTGGCCCGGTTCGCGCTGGAACGGCGAGCGGGACGCCGGTTTTTCTACCTACAGTTAAGGATGGCGATGGTTCGGGCAATCCGGAGTTTTGTGGTCGCAACGCTGATGCTGGCGAGCTTTGCCGCCACTGCGCAGCGCGTCGAGGGCGACCGCGCCGAGGCGGCGGGCCCGTTCTCGGCCGAGGTTCAGGTCAACGGCCAGGGCGAAGCCGAGCGCAACGGCGCCATGGCGCGTGCCCTGGCCCAGGTGCTGGGCAAGATGTCCGGCGACCGCGCCGCCGCCAGCCGTCCCGGCGTCGGCCAGGAGCTGCGCCGGGCCAAGGACTACGCGACCGGCTACGACTACCGCCAGGACGAGGGCGTGTCGCGCTCGACCGGCGCGCCGACCTTCCAGACCACCCTGGTGGTCAATTTCGACCAGGCCAAGGTCGAGACCCTGGCCTCGACCCTCGGCCTGCCGATCTGGCCGCAGCCGCGGCCCAAGCCGGTGCTGTGGATGGCGATCGACGACGGCAGCGGCCCGCGCCTGGTCGGCCTGCCCCAGGTCAACGCCGCGCGTTCGGCGCTGAACCGCGCGATCGACCGGGGCTACCGCCTCGGTCTGCCGAGCGGCAACGCCGCCGAACAGGCCAGCGTCGGCGCGATCTGGCGCGGCGACGCCGCCGCGGTGGCCCGCGCTTCGTCGCGCTACAGCCCGCCGATGCAACTGATCGGCAAGGTCTACCGGGTCAAGACCGGCGGTTGGAAGGGCGACTGGACCTTCGTCGACAGCGGCAAAGTGCTGGGCAGCTGGTCCAACACCGATCCCGATGCCCGCAAGGTCATGGCCGGCGGCGCCGACGGCGCGGCCGACGCGCTGATGAAGCGCTACGCCAAGCGCAGCGCGGCCGGTCCGGCCGGCGTCTACCGGGTGGTGTTCACCAACCTGCACAGCGCCGACGATTACATCCGCCTGTCCGGCTACCTGCAAGGCCTGGCGGTGATCCGCAAGATGACCCCGGTGCGCGCCACGCCCGACAGCGTCGAGTTCGACCTCGACCTGATTTCCGGCCTGTCCGGCCTGAAGCGCATGGCCGACAGCGGCGATACCCTCGAAGCGCTGGAAGGCCTCGAAGGTCAGCCGCCCGTGTACCGGCTGCACTGACGTATGGACCGCGCCCCCTTGGAAGACATCGCCCTGTTCCTGCGCCGCCTGCAATGGACGGCGCTCGGCGTCGGCGCGTGCTGGCTGTTGTGGGTGCTCGCGCCGGTGCTGACGCCGTTCGTGATCGCCGCGATGCTAGGCTGGCTCGGCGACCCGCTGGTCGACCGGCTCGAACGCACCGGCCGCTCGCGCAACGTCGCCGTGTCGCTGGTGTTCGGGCTGATGGCCTTGCTGGTGATCCTGGTGCTGGTGTTGCTGGTGCCGCTGATCGAACGCCAGATCTCGACCCTGATCGTGTCCTTGCCGCGCTATCGCGAGTGGTTCACCGCGACCGCGATTCCGTGGCTGGAGCAGCGCACCGGTTTCGAGATCGGCACCTGGCTCGACCTCAACCACCTGATCGAACTGGTCCGCAGCAACTGGGAGCGCGCCGGCGGCGTGGCCACCACCCTGCTGGGCTACCTGTCGCGTTCGGGCTTCGCGATCATGGGGCTGATCGCCAACATCGCCCTGCTGCCGGTGCTGACCTTCTTCTTCCTGCGCGACTGGGACGTGCTGGTCGAGCGTGTCGCCTCGCTGATCCCGCGTGACCATCTCGCCACTGCGAGCCGCCTGGCCAAGGAATCCAGCGACGTGCTCGGCGCCTTCCTGCGCGGCCAGTTCCTGGTGATGCTGGCGCTCGGCGTGATGTACGGCCTCGGCCTGTGGGCGGTCGGCCTGGACCTCGGCATCCTGATCGGCATCATCGCCGGCTTGCTGACCTTCGTGCCGTATCTCGGCCCGGCCAGCGGCATCGTCCTTGGCGTGATCGCCGCGCTGGTGCAGTACGGCGACTGGAAATACGTGGCCGGCGTGCTGGCCGTGTTCGGCGTGGGGCAAGTCGTCGAAAGCTATTGGCTGACGCCCAAGCTGGTCGGCGACCGCATCGGCCTGCATCCGGTCGCGGTGATCTTCGCCGTGCTCGCCGGCGGCACCTTGTTCGGTTTCCTCGGCATGCTGCTGGCCCTGCCGGTCGCGGCCATCGCCAACGTGCTGTTGCGTTACGCGCAAGAGCGCTACACGCACAGCCGCCTGTACGCCGGCGAACACCCGACCATCCTGCTCGACCCGGCGACCACGCCGGTCGTGCCCAAGGCCGAGCCGAAGCAGAACGCGGAGCAGGCCGACCGCGCGGAGCGCGAAACGCAGTGAGCGTCCCGCAGTTGCCGCTGGCCCTGCGCTATCCGCCGGACCAGCGTTTGGATACCTATGTCGACGCGCCCGAGGGCGCGATCGCGCAGTTGCGCGCCCTGGCCACGCAGACCCAGGAGACCGCCGGCTACATCGACCCGACCGGCGCCGACTGGGTGTATCTGGCCGGCCCGGCCGGGGTGGGCAAGACCCACCTGCTGCTGGGCGCCTGCGCCGCCGCCGAATCGGCCGGCCGCCGTGCCGCCTACCTGCCCCTGCAAGCCGCCGCCGGTCGCCTGCGCGACGCGTTGTACGCACTCGAAGGCAACGACTTGTTGGCGCTGGACGGCATCGAAGCGATCGCCGGCAACCGCGACGACGAAATCGCCCTGTTCGATACCCACAACCGCGCGCGCGCCGCCGGCGCCTCGTTGATCTATGCCGCGCGCGACAATCCCGACGAACTTCCCTTGAGCCTGCCCGACCTGCGCTCGCGCCTGTCGCAGTGCACCCGCATCGTGCTGACCCCGCTCGACGACGCCGGCCGCGGCGAAGTGTTGCGCCAGCGCGCCCAGCGCCGCGGTCTGGCCCTGGAAGAAGCCGCCCTGGATTGGCTGCTCAAGCGCGTCGACCGCGACCTGGGCGGGCTGACCGCCTTGCTCGACAAACTCGACCGCGCCTCGCTCGCGGCGCAGCGGCGCATCACCGTGCCGTTCTTGCGGCAGACGTTGGGCGCTGAGTAAGGCGTGGTGTGTGTGGGGTTGGGTTTGGTCGGCGAAGATTCTCGATTCGAGAACCCACTGTCGGTTGCGGTTTGGTTTGAACCACACTTGAATTTGCACTGCGACGGAGTGCGCGCGGGCGCGAGCTTTTGCGTCGCCACTGTAGTTGGCGCCGATGAGGTAGCTCCAGGGTAGGAGCGACGCAAGTCGCGACCACGTCGTCTCCCGTTGCGGCGATTCTTGCCGCAGAGCGGTGAAGCCACATCAAGGTCTAAAGCTTCCGTCCGCTAACGCGGCCGGGTTACTTTCTTTTGCTAAGCCCAAAAGAAAGCTAACCAAAGAAAAGGGCTCTCCTTGCAAGGGCACAAGCCCGCACGATCGAAGCCGACGCAGGGATGCTCCAGACAGGCCATCCATGGCCTGCTTGCGCACGGCCCGCATCCATGCGGGCCGCCCTACGGGTCTTCATTCGACCGGCAAAGCTACAAAGCAAAGCGGATCAAAATCCTGGCAACGGCAAAAATACCCTTGCCCTTGCCCTTGCCCTTGCCCTTGCCGTTGCCGTTGCCGTTGCCGTTGCCCTTGCTGTTGCTGTTGCTGTGCGCCGCCGCGCGCTAGCGAAGACAATCGAAGCCCCGAAGGGCGGCGCGCAGGGATGCGCGCCGTTTTTCGTCGGGACAGGGATGTCCCGTATGAAAAATCCCTGCTGATGCACCGCTCGTGCGGGCCCTTGACTCAAAAAAAAGCAACTTCTTTGGTTACCTTTCTTTTGTTGCTTTAGACAAAAGAAAGTAACCCGCCGCTTTAGTGGCGGAAGCTTTTGGCGTTTGATCTTGTTTGATAGATGCCCCGCAAGACCGTCGCAGCGATGTCGCGGCTTGCGCCGCTCCTACCCTGCGAGAGAACACCGCTTCTACAGCCGGCGGCGGCCTCGCCATCTCTGCGCGTTCCGCGGTCGCGACTCACGTCGCTCCTACAAAGGCGAACCCAGCAACCCCTCGTACAACCTTCGATCCGCATCGGAGAAACAACAAAACACGACCTCTTCGATCCCCGCATCGGCCTGCGCCCGCACCGTCTCGACCGCGATCCGCGCGGCTGCATCGGCGGGATAGCCGAAGATGCCGGTGCTGATGCAGGGGAAGGCGACGCTCGCCAAGCCATGCCGCGCCGCCACCGCCAGGCACTTGCGATAACACGCGGCCAATAGCTGGGGCTCGCCGTATTCGCCGCCGCGCCAGACCGGCCCGACGGTGTGGATGACGTAGCGCGCCGGCAATCGATAACCACGGGTGAGTTTGGCCTCGCCGGTCTTGCAGCCGCCGAGCAAGCGGCACTCGGCGACCAGCTCCGGGCCGGCGGCGCGATGGATCGCGCCATCGACGCCGCCGCCGCCGAGTAAGGACGAATTGGCGGCGTTGACGATCGCGTCGACGTTCAGGGTGGTGATGTCGCCCTGGATCGCGCGCAGCCGCATCGCCTTAACCGTGGTCCGGCCAGTCGATGAACTCCGGCGCGACCGCGTCGGTCAGCCAGACGCCGTTTTCGGATTGGAAGAAGCTCAGGCCGCGCGCGTGCATGTCGCCGGCGCGAATCGACAGCACCAGAGCCTTGCCGTGGCGGCTGCCGACCTTGGTCGCGGTGTCCGGGTCGGACGATAAATGCACGTGCTGGCGGCTCTGCTGGACCAGGCCCAGGTTGCGGATCGACTTGGCGAAGCGGGTCGCGGTGCCGTGGTAAAGGACGGCCGGCGGCGCCAGTGCGGTCAGCGCCAGGTCGACTTCGATCGAGTGGCCTTGATTGGCGCGGATGCGGCTGCCGTCGTCGCTGATCGCGAAGCGCTGCTTGTCGTTGTCGCGCACGACTTCGTCGATCAACGCGCGCGTCACCGGCTTGCCGGCGGCATTGGCCAGGCGGACCAGTTCGTCGATGTCGGCCCAGCCGTTGCCGTCGAGGCTCAGGCCGATCGCTTCGGGTTCGTGGCGCAGCACCAGGCTGAGGAATTTGCTGGTCTTGGTGAGGTGGACGGCGGTCATGGGATTCCAGTTCGCAGGGGTGAGTGGCTGCGGTGGTTCAGGCCGCGCGGTCGTTTTTTCTGGTGGTGCGTTCAGTAGTGCGCCGCCGCGGTCAGCGCGGCGGCGAGTTGCTGCAGACGCTCGGGCGTGCCGACGTCGGTCCAGCGGCCGCGATGATGCGATCCGCTCAAACGGTCGGCATCGGCGGCGGCGCGCAGCAAGGGCACGGTGCTGAAGCGCGGCGGCTGCTGTTGTGCGCCGGCGGCATCGCCGAGTCGCTCGCGCCAGCCGTCGAACAGGGACGCACGATACAGGCCGATGCCGGAATAGGTCAGGCGCGGTTCGCCGTGGTTGTGCACGCGCCCGCCGTCGAGGCGGAAATCGCCGTGCGGATGTTGCGGCGGATTGTCGACCAGCAGCAGATGCGCGTCGCCGTCGAACTCGCGCGGCAGAGCGGCGAAGTCGTAGTCGGTCCAGATGTCGCCGTTGGCGACCAGGAACGGCGCTTGCGGGTCGGCGCCTTCCTGCAGCAGCGACAGCGCCTGCAGCATGCCGCCGCCGGTTTCCAGCGGGGTCGGCCCTTCGTAGGAAAAACGCAGGCGCAGGCCCCAGCGCGCGCCGTCGCCGAGGGTCTCGGGGAACTGCGGCGCGAGCCAGCTGGTGTTGACCACGACTTCGTCGATGCCGAGCGCGGCGAATTTTTCCAGATGCCATTCGATCAGGCGCTTGCCGCCGACCGTGAGCAAGGGCTTGGGTGTGTGCAGGGTCAGCGGGCGCATGCGCTCGCCGAGGCCGGCGGCGAAGATCAGCGCTTTCATGCCGAACCGGCCGAACCGGCCGAACCGGCCGCAGCGGCTGCGGCCAGGGCCGGGCGCACATAACGTTCGACGATGTCGGCCAGCGGCGCGAGTTCGGGATAGCGCCCCAGGACGATGTCGAGGTAACCGAGGAAGCGCGGCGCATCGGCCAGGTACTTGGGCTTGCCGTCGCGATGGTGCAGGCGCGCGAACAGGCCGAGGATCTTGATGTGGCGCTGCAGGCCGGCGAAGTCGGCGTCGCGGCGGAACCGCGCGAGGTCCGGCAGCGGGATGCCGGCGGCGGTCGCACGCGCGTGATAGCGCGCGAGCCAGGCCTCGACGCGCGCTTCCGGCCAGCTCAGGAAGGCGTCGCGGAACAGGCTGATCGGGTCGTAGGCGATGGGCCCGCGCAAGGCGCCCTGGAAATCGATCACCGCCACGCCGCCCGCGACCGGCATCAGATTGCGCGGCATGAAATCGCGGTGCACGAAGCTCTGGGTCTGGGCGAGCACGTTGTCGAGGATGCGGCGATAGGCCAGGTCGAGTTTTTCCAGATCGTCGCAGCTCAGCTCGATGCCGAGGTGACGGCCGAGGAACCATTCGTCGAACAGGCGCAGCTCGCGGGCCAGGAAGGCTTCGTCGTAAGGCGGCAGGTCGTCCGGGCAGGGCAGGGCCTGGATCTTCAGCAACTGAGTGAAGGCGTCGTCGAACAGCGCGTCGGCGTTGCCGTCTTCGATCACTTGCAGATAGGTGTCGCGGCCGAGGTCTTCGAGCAGCAGGAAACCGTGTTCGAGGTCCTGGGCCCGCACCTCCGGCACGCGCACGCCGCCGGCGAGCAGGACTTCGCGCATGCGCAGCCAGGGGCGCGCGTCCTCGAGCTCGGGCGGCGAGTCCATGACGATGACGGTGGCCGATGCGGCGCCGTCGGCGGCGGTCGTGGCGCCGCGCCAGTAGCTGCGGAAACCGGCGTCGAACGAGGCGCGTACGAGTTCGAGGCGGTCGTCGCCGGTCGCGGCACGGGCCCAATCCAGGCGGGCGAGGTCTCGATCGGTAGGGTGGGACTGGGTCATGCCTGCTCCGCGCGGCGGGTGCCGCTAGCGCACAGGGTAAACGTCCGCGGTCCGGGGGTGAATCCGTGCGGTGGGAGCTTGGTTTCAGCTCGAAGCCCCTCTCCCCTGCTTCAAGCGCCTCTCCCACTTGGGGGAGAAGGGTTGGAGTGAGGGCGAAAAGGGAGCAGTTGCAAACGCAAGGTATTGACTGACGCGTATCTAAGTCGCCTCCTGCGCCCTCATCTGGCCCTTCGGGCCACCTACTCCTGCAAGCGGGAGTAGGGCGGATCAACTGCCTTGGCGCTCAGGCCTGACGAACCCGCGGTGCCGGCCCACTCAAAAGATGTAGGGCGAAGCCCACGCCGTCGTTGTTCCGGATGCAGTCGCCACCGCTGCCTCCGGCGTCTCGCCGTCGTGAGCCCCGCCCTACGGGTGCTCGGTTGCCGCCAACTCGTTACCGCGGAACTCGTTACTGAATAGAAGCGCGGGGCGGGGCCGGCGCGAAGCCGTCCCGACGCGGCGGCACGTGCGCGCCAGAGGGCCGCGCTCGGCTCCGCCCCGCCTGTTGCTCAAGCCGCGGCCGACTCCTGTCGATCCAGGGAAGCCAGCCACTCGTCGTCGGAGCCTTCGGCCACGCCTTCGAACAAGAAGGTCGACAGATAACGCTCGCCGGTGTCCGGCAGCATCGCCAGCAGTACCGTGCCTTCCGGCGCCTGCTCGGCGACCTGCAAGGCGGCAGCGACGGTCGCGCCGGCGGAGATGCCGACGAATACGCCTTCTTCCGCGGCCAGGCGGCGCGCGGTATCGCGCGCGACGACGTCGTCGACCGGGCGGATTTCGTCGGCGACGCTGCGGTCGAGCACGCCGGGCACGAAGTCCGGGGTCCAGCCCTGGATCTTGTGCGGCTGCCAGGCGTTGCCGCTCAACAGCGAGGCGCCGGCGGGTTCGGAGGTGACGATTTTCAAGTCGGGGCGTGCCAGCTTCAGCACCTGGCCGGCGCCGCTGAGGGTGCCGCCGGTGCCCCAGCCGGTGACGAAGTAATCGAGCCGCTTGCCGGCGAAGTCGCGCAGGATTTCCGGCGCGGTGGTGTTGCGGTGATAGGCCGGGTTGGCCGGGTTGTCGAACTGGCGGGCGAGGAACCAGCCGTGCTTCTCGGCCAGTTCGGCGGCCTTGCGGACCATGCCGGTGCCGCGCTCGGCGGCCGGGGTCAGGATCACTTTCGCGCCGTAAGCGCGCATCAGCTTGCGGCGCTCGATCGAGAAGGTTTCGGTCATCACCGCCACGAACGGATAGCCGCGTGCGGCGGCGACCATCGCCAGGGCGATGCCGGTGTTGCCCGAGGTCGCTTCGACGATGGTCTGGCCCGGCTTCAAGGCGCCGCTGCGCTCGGCGTCGAGCACGATCGCCAGGGCCAGGCGGTCCTTGACCGAACCGCCGGGATTGAAGGATTCGACCTTCGCATACAAGGTCACGTGCTTCGGCGCGATGCGGTGCAATTTGACGATCGGCGTGTTGCCGATGGTGTCGAGGATGTTGTCATACAGGGGCATGAGGGGTTCCCGTGGCGTGGGTGCGAATGAGGGGCGGTCAGGCGGCTACGGCGTAGGTTTCGACCGGCGCCGGCAGTTGGGTCAGCGGCGCCTCGCCGAACCAGTGCAGGCGCGCGGCCAGCGCGGCGACTTCGCCGACGATCAACAGGGCCGGCGACTGCACGCGGTGGGCCTGGGCGCGCTCGGCCAGCTCGGCGAGCGTGCCGGTGACCACGCGCTGTTCCGGGCGCGAACCGTTTTCGATCAGGGCGAACGGGGTGCTGGCGGCGCGGCCGTGTTCGATCAGTTTGTCGCGCAGCACATCGAGCCCGGACACGCCCATGTAGACCGCGAGCGTCTGCTTTTCCTGGGCCAGCGCGCGCCAGTCGAGGCCGTCGTTGGCGTCTTTGAGGTGGGCGGTGACCAGGCGCAGCGACTGCGCATGTTCGCGATGGGTCAGCGGAATGCCGGCGTAGGCGCCGCAGGCCAGCGCAGCGGTGATGCCGGGCACGACCTCGAAGGCGATGCCGTGATCGCGCAGCACTTCGAGTTCTTCGCCGCCGCGCCCGAACACGAACGGGTCGCCGCCCTTGAGCCGCACCACGCGCTTGCCGGCGCGGGCGTGCTCGAGCATGAGGTCGTGGATGCGTTCCTGGGTGCTGTGATGGTTGGCCGGCGACAGCGTGCCGGCGAGCGGCTTGCCGACGTCGATCAGCTCGGCGTCGCGGCGCGCCAGTTGCAGCACCTGCGGGCTGACCAGGCGGTCGTGCAGGATCACGTCGGCCTCGTTGAGCACGCGCAGGCCGCGCAGGGTCAGCAGACCCGGATCGCCGGGGCCGGCGCCGACCAGGGCGACTGAACCGACTTGCGCGGCGTCGTCGGATTCGACGAGGGCGGCGCCGAATGCGCGCTGCGCCTCGTCGTTACGACCCTGGCGCAGCAGCGAGGGAATCGGCCCCGACAGCACGCGGTCGAAGAAGCGACGGCGCGCAGCGAGTTCGGGAAAGTGTTGGCGGATGCGCTCGCGTTCGCGCGACAGCAACTGCGCGAGTGCGCCGAGCGACTCGTCGAATTGGGTTTCCAGGGTTTCGCGCAGATGGCGCGACAGCATCGGCACGCCGCCGCCGCTGGAGATCGCGATCTGGACCGGGCCGCGGACCACGCGCGCCGGGACGTGGAAGCTCGAAGTCTCGACATCGTCGACGACGTTGACCCAGACCCGGCGCGCTTCGCCGGCTTCGGCGACGCTGCGGTTGACCGCGGCGTCGTCGGTCGCGGCGATCGCCAACCAGGCCTCGTCCAGCCA
This sequence comes from Lysobacter sp. CA196, assembly GCF_052078695.1. NCBI lineage: Bacteria > Pseudomonadati > Pseudomonadota > Gammaproteobacteria > Lysobacterales > Lysobacteraceae > Lysobacter > Lysobacter sp. CA196. The sequence goes on along the minus strand of NZ_JBQJIN010000011.1, from coordinate 65,591 downwards.
CTGCGCGACGAAGTGCCCCGGCAAGTGTTCGATACGGCCCTCGGCGACCCACGCCGCCAGGGCCGGGGCCAGCTCGGGCGCGCCGACCCGGACCCGGGCGCCGGCGTCGAGCAGCGCGCCGGCCTTGCGCAGCGCGACCGTACCCCCGCCGACCACGAGCACGATGCGCCCGCGCAGGTCGGCAAACACTGGGAACAGAGGGCTGGTCATGGCGGCGGGGCGACAATCCGGGGACGATGGGACGACCCTACGACCCCCCGACCGGGGCCGGAAATGACGTCGCCGCCTTTGCACATGCCGTCACGGCATGAGCCCCCGCAAGGCCGCCCAGGGGGCTGGACAAGCCGACCATACGCCGAATACGCTATAAATCGTTATATCCGAATAGAGCGATAAAGACGTGGACGCGATCCGCAAACGAATGTCCCGGCCGCACGACCCGGTCCGCCACGGCGCGGGCTGTTGTCGTTGCCTGCGCCGACATTCCGCCGCCGATCCACTACTCGTACGGATAGCCACGCCATGACCCTGACCCAGCTCCGCTACCTGGTCGCCATCGCCGATTCGGGCCTCAACATCACCCTGGCCGCCGAGCGCGTCCATGCCACCCAGCCGGGGCTGTCCAAGCAGCTCAAGCAGCTCGAAGACGAACTGGGTTTTCTGTTGTTCGTGCGCAAGGGCCGCAGCTTGGAAGCGATCGCGCCGGCCGGCGAGCGCGTGCTCGAACACGCGCGCCGCATTCTCGAAGAAGCCAGCAACATCCGCGCCTATGCCGCCAACGAGCGCGGCCAACACGCCGGCCGCCTGGTGCTGTCGACCACCCACACCCAGGCGCGCTACGTGCTGCCGCCGGTGATCGCCCAGGTCAAACGCGATTTCCCGCAAGTCAGCGTGCACTTGCAGGCCGCCGCCGACGGCGAAGTGCTGGCGCATCTGTCGCACGGCAACGCCGACCTGGCGGTGATCAGCACCGCCGGCGCCGCGCCCGAGGGCGGGCTGGCCGTGCCGCTGTTCCGCTGGCGCCGGGTGGTGCTGGTGCCGCGCACGCATGCGCTGGCCAAGCTTGATCGAGCGCCGACCCTGGCCGAACTGGCCGCGCACCCGTTGATCAGCTACGAATCCTCGACCCGCCCGGAATCCTCGCTGCGCCGCGCCTTCAGCGCCGGTGGCCACGAGCCGCAGTTGGCGATGACCGCGCGCGATGCCGACCTGATCAAGACCTATGTGCGCGCCGGCCTTGGCGTCGGCGTGCTGGCCGAGATGGCGGTGACCTCGCGCGACGACGACCTGAAGGCGCTGGTCGCGCCGGAAGCGTTCCCCGAGTGCATCACCTGGGCGGTGATTCCGCGCGCGCGCGTGCTGCGCGACTACGCGTTGGAACTGCTGCATGGCCTGGCGCCGCAGATCGACCGCCGCGACCTGCGCCGTGTGCTCGAAGGCAACCTGGAACCGCAATGGCCGAAGGCCCCGACCTGGACTGAGCTGACTCAGCCGATCAGTTCGTAAGCGGTGTGAGGCAGTTGTCTGGTTCCGGAGGGTAAAGCAAATCCCCCTCGATCCCCCTCTCCAAAGGGGGAAGTCCGTTAGCGGAGTTGCGTGAGTGGGTAATGCGGCGTTGATGCCGACCAACCCGAAAGATCTACCACTGTTAATTCCCCCCTTTGTTGAGGGGGGCAGGGGGGATTTGCTCTTCGCCGCAGCTAGCGCGCAACCCACCAGCAATCTAAGCAAGCGCCCCTCTCCCGTTTACGGGAGAGAGGTTGGGGTGAGGGCGCGAGAGTGGGCGGTTCCGCCGCATCTCGTGCCCTCATCCGGCCCTTCGGGCCACCTTCTCCCGCTTGCGGGAGAAGGGGAGAAGCAGATCAAGCCGCCTGATTCTCGGCCACCGGCTCGCTGTCGAAATGCAGGCCGCATTCGCGCTTGAGGCCGAAGAAGCGAGTGTCCTCATCGCGCATGCCGGGTTCGAGACGGCGGGTGGTGTGGATGTCGCCGATCGAGACGTAACCGTCGTGCCACAGCGGGTGATACGGCAGGTCGTGCGCGTGCAGGTACTGCCAGATGTCGCGGTCGCTCCAGTCGGCCAGCGGGTGCAACTTCCAGCGGCCGTCGCGCAACTGCAGGAACTCGATGTTGGCGCGGCTGCCCGATTGGCTGCGGCGCAGGCCGGCGATCCAGGTGCGCACGCCGAGTTCGTTGAGCGCGCGCTGCATCGGTTCGACCTTGCGCAGGCGGTTGTAGCGCTCGATGCCGTCCAGGCCCTGTTCCCACAAACGGCCGAAGCGCGCTTCCATCCAGGCCACGCCGATCTGCGGGCGATAGACCTTGAGGTTGAGCTTGAGCCGCTCGCCGAGTTCGTCGATGAAGCGATAGGTCTCCGGGAACAGATAGCCGGTGTCGACCACGATCACCGGGATACGCGGCGCCTGCTGGGTCACCATGTGCAGCGACACCGCCGACTGGGCGCCGAAGCTCGACGACAGCGCGTGCTCGCCGGCAGTGTTTTCCAGGGCCCAGGCCACGCGTTGCTCGGCGCTCTGCGTCGCCAGCCAGGCATTGAGTTCGGCCAACGCGCGCGGCGATTCGGCGGCGGTGACGGGATCGGTGGGAGCGCTCATGCGTACGCCTCTGCGACTAATGCGATCGGAATGCCGGTGGGAGAGGGATAGGGAATCGACACGACCTGGTTGCGCACCAGGTAGTCGCCGAAACCTTCGTCGTCGTTGCGTCCGCTCGCGTAGGCGGCGAACAGCGGGTCGAGCGCGGCCAGGATCTCCGGCTCGGCGATGTTTTCGCGGTACAGGGTGTTCAGACGCTGGCCGCGGTGGTCGGCGCCGAGCATCAGGTTGTAACGACCCGGCGCCTTGCCGACCAGGGCGATCTCGCCGAGGTAGGGACGCGAGCAACCGTTCGGGCAGCCGCTGATGCGCAGGTTGATCGAGGCATCGGGGATCGAATGGCGCGCCAGCAGCGCTTCGACGTGGTCGAGGAAATCCGGCAGATAGCGTTCGGCCTCGGCCATGGCCAGGCCGCAGGTCGGCAGGGACACGCAGGCCAGGGCGTTGCGGCGCAGCGGGCTGGCCTGTCGATAGGCGTCGAGACCGTGCTGGGCGACCAGCGCATCGACCTGCGCGCGCAGCGCCGACGGCACGCCGGCGATCACCAGGTTCTGGTTCGGGGTCATGCGGAACTCGGCGCCGTCGTGGCCGCTGAGCAACTGCGCGATCGCGCGCAAGCCGCTGAGGTGAGTCAGCTCGGGGCCTTGCCCATCGAGCGCGCCGTCGACGATGCGACCGGCCGGCAGACGCAGGGTCAGGTGCGCGCGCACTTCGCCGCTGCTGGCGTCGCCGTCGACCCAGCCGAAGCGGTCGCCGTTGTGGCGGAAGGCGAACGGCCGTGCCGGGAGGAGAGGGAACCCGGCACGGCGTTCGACTTCCGCTTTGAACCAGTCGAGCCCGCGGTCGTCGATGGTGTACTTGAGGCGGGCGCGCTTGCGCACGGCGCGGTTGCCGAAATCGCGTTGCGCGGTGACCACCGCTTCGCCGACCGCGATGACCTGGTCGGGGGTGATGAAGCCGATCACGTCGGCGACTCGCGGATAGGTTTCGGCATCGCCATGGGTCGCGCCCATGCCGCCGCCGACGGTGACGTTGTAGCCGAGCAACTCGTCGGCGCCGGCGGCGTTCTTGGCGAGGATCGCGATATAGCCCAGGTCCTGGGCGAACACGTCGACGTCGTTGTACGGCGGGATGGCGAAGCCGATCTTGAACTTGCGCGGCAGGTAGACATTGCCGTAGATCGGCTCGTCTTCGCTGCCGCTGCCGTCGACGCGTTCTTCGTCCAGCCAGATCTCGTAATAGGCGCGGGTGTTCGGCAGCAAATGCTCCGACAAGGCCGCGGCCTGCTTGAACACCTGCGCATGCGAGGCCGAGACCTGCGGGTTGGCGGCGACCGCGACGTTGCGGTTGACGTCGCCGCAGGCGGCCAGGGTGTCGATCAATGCCGCGTTGATCGACTGCATGGTCGGCTTCAACTCGGTCTTGATCACGCCATGGAACTGGAAGGCCTGGCGGGTGGTGATGCGCAGGCCGCGTTCGGCGTAGGTCGTCGCGATGGCATCGAGCTTGAGCCATTGCTCCGGGGTGACCACGCCGCCCGGCGTGCGGGTGCGGATCATGAAGCTGTAGGCTGGCTCCAGGCGCGCGAGGCGGCGCTCTTCGCGCACGTCGCGGTCGTCCTGCTGGTAGCTGCCGTGGTACTTGATCAGGGTCTGGTCGTCGTCGCGCAGGGCGCCGGTGACCGGATCGGCCAGGCTTTCCAGCAGGCTGCCGCGCAGGCGCGCGCTGGAGCGCTTGATGTCTTCGACCGAATGCGCGCTCATGCCGGCGCTCCGACGGTCGCAGCGAAACGCAGCGCATGGGCGCTCAGCGGATGCAGCCCGAATGGAGTGTGGCCCGGGCCCGGCGACGCGCTCTTGTCGGCGCGTGCTACCGGCCCGGTGTGGTTGCCTCGTTCCATCCGGGCCGCCGGGGCAAGCGGCGATCCGTTGACGTCGGATCCGTCGAGCGCAGTAGACACGAAGCCGGACGCGTCGGCCTGCGACGCGCGACCCGATTCGATGAAGTGGCGATGGCGAAACAGGTGCATCAGTAAACGTCCCGGGCGTAGCGGCCCTGTCGCTGCAATTCGTTGAGATAGTCCTCGGCGCCTTCCTCGTCCTTGCCGCCGTGCTTGGCGATCGCTGCCAGCAGTGCGGCGTGCACGTCCTTGGCCATGCGCGAGGCATCGCCGCAGACGTACAGGTGCGCGCCGCCTTCGAGCCAGTCGTACAGATCGCGGCCCTGCTCACCGAGGCGATGCTGGACGTAGACCTTCTGGGCTTGGTCGCGCGAGAACGCCAGGTCGAGCTTGTGCAGCTGGCCGGCCTTCAGCGCGGCCTGCCATTCGACCTGGTAGAGGAAGTCGGTGCGGAAATGCGGATTGCCGAACAGCAACCAGTTGCGGCCGCCGGCGCCGTCGGCGACGCGTTCCTGGACGAAGCCGCGGAACGGCGCGACGCCGGTGCCGGGGCCGATCATGATCACGTCGCGACTGCCGTCGGCGGGCACCCGGAAGCGTTCGTTGTGTTCGATGAACACCGGCAGGCGCTCGCCTTCGTCGGCGCTCGCGAGCAGGTGCGAGGCCGCGCCCCAGCGGGTGCCGCCGGCATTCTGGTATTCGACGTGAGCGACGGTGAGGTGAGCCTCGTCGCCGACCAGCTTCTGGCTGGAAGCGATCGAGTACATGCGCGGGGTCAGCGGGCGCAGCGCGGCGACCAGTTCTTCGGCCGACCACTGGCCGTCGTAGCGTTGCAGCAGGTCGATGACCTGGCTGTTGGCGAGCAGCTCGGCGAACTGGGCAGCCTGGTCGGGGGCGAGCAGGCGGTTGAGTTCGTCGCTGCGCGCATGCGCGGCATGGCTGGCGATGAACGGACGCGCCAACTTGGTCAGCTCGCGCTTCTCGCTGAGCCACTGCCGCAGCGGCAGCGACTGGCCGCCGTGTTCGACGCCGACGTTGCCATCGAGTTCGAGCGTGCTCAGCACCGCCTCGACCAGAGCCGGTGGGTTGCGCGGCCACACGCCCAGCGAATCGCCGGGCTGGTAGTGCAGGCCGGAGCCTTCCAGCGATATTTCGATGTGGCGGATGTCCTTGTCCGGCACCAGGCGGTCGGAACCGCGCGCGATCAGGCGCTGGTTGCTAAGCAACTCGGCGGCGAACGGCGCATCGCGATGGAAGGCCGGCGCGGCGGCGAGCGGGCGCAGCGGGGTGACCGTGGCCAGGTGCGTGGCAGCCGGCTTCAGCGCTTCCTTGGCCTGAGTCAGCGCCTGCTGCAGCCAGGGCGTGGACACGGTCTCGAAATCGAGGTCGGCGTCGCCGCGGGCGAACAGCCGGGTCGCGCCGAGTTCGCCGAGGCGCGCGTCGACCTTCTGGCCGATCGAGCAGAAATCCGGGTAGCTGGAATCGCCGAGGCCGAGCACGGCGAAGTTGAGGCCCTTGAGTTCGGGCGCGCGCTTGCCGGCGATGAAATCGATCAGGCCGCGCGAGTCGTCCGGCGGATCGCCGTCGCCCTGGGTGCTGATGACGACATACAGCAGGCGTTCGTTCTTGAGTTCGCGGGTCGGGTAGGCATCGGCGCGCAGCAGGCGCACGCTGAGGCCGGCGGCCTCGGCCTGGCCGGCGAGCTGCTCGGCCAGGCGCTTGGCGTTGCCGGTCTGGCTGCCGTAGACGATGCTCACGCGTTCGCTGGCGCGGGCCTCGGGAGCGGCGACCGCGGGTGCTGCGGCCGGCACCGCGAGGGTGGCGATGTTGCCGGCGCCGGCACGAGCCAGGCCGGCGGCATAGCCGGACAACCACCACAGGCTGTTGTGGTCCAGGCCCTCGGTGAGGCGGACGAGCGAATCGAGCCGGTCCGCGGGCAGCGGAGTGGCCAGTGAGGGCGGAGCGGACAGGGCTGGAGCGGACAGGGCGGCGGCGGGCACGGCGGTCGGCTTCTGACTTCGGGAGACTGCAGGCTACGAGTGGCTCCCGGGCCGCGGAAAGGATGCTCGGTAATGCGCTCATGCCCGGCGCTTATTTCCTCCCCGAAACCGGGGGAATTCTAATGACCCCAAGCTCAGCTGCCGGTCCGGCTAGGCTTGGACGGTCCGCAAGCGCGGATCCGCCCGTCCGGTTTCCCGCTGTCGGCGGGGCGCCGCGACCGGTTTACCTGGCTGGCGCGCGTCGTCCAGTCCGCCCTTTCGCTACGCCCGCCGCCTTGAAGAGTCCATCCGCATGAGTGCGTCACCCGACCTGAGCCCGCCGCTGTCCGCTCCGCCGCCGCTGCCCGCGCAGGCGTTGAGCCATCTGGACCGGCTCGAGGCCGAAAGCATCCACATCCTGCGCGAGGTCGCCGCCGAGTTCCGCAACCCGGTGATGCTGTACTCGGTCGGCAAGGACAGCTCGGTGCTGCTGCACCTGTTGCTGAAGGCCTTTTATCCGGCGCGCCCGCCGATCCCGCTGCTGCATGTCGACACCGGCTGGAAGTTCGGCGAGATGATCGCCTTCCGCGACCGCCGCGCCGCCGAGACCGGTGTCGACCTGCGCGTGCACATCAATCCCGACGGCCTGGCCCAGGGCATCGGCCCGGTCAGCCACGGCGCCAGCGTCCACACCGACGTGATGAAGACCCAGGGCCTCAAGCAGGCGCTGGACTGGAACAAGTTCGATGCCGCCATCGGCGGCGCGCGCCGCGACGAAGAGAAGTCGCGCGCCAAGGAGCGCATCTTCTCGTTCCGCAATCCGCAGCACCGCTGGGACCCGAAGAACCAACGTCCGGAGCTGTGGTCGCTGTTCAACACCCGCATCCACGCCGGCGAGAGCGTACGCGTGTTCCCCATCTCCAATTGGACCGAGCTCGACGTCTGGCTGTACATCTATCGCGAGAAGATCCCGGTACCGTCGTTGTATTTCGCCGCCGAACGCCCGGTGGTGGAGCGCGACGGCAGCCTGATCCTGGTCGACGACGAGCGCCTGCCGCTGCGCGACGGCGAAGTGCCGCAGACCCGCAAGGTGCGTTTCCGCACGCTCGGCTGCTACCCGCTGACCGGCGCGATCGAATCCGAGGCCGACACGCTCGAAGCGATCATCGCCGAGATGCTGGTCGCGACCACCTCCGAACGCCAGGGGCGGGTGATCGATCATGACCCCTCCGCTTCGATGGAACGCAAGAAACAAGAGGGCTACTTCTGATGAAGCCGGTATTCGCGAATCGGGAGTCGGAATTGGAACACGAACAGACGGAGCGCCGCGAGGTGGAAGCGTTGGTGGCAGTGGGCGGCAGCGTAGTGGCTTTTGCGAGTCCCGAGTCCCGATTCCCGAGTCCCGCCAGTGCCGGCGACAGCATCACCGGCTACCTGCAACAACACGAGCACAAAAGCCTGCTGCGCTTCATCACCTGCGGCAGCGTCGACGACGGCAAGAGCACCCTGATCGGGCGCCTGCTGCACGACACCCGCCTGCTGTTCGACGACCAACTGGCCGCGCTCGACGCCGACAGCCGCCGTCACGGCACCCAGAACGGCGAGATCGATTTCGCCTTGCTCGTCGACGGGCTGGCCGCCGAACGCGAGCAAGGCATCACCATCGACGTCGCCTACCGGTTCTTCGGTACCGAGAAGCGCAAGTTCATCGTCGCCGACTGCCCGGGCCACGAGCAGTACACCCGCAACATGGCGACCGGCGCCTCGACCGCCGCGCTGGCGGTGGTGTTGGTCGACGCGCGCAAAGGCCTGCTGACGCAGACCCGCCGGCACAGCTACATCGTGTCCCTGCTCGGCATCCGCCATGTGCTGCTCGCGGTCAACAAGATGGATCTGGTCGATTTCGACCAGGCCGTGTTCGAGCGCATCGTCGGCGAATACCGCGAGCTCGCCGCGCAGCTCGGCATCGAGCACGTCACCGCCGTGCCCTTGTCGGCGCTGCGCGGCCACAACCTCACCGAACGCTCGCCGCTGACGCCGTGGTACCACGGCCCGAGCGTGCTAGAACATCTGGAATCGGTCGACACCGAACGCAGCGCGGCCGAACTCGGCTTCCGCCTGCCGGTGCAATGGGTCAACCGCCCGAACCAGGATTTTCGCGGCTTCGCCGGCACCATCGCGGCCGGCACGGTGCGGCCCGGCGACGAGGTCGTCGCCTTGCCCTCGGGCCGTCGCTCGCAGGTGCAGCGCATCGTCACCGCCGACGGCGATCTCGATGTCGCCGGCGCCGGCCAGGCGGTCACCCTGACCCTCGCCGACGAACTCGACATCAGCCGCGGCGACGTGATCGCCAACGTCGCGCAGCCGGCGCAGGTGGCCGACCAGTTCGCCGTGCACCTGCTGTGGATGGATGCGCAGCCGTTGCTGCCGGGCCGCTCGTACTGGCTGAAGATCGGCGCGCGCACGGTCAGCGCCAGCATCACCGAGATCAAGCACAAGGTCGACGTCAACAGCCAGGCCCAACTGGCGGCCAAGCACCTCGAACTCAACGAGGTCGCTTACTGCAACCTGAGCCTGGATCAGCCGATCGCGTTCGAGGCCTACCTCGACAACCGCGAGCTCGGCAGCTTCATTCTGATCGACCGCCAGACCCACGCCACGGTCGCCGCCGGCACCCTCGATTTCGCCTTGCGCCGCGCCGGCAACATCCACTGGCAGCCGGTCGACGTCGACAAGGCCGCGCGCGCCCGCAGCAAGCACCAGAAGCCGCGCTGCGTGTGGTTCACCGGCCTGTCGGGTTCGGGCAAGTCGACCATCGCCAACCTGGTCGACAAGCAACTGCACGCGCTCGGTCACCACAGCTTCGTGCTCGATGGCGACAACGTGCGGCATGGCCTCAACAAGGACCTGGGCTTCACCGACGAAGACCGGGTCGAGAACATCCGCCGCGTCGCCGAAGTCGCCAAGCTCATGACCGACGCCGGCCTGATCGTGCTGGTCAGCTTCATCTCGCCGTTCCGCGCCGAACGTCGGCTCGCGCGCGAGCTGTTCGAGGACGGCGAATTCGTCGAAGTGTTCGTCGACACCCCGCTGGCCGAGGCCGAGCGCCGCGACGTCAAGGGCCTGTACGCGAAGGCGCGCGCCGGCAAGATCCCGAACTTCACCGGCATCGATTCGCCGTACGAAGCGCCCGAGGCGGCGGAACTGCGCCTGGAGACCCTGGAAGACGATGCGCAGGCTCTGGCGCAGCGGGTCATCGATTACCTGCGCGATTGAGATCGTCGGCGGCAGTAACGAAACACCCCGGCCTGAGCCGGGGTGTTCTGTTTTCAGCAGAGCAAATGCCGCCTTCGCTTCACGGTTTGGCCGTCTTGCTTCGAATCATCTCGTACAGGAACAACAGCACGATCGCGCAGATGACCGAGACGATCAGGCCGATCAGTCCGCCGCCGACGTAGAGCAGGCTGCCGATGTAGGCGCCGGCAATGCCGAGCAGGATGGTGAGTATCCAGCCCATCGGATCGGCGCCGGGCTTGAAGAAGCGCGCAAGGATGCCGATGACCGCGCCGATGATGATCGTATAAATGATGCCGCCTAGCATGGGCCTGCCCTCCTGGGGATGGTGGGTAACGCGGCTGGAGCATGTCGCCGCCAGCGTCGCTACGGCGTGAGGGTGGGGCATTGGGGCGGGTGCAACGCGGACAAAGGGTAGGAGCGGCGCAAGCCGCGACCAAGGGCACGCAGAATGTCCCATTCCAACGTCATCGACCGAAGCGAACAAGCCCCGACCGCATCAGCCGTACCTAGTTGGCCCCGGTAGGCGCGGCATCGTGCAACTACGCGGTCGCGGCTCGCGCCGTTCCTACCCAAGGGCAACGCGAGCAAAGGGTAGGAGCGGCGCAAGCCGCGACAGAGGGCGTGCAGAAAGCTCCAGGCCAACGCCATCGACCGAAGCGGACGAACTTCCACTTCGGTCAGTCGGCCATGGCATCGCGCCATCGCACCTTCGCGACTCGCACCGAAGCGACTCATCCCCAAACAGAAACGGGCCCGAAGGCCCGTTTCTTTCCATCATCGAATCGTCGCAAAAATCAGCAGCAACCGTGCCCGCCATGACGATCGCCGCTGTCGGCCACCGCGGCCACACCGGTGGTTTCGCCGCGCTGGCCCGCCAGGTGATGCTCGGCGACTACGCGGGCGACGCAGGCGGTCACGCGCTTGCCCATCGGGATGTGCAGGAACTCGTTCGGGCCGTGCGCGTTCGAATGCGGGCCGAGCACGCCGGTGATCATGAACTGTGCGCCGGGGAACTTCTCGCCCAGCATGCCCATGAACGGAATCGAGCCGCCTTCGCCCATGTACATCGCCGGTTGGCCGAAGAACTCGCGGCTCGACGTGTCGATCGCGTTCGACAGCCACGACGACATCGCCGGGGCGTTCCAGCCGCTCGAGGATTTTTCCAGTTCCAAGGTCACCTGCGCACCGTTCGGCGGATCGCGCAGCAGGACTTCCTTGAGCAGCTCGCCGGCGCGTTTGCCGTCGAGGGTCGGCGGCAGGCGCAGCGACAGCTTCACCGAGGTGTGCGGACGCAGCACGTTGCCGGCCGACGCCAGCGCTGGCATGCCGTCGACGCCGGTGACCGACAAGGCCGGGCGCCAGGTGCGGTTGAGCACCAGCTCGGCCAGGTCGTCGGCTGTGTTCTCCTTGAACATCGGCTTCATCCCGGGCAGGAACGGAAACTTGTCGTAGACCGCGGTGCCGAGCACCTTGGCGGCCTGGCGCGCCTGCTCCATGCGCTCGGGCGGCACATCCACGTACAGGCCTTCGATCAGGATCTTGCCGTTGCTCTCGTCCTCCAGGCGCGACAGCAGCTGGCGCAACAGGCGGAAGCTCGATGGCACCACGCCGGAGGCGTCGCCCGAATGCACGCCTTCGCTGAGCACCTTGACGGTGAAGTTGCCGCCGGCCAGGCCGCGCAGCGAGGTCGTGCACCACAGTTGATCGTAGTTGCCGCAACCCGAGTCCAGGCAGACCACCAGCGAGGGTTTGCCGATGCGGTCGGCGAGGTGATCGACGTAGGCGGGCAGGTCGTAGCTGCCGGACTCCTCGCAGGCCTCGATCAGGATCACGCAGCGCGCATGCGGCTGCTGCTGTTCCTGCAGGGCCAGGATCGCCGCCAACGAACCGAAGATGGCGTAGCCGTCGTCGGCGCCGCCGCGGCCATAGAGCTTGTCGCCCTTGATCACCGGCTTCCACGGGCCCAGGTCGTCGTCCCAGCCGGTCATCTCCGGCTGCTTGTCGAGGTGGCCGTAGAGCAGCACGCAGTCCTCGTCGCTGCCGCCGAAAGCGGCGGGGATATCGATGAAGATCAACGGCGTGCGACCTTCCAGGCGCACCACCTCCACCTGCATGCCCGGGATCGACTGGGCGCGGGCCCAGGTCTCCACGAGCTTGACGGCGTCGTCCATGTAGCCGTGCTGGACCCAGTCGGCGTCGAACATCGGCGACTTGTTGGGGATGCGGATGTATTCGACCAGTTGCGGGACGATTTCGTCGTCCCACTTCTCGCTGACGTAGCGATCGACCTTGCTGGCGTCCATTGACGGACCTCTGGAGCGGGGAAGGGGGGCATTTTACGCCTCCTGGGCCGTGTAGGACTTTTCCTACCCTGCGCTGCGGCATCCCCCGGCTTCGCACCGGCGTCTGCGGCGATAACCTGTGCCGGTCGAGACATGGAGACTGTCTCCACCGGCGGACACAAGGACTCAAGGACGTAAGGCCGCCGGCCAGGAACGGAATCCACTCTCAGGAGCTTTAACCATGAAATCGTTTGCCCTCATCGCAAAGTCGCTGGTCCTGTCGCTGATGCTCGCCGGCAGTGCCTTCGCCTCGGAACAGGTCAATATCAACAGTGCCGACGCGGCCACCTTGGACCGCGTACTGCTCAACATCGGGGCCTCCAAGGCCGAAGCCATCGTCGCTTACCGCAAGGCCAACGGGGCCTTCCGCAGCGTCGAGCAGCTGGCCCTGGTCAAGGGAATCGGTCTGAAGACGGTCGAAAAGAATCGGGATCGTATCGTGGTCGGCGGAGCCGCCCAGGTTCGCCCGACCAACACCGCCGGAGCCATCGCGGCCCCGCGCGCTGCCAGCAAGCGCTGAACAAGTCTGCCGATGCCGTAAGGACGCGGGGTCGGCAGCTAATCGGGCAAGGAAGCTCGAAAGGATTCGGGGGGAGGTCCCTGGACACGGAAGTACGTTGCCCCGCCCCAGAGGGATCTGCGGCGGGGCACACCCTTGTTCGGGGTTCGGGGTTTGGCTTTCGGGACTGGGACTCGGGACTCGCGCCGGGCTTCGGCTTCCGCTTTTGCTCTGAGGGTAGGAGCGGCGCAAGCCGCGACCGCCATCTGTCAGCCCCGGCTAAGCCCCCTGCAATCCCGCGACCTCCATCTGTCGGCCCCCCTGCAACCTGCACTCGCACCGCGTCTCACAGGGATTCCTGCTCCGGCCGGACCACTGCGCGGCCAGGCATCGCCGGCTTCGCCTAACGCCCCCAGTCTGCCGCCGCGCCCCAATCCCCCGCTTGGGCCTTCCCGGCCCAACCACTAGACTGCGCCTTCGTTCCGCCGCAGCCACGCCCATGCCCGACCGCCTGACCTGGTCCATCCCCGCCAACGAGTACCGCCGCGAACGCTGGCGCAACCAGTTCGGCTGGACCCGCGAAATCGTGCGCATGAGCCGCCAGAACGAGGCCGGGCTCGATCGCCCGATCCCCGGCGAGGACTGGGACTGGCGCCTGTCGATCGCCGAGATCGAGCGCGATGCGCCGTTCTCGGCTTTTCCCGGGATCGACCGCGAGCTGGTCCTGCTCAGCGGCAACGGCCTGCGCCTGCGTTTCGACGACGGCGAGGTCCACGAATTGCTGCCGCCGCACGACAAGCTGCGTTTCGCCGGCGAACGCGGGGTTCAGGGCGAACTGCTCGACGGCCTGACCCACGACTTCAACCTGATGTGGCGCCGCGACCGGGTCCGTGCCGAGCTCTGGCATCGTCCCCTGGTCGGTCCGATGGTGATCTTCGCCGAACCGGGCCAGACCTGGGCCGTGCATCTGCTGGCCGGCCAGGCGCGGTTCGCCGACGACTCCGGCCTGCCGCCGCTGCAAGCCGGCGACACCGCCATCCTCGCCGCCGGCAGCGAACGCCTGCGCGGCGTGCTCGAAGGCGGCGGCGAAGTGCTGCTGGTTCGGGTCGCGCCGCTCGACTGAATCTGGGTGGCGCGATCGACGTGTGCCAGAGTCGGCCGACGCCTCAACCGGGAACGGTCATCCCCGCGCAAGCGAGGATCCAGAGCAACTGGGACCGCAGCCACGCAGAGATCGGCAGTCGCGTGGCTTTGGGGTAGGAGCGGCGCAAGCCGCGACCGCGCTGTCTCGACCTCGCGGCGCATCAGATATCGGCGTACTCCCGATTCGATCTGCTCCTGTTCGGCTGAGCCGGCTTGGCTGGAAGCAAAGCAAAGCAAAGCCGAAGCAAATCCCCCGCGCTTCGAACATCACCCAGCAACGATGCGTTCGCCGGGCGCCGCCCCATCAAAAGGGACGATGGTTCGCGCTCCCGGAATCACTCAATACACATCGCGCCGATAACGGCCGTCCGCAGCCATGGTCTCCAGCGCGTCCACGCCGACCGCTTCGTGCAGAACCGCTTCCACGCCCGGGGCCATGCCTTCGAGGCTGCCGCAGACATAGACCGCGGCGCCTTGCGCGATCCATTCGCGCACCGCGTCCAGATGCATGCGCAACACGTCCTGGACATAGGTCCGCGATTCGCCGTCGCGCGAGAACGCGTAGTCGACGCGCTCGATCGCGCCGGCGGCTTGCCAGGCGTCGAGTTCGTCGCGGTAGTGCAGGTCGCAGGCGGCGTTGCGTTCGCCGAACAACAGCCAGTTGCGGGTATGTCCCGCGGCGATCCGGGTCTTGAGCAATGCGCGCAGGCCGGCCAAGCCGGTGCCGTTGCCGATCAGCAACACCGGGCGGGCGTCGCTCGGCGCATGGAAGGACGGGTTGCTGCGGATGCGCAGGTCGATCGCCGTGCCCATCGCCGCATGTTGGGTCAGCCAGCCGCTGCCGTAGCCGTAGCGGCCGTCCTCGTAACGCATCTGCCGGACCAAGAGTTGCAGCGAACCGTCCGCAGGCACCGAGGCGATCGAATACTCGCGATGCGACAGCAGCTTGAGCGTGTCGGCGATGGCCTGCGCGCCTTGTCCCTGCACGGTGCCGGGATCGGGCAAACGCGAACGCGCCAACAATGCCGACAAGGGTTCCTGCGCATCCTCGTGCCGCACGCTCATGTCGCCATCCAGATTGAGCGTCGTCAGCCACTGAGCGACGTCGGCGGCACTGTTGCGCGGGCCGATCTCGGCGATATCGCCGGCGCGCCAATCGAGCGCGGCGCCATCGGCCTGCACCAGGCCGAGCCGGAACACCGGGCCGCCGACGCTGCCGAGGTTCGACAGCAGACGTTCCTGCAACTGCCAGGGGTGGTAGGCAGGCGCGCTCCAGTCGGGCAACTCGGTGTGTCCGGCCAACAGGCCCAAATGGTGCTGCCAATGACGCAGGGCGCCGGGCTCGCTGTTGTCGACCTCGACCAGGTCGAACAGGGACTGGGCGCCGGAATGCCGCAGCCAATGATCGAGACGATGACCGAACGCGCAGTACTCGGTGTACTCGCGGTCGCCTAGGGCGAGCACGCCGTAGCGCGTCGCCGACAGTTCGCCGCTCTGTGCCATCACTCGGCGGACGAAGCCGGCGGCGCTGTCGGGCGCATCGCCTTCGCCGGTGGTGCTGACGATGAACAACACGCGCGGATACAGCGCCAGTTGCGAGGCATCGACGGTACCGAGCACCGCGAGGTCGGCGCGCAGGCCGGCATCGCGCAAGGCGTCGTAACTGCGGCGCGCGAGTTGTTCGGCGAAACCGGTCTGGCTGGCGAAGGCGACCAGCCAGTCGCCGCGCTGTTGTGCGGAGATCGCCGGCAAGGCCTGCGCGCGTGCCCGCTGTGCGCGCGAGACGGCGATGGCGGCGACGAAGCCGGCATACAGCGCGGCGACTACGCCCGCCGCCCACACCCGGCCGCGGCCGGGGAAGCTCCAGCGCGGCGGTTCGGCCTGCCACTGCGACAAGCCCAGCGCGAGCGCGACCAGCGCCAGCACGACCAACAGATTGCCGAAGACGCCGAGGTCGAAACGTCGGCGCGGTGCGGTCGGCGCGGCGCTCATGGGCGGCATTGCCGGGCGACGAACGCCGGCGTGGTGCGGGTGACGAAAGCGTCGCCCTCGCGCAACACGAACAGAGCCGCCAGGCCATGCCGGTTCGCATAGGCCATGCCGGCGTGCGCGCCGAGCACGGTCAGGGCGGTGGCGAGCGCGTCGGCCTGCATGCACTGCGCATGCAGCACGGTGACCGAAGCCAGCGGGTGTGCGATCGGCCGGCCGCTGCGCGGATCAAGAGTATGCGAGTAACGCTGGCCGTCCGCATCGAAATAGCGGCGATAGTCGCCGGAGGTCGCGATGGCGAGGCCGTCGAGTGCGATCACCGCGGCTGCTTCGTCGTCGCCGCCACCGGGCTGCTCGACCGCGACGCGCCACGGCGACGCATCGGGTTTGCGCCCGTGCCCGCGCAGTTCGCCGCCGACTTCGACCAGGCAATCGGCGATGCCTTGTTCGAGCAGATAGTCGGCGACGCGGTCGACGCCATAGCCCTTGGCGATCGAGGACAGATCGACATAGGCGCCGCCGGGTTGTTCCAGGCTGCGTGCAGCTGCATCGAAACGCAGCCGGCGCCAGCCCACGCGCGCTTGCGCGTTCGCCACCGCGAGGGCGTCGGGCGCGGCCTCGCGCGCGCCGGCAGGGCCGAAGCCCCACAGGTCGACCAAGGGGCCGATGCTCGGGTCGTAAGCGCCGTCGGTATCGGCGGCGAGCGCGAGCGCCGCCGCCATCACTTCGGCGAACCCGGCCGGCAGCGTATGTGCGCTGCCGGCGGCGGAACGGTTGTAACGGCTGATATCGGAGTCGGCTTCCCAAGTGCTCATTTGGGCGACGACCTCATCGAGCCGCGCCTGGATGCCGCGTTCCAACATCGCCAGGGCGCTGGCGCGGGCGATCAACTTGACCGACCAGCGCGTGCCCATGGTGATGCCGTCGAGCGCGTGCAGCGACGCGGCCTCGGGCGCATCCCATGCGCCCGACCACGACCAGGTCACCTGCGGCGTCGACACCGGCATCGGTTTACTGCGGCAGCACTTCGAACACGGCGACGTAGCTCAGGCGACGCTGCTTGGCTTCCGGCAACGTGGTCTTGGCGTCTTCGCTGGCGGTTTCCAGCCAGTACATGCCGGCCTGCGGCCACTTGACCTCGAACTTGCCGTCGTTGCCGGTGGTGAGGTTGATTTCGTTTTGCTGGTCGCGATAACGGGTCGAGCCCGGCACGATCTCGACCTTGAGGCCGGCCGCCGGCTTGCCGTCGACGAGCAACTGGAAGGTAGCCGTTTCGCCCGCGAACAAATCGTTCGGATGGGTCACCGGCACCAGCTCGATGCCCTTGCCGGTGGTCTTGAACGCGGTCGTGCTCGGCTTGCCGACGGTGGCGAAGGTCTCGACGCGGCCGAGGCTTTCGGACGCGTTGACCTCGGTGGCGCCGGCCGGAATGCCGCTCTTGAACTCGCCGGCCTTGCCGCGCCAGCGCTTGGCTTCGCCGCCGAGCTTGTAGCTGGCGAACATGCCTTCGTTGTTCATCGCGACCTTGTAGGTGCCTTCCTGCGACAGCTCGACATCGAACACGCTGCGCAGCTTGCCGGTCGAGGCGTTCTGCGGCTGCACGGCGCTGCCGTCGGGCGCGGTGATCTGCAGGCGCTCCAGCGGCAAGGGCACGTGGTTGAAATAGAACAGGTCGTTGGAGACCGCGGCATCGACGGTCAGCCACGAGCCCTTGTCCGAGAACACGGTCTGCGAAGGTTGCAGCCAGGCCTTGTGCGCCTGGGCGGTGCCGGCGAGCGCGAAAGTGGCGACGACGGCGGCGGCTAGAAGCTTGAGGTTCATGGGTTTGGGTCCGGGATTGGTGATTCGGGATTCGGGATTCGCAAGGGCGGGTGAGGCTGGATTCGCGTCGGGGCCCGGAAATCGCTGTTGCGAATCCGGAATCCCCAATTCCGAGTCACGGCTTCACCACCACCTTCACCTTGCCGAGTTCGGTCTTGCCCTGCGCCGACAGGTTCTGCGCCTTGGCCGGCCACTCGAACGGGATCGTCAGCATTTCGCGGCCGCCGACTTCGCGCGCGGCTTCGACGACGAGGGTGTAGCGGCCCGGCGCGAGGCCGGCGAGGGCCTTGCTGTTGCCCTTGAACGAAACCGCATGCTGGCCGACCGGACGGGTCGCGCCGCTGACACCGTCGACCGGCATCTGCAGGGTGCGGCCGCTGCGGCGCCACCACTGGCGCATGTCCTTGAGCCACTTGGTGCCTTCGCCGTTCTTCATGTCCAGGTCGTACCAGACCGCGAGGTTGCTGGCGACGCTGTTGTCGGCCTTTTCGATCCAGGCGGCGAGGTAGGGGCGGTGGTACTCGGCGGCGTTGATGCGCGGGATTTCGATGTTGAGTTCGAGATCCGCCGCAAGCGCCGGCATCGGCAGCACCATCGCCGGGATCAGCACTTTGAAAGACGACAGCTTCATGGATCGCTCCTGGGTTTCTAAAGCGGGGAATGCGTAAAGCGGCGAATGCGTAAGGGGAATGGGTCAGTGCATGAACAGGATGATCACCAGCAGCGGCACCGCCAGGCCCGCCGCGACCAGCGGCCAGGTCTTGCCGCGCTGGCGCGCGTGCAGTTGCAGCAGCCACAGGCCGGTCGAGGCGAACAGCAGGCAGGTCACCGCGAACAAGTCGATGAACCAGCGCCAGGCCGCGCCGGTATTGCGGCCCTTGTGCAAATCGTTGAGCCAGGCGATCCAGCCGCGGTCGGTGCGTTCGTATTCGATCGCGCCGCTCTCGCGCTCGATGCTCAGCCAGGCGTCGCCGCCGGGACGCGGCAGCGAGACGTAGACGTCGGCATCGGACCACTCGCCCTTGCGCCCGGCCGTGCGCACGTCCAACGCATCGGCAAGCCAGTCGTTGACAGCGCCCGGCAAGGGAGCGTCGGCGGGACGCTCGCTCTTGAGACTGCGCAGCAGGCTCGCCGGCAGGGTTTCCTTGACGTTGACCACGACCGGTTCGGATTCGATCTGGGCGGCATGGTTGAGGGTGATGCCGGTGACCGAGAACAGCAGCAGCGCGACCAGGCTGACCGCGGCGCTGATCCAGTGCCAGCGGTGCAGGGTCTTGAGCCAATAGGAGCGACGATTCGGATCGATCGTGCCCGAAGTGGCCTTGATCGGTCCGGCTTTGATCGAGCCGGTCTTGATCGCGCCGGTGTTAATGGCGCGATCGTCGCCGCTGGCCGGACTCACGTCTGGCTCCAGCGCCGCAGCAGGTTGTGATACACGCCGGTCAGCTGGACCAGCGCGGGATGATCGGGCACGTCGGCGGTCAGGCGACGGATCGACACGTCCAACTCGAACATCAGCCGGCGCTGCGAATCTTCGGCGAGCAGGCTCTGGATCCAGAAGAACGAGGCGATGCGTTCGCCGCGAGTGACCGGGGTGACCTTGTGCAAGCTGGTGCCGGGATACAGCACCAGGTCGCCGGCCGCCAGCTTCACCGGGTGGGTGCCGTAGGTGTCTTCGATGACGAGCTCGCCGCCGTCGTATTCCTCCGGCGCGCTCAGGAACAGGGTCGCCGACAGATCGGTGCGCACCGCGTCCATGCCGCCGCGGCTGCGGTCGTAGCGGATCGCGTTGTCGACGTGGAAACCGAACGATTGGCCGCCGGCGTAGCGATTGAACAGGGGCGGGTAGACCCGCTGCGGCAGCGCCGCGGAAAAGAAGGTCGGGTTCTTCGACAGGGCATCGAGGATCAGCGGGCCGAGCTCGCGCGCGACCGGGTCGTTCTCGGGCAGTTGCGCGTTGTCCTTGGCCTTGGCCGACTGATGGCCCGCGGTGATGCGGCCGTCGCTCCAGCCGGCCTGGGCCAGGCGTTCGCGGCAATGGCCGACCTGTTCGGCGGTGAGCACCTTGGGAACGTGCAGCAGCATGGCTTTCCTCAATGCGGCCGCCCGGGAGGACCCGGGCGGCGCGCCTGGACTGTGGAAGTCCGATTAGAACGTGAACTCGAGGCTCGATACCACTTAGAAGGCGAAGTTGGCGCTCAGCACCACCTGGCGTCCGTCGCCCGGGGTGGCCCAGCCGTTGTTGCGGATGCGGGTGAAGTAATCCTCGTCCGTGAGGTTGTTGATGTTGAGCTGCAGCGAGGCCTGGCGGTTGATCTTGTAGTTGACCATCGCGCGGTGGGTCCAGTAGCTGCCGTAGGTCGTCAGCGGGCCGGCGACGTTGGTCGCGCTGTGCTGGGTCAGCCAGATCTTGCCCTGGTAGGTCGCGCCATAGCCGACCTGCCAACGCGGGCTGATGTCGTAGGTGGTCCACAGGCTGAAGGAATGCTCCGGCACCTGGGTCAGGCGGTCGCCCTTGGTGTAGTCCAGGCCGAGGCTGGCCTGACGGTCGGACACGCCCTGCAGCACTTCGCTGTCGAGGAAGGCGTAGTTGGCGTAGACCGCCCACTGGTCGGTCAGCAGGCCGGACAGGCCGAGCATCACGCCGTCGACGCGCGCGCTGCCGTCGAGCTGCTGCAGGCCCGACAGGTTGGCCGGGTTGTCGAGGTCGGCGACCTTGTAGTTCTCGCGCTCGTTGCGGAACACCGAGCCGGTCAGGGCGATGCGGCCGTCGAGGAAGTCCCACTTGGTGCCGATTTCGTAATTGACCGCGGTTTCCGGATCGACCGAGCAGGTCTGCGCGGTGCACGAGCCGTTGACCGAGGCCTTCGACGGGGTCTTCGAGTTGCCGTAGGCGATGTAGATGCTGCCGTTCTCGACCGGCTTGTAGACCAGGCCGGCACGGTAAGAGAACAGGTCGTCGTTGCTCTTGAACGGCACGCCATAGCCGGTGACGGTGCCGATCGGCAGGGCCGGCAGCGGCTGGTTCGCCGCGGTCGGCGCCTGCACCACCACCGCATTGATGGTCTCGCCTTCGTTGCGCTCGTAGCGCGCGCCCAGGCTCAACTGCCACTGCTCGTTGAACTTGAGCGTGTCGAACACGTAGATGGCGCGGTTGTCGAGCTCGCCTTCGGTGCGGCCGGTCAGGGTGCGGTTGAGCGGGCCGCGGTAGGTGTGGTCCGGACGCGCGATGTTCATCTGCGGCAGGCCCGACAGGAACGGGTTGGTGCCGTTGGGGTTGCGGAAATCGCTGGTGACGTCGAGGTCGAACTCTTCGTGCAGCACCGAGAAACCGGCGACCAGGTTGTGCTCGATCGCGCCGGTGTTGAAGTTCACCGTCAGGTCGGTCTGGTTGTACAACGTGGTGTTGCGGGTGTCGCGGCCGTAACCGCGCGGGCCGCTCGGGCTGTAGTTTCCGGGACGGGTGCTGCCGCAGCTCGCGCCGAGCGGCGTCAGGTTGTTGGCCAGGCACCAGGTGCCCTGGACTGCATCGACCAGCGAGAACTGGTCGGCCTGCTGCCAACGGGTCAGGTTGCGGATTTTGAAATTGTCGTTGAAGGCGTGGTCGACGATCGAGGTGACCGAATCGAGCTGGATGTCCTGACGGTCGATGTTGCTGTAACCGTAGTAGTTGCCGCGGTCGATGCCCGGCAGCACGTCGCCGTTGAAGAACGGCAGACCGTATTGCGGGGTGTTGTCGTCTTCCTGGTGCAGGTAGTTCAAGGTCCAGCTGGTGTCGCTGCCGAGGCCGAAGGCGAGCGAGGCGGCCACGCCCCAACGCTCGTTCTGCTCGACGTCGCGGCCCGGCACGTCGTTCTGATGCGCCATCGCATTCAAGCGCAGCGCCGAGCTTTCGCCGAGCACGAAGTTGCTGTCGGTGGTGACGCGGGTATAGCTGTCGGTGCCGGCGGCGATGCTGGCCTTGTGGAACTCATTGAGGCCGGCGGCCTTGCTGACCAGGTTGACCGTGCCGCCGACCGAGCCGGCGCCGGAATAGACCGAGTTGGCACCGTTGACGACTTCGACCGATTCCAGGTTGAAAGGGTCGGTGCGGCTGTAGAGGCCGCTGTCGCGCACGCCGTCGACGGTGATGTCGCTGCTGGCGTCGAAGCCGCGCAGGTTGATCTTGTCGCCGAAGCCGCCGCCGCCTTCGCCGGCGCCGAAGGTGATACCGGGCAGGGTGCTGAGGATGTCGCTCAGCGACAGCAGGTTCTGGCCGTCGATGGTGGTGCGGTCGATCACGCTGATCGTCTGCGGGGTGTCGCGCAGGGTGGCGGTGTACTTGCCGCTGCTGGCCTTCTGCACGCGATGGCCGTGCACCGCGACGCCGTCGAGGTCCTTGGCCTGCGGTTCGGGCGCCGGTGCGGCGAGCACGGGCAGGCTGAGGGCGAGGGCAAGTGCACCGGCGAGCGGCGACACGACGAACTTCGTGGTCGACATGGGTATCTCGAGCAAGGGGGACGGAAGGGCGAGAACGGTCGAAACCGTGTCAGATCGCAATCTTAATGAGATGAATTCTCATTTGCAACGAATTGTGAACAATTCGAGGGTCCTGTAACCGTTTCCGGTGTAATGGGTCAGCGTTTTGGGCGGCGGTGGGGGGATGGGCGGCTAAGGCGCAGCGGATAGCAGCAATAGCGAGAGTGTTGGAACGGGGCTGCAGCCGCCGAAACGCTACGACGCGACGAGCGCGACCTATTGCCCCCTTCGACAAAGGGGGCGAGCGTCCGGCGCAGACACGAAGCCCGACGCTATGTCGGCGCGGGGGATTTGCGCTTGGGCGCGCGAGGGGAAAGCGAAAAGCAAATCCCCCCAGCCCCCCTTTGTCAAAGGGGGGAACAGCAAAGGCAAAGGCCGCAATAGCAGCAATACCAGCAACAGCAGCAACGGCAGCAACGGCAGCAACGGCGAGAGTGTTGCGAATCGGGCTACGCCCGAAACGTTACGACACGACGAGCGCGATCTATTGCCCCCTTTGACAAAGGGGGCGAGCGCCCGGCGCAGACACGAAGCACGATGCTATGTCGGCGCGGGGGATTTGCGCTTGGGCGTGCGAGGGAAAAGCGAAAAGCAAATCCCCCAGCCCCCCTTTGTCAAAGGGGGGAACAACAAAGGCAAAGGCCGCAATAGCCGCAATAGCAGCAACGGCAGCAACAGCAGCAACGGCAGCAACGGCAGCAACGGCGAGAGTGTTGCGAATCGGGCTGCAGCGGCGAAAAAGTTACGACGCGACGAGCGCGATCTGTTGCCCCCTTTGACAAAGGGGGCGAGCGCCCGGCGCAGGCACGAAGCCCGATGCGGCTTCTGCGCGGGGGATTTGCTCTCTCGAAGGCGACCGCGGACAGGCCGCACTTACCGTGGAGAGAGATTAATAAATATCTGCCGATACCCGTCGTACGGATCGAGCCGCACCAAGGTTTACTCGCGGTCGTCGCGGGTCCAGACCCCGCCGTCCTCGACCTTGACCGGGAACTTCGTCACCGGCTCATAGGCCGGGGCGCACAGCGGGCGGCCGTCGCGCACGTCGAAGCGGGCGCCGTGCAGGACGCATTCGACCGTGGCTTCCTCGCCGTCGAAGGCGCCTGCGGACAGCTCGAAGTCTTCGTGCGAGCAGCGGTCCTCAAGGGCGTAGAAATCGCCGTCGTAGTTGCATACGAAGATCGCGGTGTCGCCGTCCCAGGCGACGGTCGATTCGCCGGGCAGCAATTGCGAGGTGGCGCAGACGAAAACCCAATCGCCCATGGCTTGCTTCCTGAAGAGCTGGCAGTGCGTTGCCGTGCATTGTAGAAGCCGGCACGGCCGGTGTGCACGGCGCGCTTTGCTGGCCTTGCCGATGAATGCGACCGGCCGAGGGAGGCGGGCCGGATCGTAAAGCGGGCGAAGTGGAGGCGAGGGCGATGGGGCGGCGCTCCAACCCCGACGTCTCGACCCGGGCCTCGGCTCTCAGAGATCAGAACGTCTTTTCCAGCACTTCGAAGCGCAGGTCGTCGCGCTTGGGCAGGCCGAAACGCTCGTCGCCGTAGGGGAAAGGCTTGTAGTGGCCGGTGCGGACGTAGCCGCGGCGCTCGTAGAAGGCGATCAGCTCGTTGCGGATGTCGATCACGGTCATGCGCATGGCCGGCAGCTTCCAGTCCTCGCGGGCGATGCGTTCGGCTTCGTCGATCACGCGCTTGCCGATGCCGCCGCCTTGCAGGGTCGGCTTGACCGAGAACATGCCGAAGTAGCCGGCGCCGTCCTCGACCGCGATGTGAGCGCAGGCCAGCAGTTCGGGCGCGGTGTCGGCGCCGTTGCGCTCGGCGATCAGGATCACGCTCTGCGGACGGTCCAGGCAAGCCCTGATGTCGTCGGCGCCGGTTCGGCGGCCGTCGAGGAAGTCGGCTTCGGTGGTCCAGCCGGCGCGGCTGGAATCGCCGCGATAGGCCGACTCGACCAAGTCGACGAGGGCATCGGTATCGGCCAGGGTGGCGGCGCGGAAGCTTAG
Source organism: Lysobacter sp. CA196 (assembly GCF_052078695.1). Lineage (NCBI taxonomy): Bacteria > Pseudomonadati > Pseudomonadota > Gammaproteobacteria > Lysobacterales > Lysobacteraceae > Lysobacter > Lysobacter sp. CA196. The sequence continues at coordinate 41,486 of NZ_JBQJIN010000011.1, read as the reverse complement.
GGAGTCGTGGGTCATGCGAGCAGTTTGCGGACTTTGTTCAGGGCGGCCACGAACGCGTCGATCTCGTCGTGGGTGTTGTAGAACGCGAGCGAGGCGCGGCAGGTCGCCGGCACGCCGAAGTGTTGCATGAGCGGGTGGGCGCAATGGTGGCCGGAGCGGATCGCCACGCCTTCCAGGTCGAGCAGGGTCGCCAGGTCGTGCGCGTGCGCGCCTTCGACCAGGAAGCTGATGACCGCGGCTTTCTCCTGCGCGTGGCCGAAGATGCGCAAGCCGGGCACCTGCGCCAAGGCGTCGGTAGCGTAGGCTAGCAGCGCTTGCTCGCGCGCGTCGATGTGTGCCATGCCGAGCGCCGAGAGATAGTCGACCGCCGCGCCCAGGCCGACGAAGCCGGCGATGTTCGGCGTGCCGGCTTCGAACTTGCGCGGGCCATCGGCGAATACGGTGCCTTCGAAACGCACTTCCTTGATCATCTCGCCGCCGCCGATGAAGGGCGGCATCGCATCGAGGTGCTCGCGGCGCGCCCATAGCGCACCGGTGCCGGTCGGGCCGCTCATCTTGTGGCCGGTGACCGCATAGAAGTCGCAGCCGATCGCGGCGATGTCGAGCGGCCGGTGCGGCGCCGCCTGGGAGCCGTCGACCACGGTCACGATGCCGCGCTTGCGTGCTTCGCGGCAGATCTCGCGCACCGGGTTGACCGTGCCGAGCACGTTGGAGACGTGGGTCAGCGCGAGCAGCTTCACCTCGGGCGTCAGCAACGAGTACAACTGATTCAGGTCGAGCTGGCCGCGTTCGTCGATCTCGGCGACCTTGATGGTCGCGCCGGTGCGCTGGGCGACCAACTGCCAGGGCACGATGTTGGCGTGGTGCTCCATGCGTGTGAGCACGATCGCATCGCCGCGGCGCAGCCGCGGCAGCGCCCAGGAATAGGCCACCAGATTGATCGCGAAGGTCGTGCCGCTGCACAGCACCAACTCGTCGACGCGCACGTTGAGGAAGCGCGCGAGCTTGGCGCGCGCGCCCTCGTAGGCCTCGGTCGCTTCGGTACCGAGCGCATGCACGGCGCGGCTGACGTTGGCGTTGTGGTGGCGATAGAAATCGTCGACCGCCTCGATCACCGGGGCGGGCTTCTGGCCGGTGTTGGCCGAGTCGAAATAGATCAGCGGCTTGCCATGGACTTCGCGAGTCAGCACCGGAAAGTCGGCGCGGACGGCGGTCCAGTCGGGGGCGGCGGGAGCGGCGGGAGCTTGGGCGACGGTCATCGGTAAGGTCCGGTGGAGCCAGCAATGAGTGGAGAGGAGCGAGAAACGAGTAAGAGCGCGCTGGAACTCGTTACTCGTTCCTATTCACTCGTTCCTAGCTTTAAACGATCTGCAAGCGCTCCAGGGCGAGGTTGAGGCGCACTTCGAGCATCGAGCGCGCGCTTTCGTCCGGCAGCACCGACAAGGTCTCGCGACAGAACGCCGCGGTCAGCAGGGCACGCGCCTGTTCGGCCGGTAGGCCGCGCGAGCGCAGGTAGAACATCGCCTGGGGGTCGAGCTGGCCGACGGTGGCGCCGTGGGCGGCCTGGACCTCGTCGGCGTGGATCTCGAGCACCGGCTGGGTGTCGATCTCGGCGCCTTCGTTGAGCAGCAGGTTCTTGTTCGACAGCGCGGCGTTGCTGCCGTCGGCGCCTTCGCGGATCAGGATGCCGCCGTGGAAGGCGGTGCGCGAGCGGCCGGCGCCGAGCCCACGCCAAGTCAGCTGGCACTGACTGTCGCGGCCGACGTGGTCGATGCCCAGACGCGTGTCGAGATGACGGCGGCCGGTTGCGAGCAGCACACCGTTGGCGTGCACCTGCGCGGCTTCGCCATGCAGCGCGGCATTGAGTTCGTGGCGCGACAGCGCCGCGCCCAGCTCGAGATCGATGCGGCGGTACTGCGCCGCGCGCGCGAGCACGGCGTCGGTGCGTGCGATCACGGTCGCGCCGGTCGCTTCGTCCTGCACCCGCGCATGCGCCAGCGAGGCGTTCGGCGCCAGATGCACGTGGGTCAGGCTGTTGGACAGATGGGTGTGGCTGTCGGCGGCGAGCTGGTGCTCGACCAGGGTCAGGCAGGCGCCTTCGCGCAGCTCGACCAGGTGGCGCAGATGCCAGGCGCGGTCGCCGGCGACCGGGCTGCCGACGAAGACGAAATGGATCGCGCCTTCGACCTGCACGCCGGCGTCGACGCGCAGCACCGCGCCTTCGTCGGCCAGGGCGGCGTTGAGGCGGGCGAAGATCTCGTCGCTGCGCTCGAAGCGGCGGGCGAGGAAATTGGTCTCGCGAGCGTCGTCGATCGCCAGCACCTGCGACAGCGGCTGCAGCGACACGCCACGCGGCAGGTCGCTGAGGTCGCTGTGGATGGCGTCGTAACGGCCGTTGTGGAAGACGATGCGCGGGGTCGGGAGGCCGGCGATGGCCGAGGCATCGAAGCTGCCCGGGGCGAGATCGGCTGCGGCGAAAGCGCGGCGGTCGAGCGCGCGCAGCGGCGTGTACTTCCAGGCTTCGGTGCGCGGGCCGGGCAGGCCGTCGCGCAACACCGCGTCGAGCGCGGCGCGGCGGGTCGGGCCGAGTCCGGCGGCTTCGCGTGCCGACAACTGGTCGAACGAGGCGGCGAATCCTTCGAGTAGCAGACTCATGTCAGTGTCCTCGCGCAGGCGCGGCGGAGCGTGTCCGGGCCTGCGTATGCGAATCGATGGCGGCGCGGCGGGGCTGGGTCACGCGGCGCTCTCCGGTGCGACGCGGTCCTTGAGCCATTCGTAGCCGTGCGCTTCCAGTTCCAGGGCCAGCTCCGGGCCGCCGCTCTCGACGATGCGGCCCTCGGCGAGCACGTGTACGACGTCGGGCTTGATGTAGTCGAGCAGGCGCTGGTAGTGGGTGATGACCAGGAAGGCGCGGTCCGGCGAACGCAGCGCGTTGACGCCGTCGGCGACGGCCTTGAGCGCGTCGATGTCGAGGCCCGAGTCGGTCTCGTCGAGGATCGCCAGCTTGGGTTCGAGCAGGGCCAGCTGGAAGATTTCGTTGCGCTTTTTCTCGCCGCCGCTGAAGCCTTCGTTGACGCCGCGGTGCAGCAGCTCGTCCTTCAAGTGCAGCACGGCGAGCTTCTGCCGCACCAGCTTGAGGAACTGCATCGAGTCGAGCTCGCTCTCGCCGCGCGCCTTGCGCTGGGCGTTGAGCGCGGCTCGCAGGAAGTAGGTGTTGTTGACGCCGGCGATCTCGACCGGGTACTGGAAGGCCAGGAACACACCGGCGGCGGCGCGTTCTTCCGGCTCCAGGTCGAGCAGGTTGCGGCCTTCGAATTCGACCGTGCCCTCGCTGACCTCGTAGCCCTCGCGGCCGGCCAGGATGTTGCCGAGCGTCGACTTGCCGGCGCCGTTCGGCCCCATGATCGCGTGCACCTGGCCCGGCTGCAGGTCGAGGCTGAGGCCCTTGAGGATGTCCTTGCCGGCGACTCGGACGTGGAGGTTTTCGATCTTCAACATGGCGGTGTCCAGAAAAGCAGGGTGGCGCGGCGGCGCCGGTATCGGGTCGGAAGGCGGGCGTCGAGGCCCGCGCTCAGGTACAGACGCCTTCGTAGGCGAGCTTGCGCTTGGCGCCGCCGGCATCGGCGTACTCCAGGCATTGCACGAAATCGGAACCGGCGAAGGCCTTCAGCGTCGGGCAGTCGAACCGGCGCGGCTCGGCCTCGGCGGCCACCCGCGCGGGCGCCAGGGCGCCGGCGGGGTCGGTCCACAGCAGTTGCTCGACACCGTTGCCGTCGAGGCTGCGCAGGCGCAGGCGTTCGCCGTCGATAGCGACCACGTCGGCCTCGAAGGGTTTGCGCCAGCGGCGCAGCTCCTGGCCGGCATCGTCGATTTCGATCACCTCGTCGGCGAGCAGCAGCTTGTCGTCGAGCGGCAGCGCGCGCACCCGCGCATACGGGGTCGCGCCGCAGGGGTGCTCGCTCCATTGCAGCACGCGCGGGTCGTGGGTCTCGGCGAGCTCCGGCACGATGGTGAACGGCAGCAGGTACTCGCCGTCGGCGAGCGCGTGTTTGATCGTGCCCGGCGGGGCCAGCGGCGCCTCGACCGGTGCGGCCGCGGTGGCGGGCGCGGGAGTCGCCGAGGCGGCAGGAGCCGCGGCCGCAGTTGAAGCAGCCGTGGGTTGCGGGGCCGGCGCGGCCGAGCAGGCGGCGAGCGCCGCGGCCAGCAGCGCCGGAAGCAAGCGCGCGGGCTTCATCCGACCGAACCTTCCAGGCTGACTTCGAGCAGCTTCTTGGCTTCGACCGCGAACTCCATCGGCAGCTCGCGGAACACCGACTTGCAGAAGCCATCGACGATCATCGACACCGCATCTTCCTCGCCGATGCCGCGCGAGCGGCAATAGAACAGCTGGTCGTCGCTGATCTTGGAGGTGGTGGCCTCGTGCTCGACGGTCGCATCGGGGTGCTTGACCTCGATGTAGGGGAAGGTGTGCGCGCCGCACTTCTTGCCGATCAGCAGGCTGTCGCACTGGGTGTGGTTGCGCGCGCCGGCGGCGTTCTTCTCGATCTTGACCAGGCCGCGGTAGGTGTTCTGGCCGCGGCCGGCGCTGATCCCCTTGCTGATGATCTTCGACTTGGTGCGCTTGCCGATGTGGATCATCTTGGTGCCGGTGTCGGCCTGCTGGCGATGATGGGTCAACGCGACCGAATAGAACTCGCCGCTGGAATCGTCGCCGAGCAACACGCAGCTGGGGTACTTCCAGGTGATCGCCGAACCGGTCTCGACCTGGGTCCAGCTGATCTTGCTGCGTGCGCCGCGGCATTCGCCGCGCTTGGTCACGAAGTTGTAGATGCCGCCGACGCCGTTCTCATCGCCGGGGTACCAGTTCTGCACGGTCGAGTACTTGATCTCGGCGTCTTCCAGCGCGACCAGCTCGACCACCGCCGCATGCAATTGGTTTTCGTCGCGCATCGGCGCGGTGCAGCCTTCCAGGTACGAGACGTAGGCCTTGTCCTCGCAGATGATCAGGGTGCGCTCGAACTGGCCGGTGTGGCCGGCGTTGATGCGGAAATAGGTGCTCAGCTCCATCGGGCAACGCACGCCCTTGGGGATGAACACGAAGCTGCCGTCGGAGAACACCGCCGAATTGAGTGCGGCGAAGAAGTTGTCGCCGGTCGGCACCACACTGCCGAGGTACTTCTTCACCAACTCGGGCTGCTCGCGGATCGCTTCCGACATCGAGCAGAAGATCACGCCCTTCTCGGCGAGTTCCTTGCGGAAGGTGGTGCCGACCGAGACCGAGTCGAACACCGCGTCGACCGCCACGCCGGCCAGCCGCGCGCGCTCATGCAGCGGCACGCCCAGCTTGTCGTAGGTGGCGATGAGTTCTTCGGGCACTTCGTCGAGCGACTTGTACTTGGCCTTCGGCGCGCTGTAGTAGCTCAGCGCCTGGAAGTCGATCGCGGCGATGTTGAGCTTGGCCCAGTGCGGCATCGGCATGGTCAGCCAATGGCGATAGGCGTCCAGCCGCCACTGGGTCATCCACTCGGGCTCTTCCTTCTTGGCCGAGAGGGCACGGATGGTGTCCTCGTCGAGGCCCGGAGGCAGGCTGTCGGATTCGATGTCGGTGATGAAGCCGGCTTCGTAGCGACGCCCGAGCTGCTCGTGGATCGCCTCGTTCTGAAGCGGACGATTGCCGGTGTCGCCCGAGGGAACGGGCGTCTTGATGATGTCGGTGGCCATGGCGGCTGCCTACTGTCTAAGCGCCGGCCAGGCGCAGATCGATGCGCCGGCCGGCTGGTTCGGGTGAAAAGGAAGGGGTAGGGGCGAGCATCTGGGCAAGGGTGACGTTGCTCAGGGCCTCGACGACCACGTCGTTGATGCGGCGCCAGTTGGCGCGCACGCCGCACTGGTGTTCGAGGCCGCAATTGCCTTCGTGGACGCTGCACTCGGTCATGCCGAGCGGGCCTTCCATTGCCTCGACGATCTCGATCAGGCCGATTTCGTCGGCGGGGCGGGCCAGGCGATAACCGCCGTTGGCGCCGCGGAACCCCTCGACCAGGCCGGCCTGGGCCAACGGCTTGAGTAGCTTGCTGACCGTCGGCGCCTCCAGACCCGCCCGCTCGGCCAGCTCCGACGCGCTGAGGACGCGGTCGGACTGGGCCGCCAGGACGGTCAGGACGACCGTGGCGTAGTCGGTGAGTTTGGTGACGCGGAGCATCGGCGGGGCCGCTCGGGGGTAATTCGTACCGAAATTGTACGTTTTTCTCCGGGCGCGGCCAAGCCGGGGGTTTTGCGCGATTCAGGCGTATCGCAGGACGGGTCCGGGCTTGGGCCCGGCGGGTGCCCGGGTGGGCGCTCCGCAGGCCGTCATCCCCCTGTGGCTAGGACCCGGTGCTTCATCGAAGAAGTCTCTACGACCCGGCCCGGGGCACATGGTGCCTTGGTGTTCATGGATGCGCGAGCCGGCGGTGCGCAAGCGCATTTCTTCACCCCCGTCTGCGTGGGGACGGCGGTAATGAGTGACAACGCTGGCCCCGGGCCGAGGACGTGCAGCGATCCGATTCGGCGCGCCCGGTTAGCGGGCCTGGATAGCGAAGGCGATGCAAGCAGGTCAGAATGCCGGTTCGTCATTTTGGGATTCGCTATGCCGCGCAAGATCGCCGCCCGTCGTTCCGCCATTCACGGCAATGGAGTGTTCGCCATTGCCCCGATCGCCAAGGGCGAGCGGGTCGTCGAGTACAAGGGCAGTCGCCGCACCCACGAAGAGGTCGATGCGGGCGAGACCGGCGACGCCGACTCCGGTCATACCTTCCTGTTCACGCTCAACGACGAGTACGTGATCGACGCCAACCACGAAGGCAATACCGCGCGCTGGATCAACCACAGCTGCTCGCCGAACTGCGAGGCGGTGCTGGAAGAGGACGACGGCGACGACCGCCGCCGCGATCGCGTCTTCATCGAGGCGGTCCGCGATATCGCCGCGGGCGAGGAACTGTCCTACAACTACGGCATCACCCTGGCCGAGAAGCACACCAAGGAACTGAAGAAGATCTGGGAGTGCCGCTGCGGTTCGGCGAACTGCACCGGGACGATGTTGCAGCCGAAGAAGGACAAGAAGGCGAAGAAGGACAAGAAGAAAGACAAGAAAAAGAAGAAGGATAAGAAGAAGGGCAAGAAGAAGGATTGATTGACGGGACGCGCGGCCACCGCGTCGCTGCTGCGATCTGTTCGATGCCGCGAACTGCTCTTGCTCCCAGGGTAGGAGCGGCGCAAGCCGCGACCGCGTTCGCTCGGCCGCCGGCGTTGGATTACGGAATCCTGCGATTGCTTAGATTTTGATCTGCTTTGCCGCTTTGCCGGTCATAGAGAAGACCCGTAGGGCGGCCCGCATGGATGCGGGCCGTGCGCAAGCAGGCCATGGATGGCCTGTCTGGAGCATCCCTGCGTATGCATCGAACGTGCGGGCTTGTGCCCTTGCAAGGAGAGCCCTTTTCTTTGGTTGCCTTTGACCGAAGGAACTCCCTGTGGGACTTTTGAGCTTAGCAAAAGAAAGTAACCCGGCCGCGTTAGCGGACGGAAGCTCTGCTCTTGCTTGAAGGATACGCCGGAGGCCGACAGGACGTGGTCGCGACTTGCGTCGCTCCTACCCTAAGAGCCGCGACCGCGTCGCATCAATCTCGCGTCGGCGCGAGCCGCAGCCCGTCAGGGTAGGAGCGACGCAAGTCGCGACCGCGCTGTTTCGATCTCGCGGCGCATCGCTCACGCAAGATCAATATCTAGATCAAACGCCAAAAGCTTCCGCCACTAAAGCGGCGGGTTACTTTCTTTTGTCTAAAGCAACAAAAGTCCCACAGGGAGTTCCTTCGGTCAAAGGTAACCAAAGAAGTTGCTTTGTTTTGAATCACAGGCCCGCACGAGCGGTGCATCCGCAGGGATCTACATACGGGACATCCCTGTCCCGATGAAAAACGGCCCGCATCCATGCGGGCCGCCCTCCGGGTCTTCATTTGACCGGCACAGCAGCAAAGCAGATCAAAATCACGGCAACGGCAACGGCAACGGCAACGGCAACGGCTCTGCTTTGGGGTAGGAGCGGCGCAAGCCGCGACCGCGCAGCTTCGGCGTGCGACGCGACCGCCCTGCAATCCAGGGTTGGGTCCTCAGGCCTGCTTCCAACGACGCGCCACGCCGCTGCGGCCAACGATCGGCTGATTGCTCACCTCGTCCCCTCCCGCCCGATTCCGCAAAGCTGGCCATCACCCCAACCGGGTACGAAGGTCCGATAGCCGCTTCGTCGTCGCGACGGGACACTGCGATGCGTCGGCCGCCACGCCGCGATAACGTGCGGCGGCGACAATGGTCGCCGGTTCGCGTCTCGCGCCGTGTGCGGCGCAACGCCTTCTTCCCCTTCGCACCGCATCCAGGAGTCGCCATGAGTTCGATCCAAGGCAAGGTCGCCGTCGTCACCGGGGCCGCCAGCGGCATCGGCAAGGAAATCGCCCACGAGCTGGCCCGCGCCGGCGCCGCGATCGCGATCGCCGATCTCAATCAGGCCGGGGCGCAGGCCGTCGCCGACGAGATCGCCGGCAACGGCGGGCGCGCGATCGGCGTGGCCATGGACGTCACCGACGAGGCCGCGGTCAACGCGGGTATCGAACGGGTGGTCGCCGAACTCGGCGGGATCGACATCCTGGTCTCGAACGCCGGCATCCAGATCGTCAACCCGATCGAGAACTACGCCTTCGCCGACTGGAAGAAGATGCTCGCGATCCACCTCGACGGCGCCTTCCTGACCACCAAGGCGGCGCTGCCGCATATGTACAAGGACAACGGTTCGGGCCAGAGCCGGGGCGGCACGGTGATCTACATGGGCTCGGTGCATTCGCACGAGGCCTCGCCGTTGAAGTCGGCCTACGTCACCGCCAAGCACGGCCTGCTGGGCCTGTCGCGGGTGCTCGCGAAGGAAGGCGCCAAACACGGCGTGCGCAGCCACGTGGTCTGCCCGGGCTTCGTGCGCACCCCGCTGGTCGACAAGCAGATTCCCGAGCAGGCCAAGGAGCTCGGCATCAGCGAGGACGAGGTGATCAAGAAAGTCATGCTCGGCAACACCGTCGACGGCGTGTTCACCACGGTCGAGGACGTCGCCCAGACCGTGCGCTTCCTCGCCGAGTTCCCGAGTGCGGCCCTGACCGGGCAGAGCTTCGTGGTCAGCCATGGTTGGTATATGCAATAACCGGCGGCTGCGAAAGCAGCTAGCGGCTTCATCGTTACAAGGCGCTGAAGTCTCTGCGGCCCGGCCAGGGCGCACAGTGCCCTGGGGTTCATGGATGCCCGCGCCAGTGGCTCGCAAGCGGCATCCATTCACCCCGCTTTCGCGGGAATGACGAGCTATAGAGAGCGCGTTGACCACCGCGCCGTCGTTCCCGCGAAGGCGGGCTCCGCTTTACTTCGGCGGAGCCGAACACCCAGGGCTTATCGAGGCAGGGCTCCGAAGTCTATGCGGCGTCCTGCCTTTGGAAAGAAATCTCTGCGGCTTCCCCCCTTTGAAAAAGGGGGGCAAGGGGGATTTGCCGTTGCCCTTGTGCCTTCGCCGCACAACCTGCCTTCACGGCAGCAACGGTGCAAGCGAAGCACCATGGGCGCCTGACCGCCGCGACGTTTCCGAAGAGGCAACCGCAATGCCCAGCAGCAAGCGCTCCACACCGCCGCAGCGCGAACCCGCGCCGCGGACACCGGCCAAGCGCGATCCCACGCCGGCGACGCCGGCCAAGAAAGATCCGCCGACGAAGACCCCGGCTCGCAGGGAACCATCCAAGGAACCCGCCAGGGGCAGCAGCGCCGCCGCCGCGCGTTCACCCGCTACGCGCGCGCCGGCCAAGCGCGAACCGAAGCCGGCGAACCCGGCCAAGCGCAAGCCGCGCGCGAAGGTGTCGGAACTCGAACAGGCACCCACGCCGCCACGCAAGCGCGCGGCCAGCAAACAGGCCGCCTCGCGTGCGGCCAAGGCCGCGGGCGAGCGCATTCGCGCCGAAACCTCGGTGCTGCCCGAGAACATCGCCCTGGTCCTGCAGGGCGGCGGTGCGCTCGGCGCCTACCAGGCCGGGGTCTACCAAGGCTTGTACGAGGCCGGGATCGCGCCGAACTGGATCGCCGGCATTTCCATCGGCGCCTTCAACACCGCGATCATCGCCGGCAATCCGCCGGAGAAACGGATGCAGGCGCTGAGCGAATTCTGGGCCACGATCTCGCAACCGACCCTGTTCCCCGCGACCACCTTCGGCCAGGAAGCGCGCTTCACCGGCCTGGATGCCGATACCCGCGCCTGGCTCGACACCTGGGAAGCCTGGCGCGCGATCGTCGAGGGCCAGAACGGCTTCTACCGTCCGCGCGCCTGGCTCGGCCAGGACCCGTTCGCGGTGCCGGGGCCGGCGGCGGCCAGTCTGTACGACACCTCGCCGATGATCGCCACGCTCGAACGCATGGTCGATTTCGACCGCCTCAACGACGGCGGCATCCGGGTCTCGGTCGGCGCGGTCAATGTGCGCACCGGCAACCTGGAGTATTTCGACAACACCCGGATGCGCCTGGACGCGCGCCATATCCTCGCCTCGGGCGCCTTGCCGCCGGCGTTCCCGGCCATCGAGATCGACGGCGAGTACTACTGGGACGGCGGCCTGGTCTCGAACACACCGCTGTCGCACGTGCTGACCTCGTCGCCGCGCAGCGACACCCTGGTGTTCCAGGTCGACCTGTGGAACGCACTCGGCGAGTTGCCGCAGACCCTGCTCGACGTCGCCGAGCGGCAGAAGGAAATCCAGTACTCCAGCCGCACCCGCCTGATCACCGACACCCAGCGCGTGTTCCAGCATTACCGGCGCCTGCTGCGCGAGCTGCTCGAGGAAATCCCCGAGGAGGTGCGCGCGACCAATCCCTGGGCCCAGCACGCCGCCGAGCTGGCCTGCGACCGCCGCTACAGCGTGATCCATCTGATCTATCGCGACCGCGCCCGCATCGGGCACTTCAAGGACTACCAGTTCGGCCGCGTCGCCATGCGCGAGCATTGGCTGTCGGGCCAGTCCGACATCGCCCGGGCGATGGCCCATCCGGACTGGATGCAACTGCCCAGCGGCGAATCGGCCTTCGTCACCCACGACGCCACCGCGCCCTGAGCCGGGCGTCTCGGGGCGCCGGCAGGGCGCATTCAGCCCTGCCGGGCCGGCCACCGAAGTCAAGGATGCGCATCGGCGGCCAAGGGTTGCCATGACTTACGCCATGCGGTGAAAAGCCGCCGCGCCGCTAGTCTGCGCGGCATCGCGACGCCATTCGCCGCGATCCGTCGTCGACGAGGGCCAGGGCAGGCGCTCGCGATGCGGACAATCCGCATCACCGGGGCTGTTGTATGCGCACGAATCTGTTCACCTCCCTGCTCGCGACCTCGGTCGCGATCGCCTCTCCCTGCGCCTACGGGCTGGAGATCGACGGCCGCATCGACGAGGAGGAATGGCGCGGCGCCCGGCGCATCGACGAGTTCCGCTTGACCCAGCCGCTATCGCGCGCGGCCGCCTCGCAGTCGACCGAGGCCTGGTTGCTGGCGACGCCTGAGGGGCTCGCCGTGGCCTTTCGCAATCACCAACCGGCCGGCGTGCCGCGCCTGCGCCAACACACCCAGCGCGACGGCAACGCCACTGTCGACCGGGTCAATCTCTATGTCGATTTCGACGGCGACGGCCGTGCCGGCTACAACTTCACCGTGACCCTGGCCAACAGCATCGTCGACACCACGATCACCAGCGAGAACCAATTCAACGACGACTGGGACGGCGACTGGCGCCATGCCACCAGCGAGGACGACGGCGGCTGGTCGGCCGAGATGCTGATCCCCTGGCATATCGCCCCGATGCGCGACGTCAGCGACGGCACCCGCACCCTCGGCATAGAGCTCGACCGGGTCATCGCCTCGACCGGCGAGCGCACCTCGTGGCCGGCGGTGCATTACACCGAGGCGCGCTTCCTGTCCGCGTTCAACCGTATCGAAGTGCCGGCCTACAGCCAGGCGTTGTTGGCGATCACGCCGTACGTGGTCGGGGTCGGCGACGCGGTCGGCCGCGACGGGGACTTCGACGCCGGCGCCGACCTGTTCTGGAAGCCCAGCGGCAAGTTCCAGCTCAGCGCCACCGTCAACCCGGATTTCGGCCAGGTCGAAAGCGACGAGCTGACCGTCAACTTCAGCGCCACCGAAACCTTCTTCAGCGACAAACGCCCGTTCTTCACCGAGAACCAGGGCCTGTTCGACGTGCCCTTCGGTTCCTACAACAGCAACAGCCGTCTGATCTATACCCGCCGCGTCGGCGGCAAGACCGACGACGGCCTCGGCTCGGGCGACGTCACCGCCGCGCTCAAGCTCAACGGCAGCGCCGGCGGCTTCAACTACGGCCTGTTCGCGGCCAACGAAGGCGACGAGATCGGCCGCGATTTCTACGCGGTGCGCGCGACCCGCGACTTCGCCGCGTTCGGCCTCGGTGCGATGGTCACGCGCGTGGACCGTCCGTTGCTGGACCGCCAGGCCAACGTCTATGAATTCGACCAGCGCTGGACGCCGAACCCGCAATGGGCGATGCGCGGCGCGGTGGTGGCGTCGGACGTCGAGCAGGGCGGCCGCAACCTGCGCGACAGCGGCGCGCAGATCCGCATCGACTACGACATGGGCGGCGGCTGGCGTCAGCAGCTGTACGGCCTGCATCTGGGCAAGGATCTGCAGCTCAACGATTTCGGTTATCTGGAGCGCAACAACTTCAACTACCTGCGCTACGACCTGGGCCGCCGGGTCACCGACCTGCCGGCCGATTCGGCCTATGCCTCGCACGACTGGCATTACGCCGTGTCGCGCCGCTACAGCGACGACGGCCTGCACATCGCCGACGCTTTCGCGATCACCCGCCGCAGCGAACTGCGCAACGGCGGCAACGAGTTCGCCGAAGCCGCGCTGTGGACCTCGGGCCACGACGACCTGATCACCCGAGGCAACGGCGTGCTGCGCGTGCCCTCGCGACTGTTCCTCGACTACGAACGCCTGCAACCGCGCCAGAACGGCAGCCCGTGGTCGCTGGCCATCGAGGCCGGTTACAGCGCCGACGGCCTGGGCGGCATCGACGAAGGCGAAACGCGCCTGTACCTGGAGCCGAACTATCAGTTCAACGACCGCCTGACCCTGTTCGCCGGCTTCGAGTACACCCACGCGCCGGACTGGCTGCTGTGGCGCGGCGACAACCGCCTCGGCGCATTCCGTGCCGACTCGCTGGTGCTCGACGCCGGCCTGCAGTGGTTCATCGACGACAAGCAGGAGCTGCGCGTGCGCCTGGAAACCATCGGCCTGGACGCGCGCCTGAAACAGGCCTACCGCGTCGACGCCGGCGGCCGCGCGCTCGCGGTGGACGAAGCGATTCCGGATTTCCGCGTGCGCAACCTGGGCTTCCAGATCCGCTACCGCTACGAACTCGCGCCGCTGTCCTATCTCTACGTCGCTTATGTACGCGGCGGCGAGATGTTCGAGGAAGGCCGGATGGACCGCGGCGTCGCCCGCGAATTCCGCGACGCCTTCGACCTGCGCGACAGCGAGCAGTTGCTGGTCAAGCTGTCGTACCGCTTCGAGATTTGAGCCGGGGCGACGACCGCCTCAGTGCGGTCGCCACTCCAGGCCGATATAGAGCGAGCGGCCGTCGCCGGGCAGGACGTTGCGGCCGTCCTGGCCGCGCGCATCGGCGATCACGTTCGTGCTGGCGATCCACTTGCGGTCGCCGAGGTTGCGGGCGTCGGCGAACCACGACCAGGCCTTGGCGAATTTCCCGCCGATGCGCAGGCCGGCGATCGTATAGCCCGGCGCCTTGAAACTGTTGGCGTGGTCGATGTAGTAGTCCTGCGGCGTCCATTCGACGTTCGGGGCGAGATAGAAATACTCGCCCGGCGACCAGCGCAGCTCGGCGCGCAGTTGCTGCGGCGGCACCCCGGCGAGGTCGTTGTCGCCGTAGACGCGGTCGTGCCGGAAGCGGAAGTCGTTGTAGAGATAGTTGGCCGACAAGGTCCAGTCGTCGGCCGGATGCCAGCCCAGGCCGAGTTCGATGCCCTGGTGAAGGGTGCGGTCGGCATTGACGGTGCCGAGCGGATTGCCGTTGCCGTCGCTCAGCGACAGCAGTTCGCCGTCGACACGGGCGCGATACACGGCGACGTCGAGCGACAGGCGGTGGCGATCGAGGCGCAGGCCGATCTCGCCGCTGTCCGCGCGTTGCCGGTCGACCTGGGTCACGCCGGGGCCGCCGCTGAGCTCGCCGAAGCTCGGCGGCTCCAGACTGCGGCTGAGGTTCGCGTAGAGCTGGGCATGCTCGTCGATCAGATAACGCAGGCCCAGCTTCGGGCTGAGGCCGGAGTAATCGCGCGAGAAACTCTCGTCGCGCCCTCCGGTGATGTACCGGTCCTGTGAGCGGCGCTCGGAACGCAGCGCCTGCGCGCCGACCGCCAGCACCCAATTCGACGCGAGCCAGGTCTGGTTCTCGACATAGAGCTTGCCGTTGCGCGCGCGCTGGTCGAAACGGTTGCTGCGCGCACCGGCGTGGCCGGCGACGTTGAAGAAGCGATCGTCGTCGATGTCGCCCTGGGCGAAGGCGGCGCCGGCAATGAGCACGTTGCGGAGGCCGAACCACTGCGACTCGCCGCGCCAGCGCAGATCGATGCCGCTGTCGCGGCTTTCCTGGCGCAGCACCTGGAAGATCGGATGGTCGAGCGATTTGTCGGCGTAGTAGACCGACAAGGTGAGCGTGTCGGTGGAGGACGCGGCCCAGGCGAGTTTGGCGGCGATGCGGTCGAGGCGATAGTCGCGGCGCTGGTTCAAAGCCAGATTGCCCGGCGCGGCGAGGGTGGGGTCGCGCCGCCACTCGGCCATGGTCAGATTGCCCGGTAAGGCCGAACGCGTGTCGACGTGGGTCAGGTAGACGCGCGCATCGAGCGTATCGCTGAAACGGAAACCGGCATTGCCGAACACGCGGTAGTTTTCCTGTTCGGCGTGATCGCGGAAGCCGTCCTGGCGCAGGCCGCTCAGGCTCAGATAAGCGTCGCCGCGCCCGGACACCCCGGCCAGTGCGACTTGACCGCGGCGGTAGCCGAAGTCGCCGGCCTCGACGCGCACGCCGACCGGCGCGGCGTCGTACCCGGTCGGCGAAACGAAGTTGATCGCGCCGCCGAGGGTGGCGGCGCCGAACTCGAGCGCATTGGCGCCGCGGTAGACCTCGATATAGCGCGACGACAGCGGTTCGACCGCCTGGAAGTCGAAACCGCCATCGGCGAGGTTGAGCGGACTACCGTCCTGCAACAGCTCCAGGCCGCGTCCATGGAACGTGCGTTGCAGGCCCGAACCGCGAATCGACAACCGTGCTTCCTCGGCGCCGAAGCGCGGCTGCACGAACACACCGGCGGCGTAACCGAGCGCATCGGTCAAGGTACTGACGCGACCGCCGCGGTAAGACTCGCCGTCGACCAGCCCGGTCGCCCCCGCACGCTCGTCGAGCCGCTCGCGCGCCTGCTCGATGCCGTCGACGGCGAGCGGTTGGCCCCTCAGGCCGAACACCCTGACCGAGTCGAGGGTCTTGGCCGACGACCGATGGTCGGCCGAGGCCGGAGCGTCGATGGCCGGCACTTCCGCCGACTGCGCCTGCGCGCAATGCGAGTGGAGAGCGAACGTGAGGATCGTAGCCAGCGCGAGCAGGGAAGGGCGAAATGTGACGGCGCGCATGGCGGGGTCCGGGGTGAGAGCCGGCAAGCGTAGTCAGGCGATTGTCGGGGTGGATGCGGCATAACGCCGCAGTCGCAGGCTCTTGATCTGAGAGTAGGAGCGGCGCAAGCCGCGACCGCGCCGTTTCCCGGTGCGCCGTATCCGGCCGCAGCCCGCTTGTAGGAGCGGCGTTTCTTGTCGCTAGACGATGAAGCAACATCAATAGCAAAGCTTCCGTCCGCTGACGCGGCCGGGTTACTTTCTTTTGCTGGCCCAAAAGTCCCACAGGGAGTTCCTTCGGTCAAAGCTAACCAAAGAAAAGGCCTTCCTTGCAAGGGCACAAGCCCGCATGATCGACGCCGACGCAGGGATGCTCCAGACAGGCCATCCATGGCCTGCTTGCGCACGGCCCGCATCCTTGCGGGCGGCCCTACGGGTCAGCTATTGACCGGCAAAGCGGCAAAGCCGATCAAAATCACGACAACGACAACTTTGGGTGCCGCGACATGCTCTTGGGTAGGAGCGGCGCAAGCCGCGACCGCGTGGCTTCAAGTTCGCGCTGCTAATTTCGATGCCGTCGCCTCGGCCGTTGCTGTTGCTGCTGCTGTGCGCCGCCGAGCACTCGCGAAGGCAACAGAAGACCCGGAGGGCGGCCCGCATGGATGCGGGCCGTTTTTTATCGGGACAGGGATGTCCCGTATGAAAAAGCCTTGCGTTGGCATCGATCGTGCGGGCTTGTTATTCAAAGAGAAGCAACTTCTTTGGTTTACCTTTCTTTTGTTGCTTTAGACAAAAGAAAGTAACCCGCCGCTTTAGTGGCGGAAGCTTTTGGCGTTTGATCTGGATCTTGATCTTTCTTGATCCATTCGCTGCGAGGCCTTAGCAGCGCGGTCGCGGCTTGCGCCGCTCCTACCCTCGCGACGATGCATTCCTTCGATCGATGGCAAAGGCGTTGCGGACTCTGCGCATCCCGTGGCCCAAAAGAAAGCTAACCAAAGAAAAGGCCTTCCTTGCAAGGGCACAAGCCCGTACGATCGATGCATACGAGGGATGCTCCAGACAGGCCATCCATGGCCTGCTTGCGCACGGCCCGCATCCATGCGGGCCGCCCTACGGGTCTACTGTTGACCGGCAAAGCGGCAAAGCAAAACCACAAGAAAAGCGGAGAAAAATCTCGGCAACGGCAACGGCAACGGCAACGGCAACGGCAAGGCGACAGCGCCGGAACCATCCCTCTCAATGCGCCGAATAACTCTCCGCATCCACCACCGGCACCGGCTTAACCCGTAACGCCCAGATCACCCCCGCAATCAACAAAGCGATGCCGATCATGGTCAACGGTTCCGGCATGCGGCCGCGCAGGATGAAGGCGTAGCTGAGGGCGGCGACGGTCTCGAATACGATCAGTTGGCCGGCCAGGGCGGTCGGCAGGCGCTGGCTGGCTTCGTTCCAGCACAAGGTGCCGACCCAGGAGGCGAACAGGCCGATCGTTACCATCAATCCGATGAAGAAGCCCGGGCGCGGGCCGAACGGCATCGGGAACTCGCGATCGGTCGCGCTCATGAAGGTCCATAGCGCGATGTAGCCGAGCAAGGCCAGCGGCAAGGTCGCCACGCCCTGTGCGGTGGCCCAGGTGCGCGGGCTGCGGCCGGGGTGGTCGCGCAACCAGTCGGCGTTGCGCAAGGGGTACCAGGTCCAGCACGCGACCGCGCCGATCGCGAGCACGGCGCCGATGGCGTAGCGGCGCAGGTCGGCGTTGGCGTCCGCGTGCAGCGCTTGCAATTCGACCTGGTTGACGCAGGCGATGCCGGCCAGGATCAGGGCCAGCGAAGGCAGCAGGCGCAGCCACGGCAGGCGGCCGTCGCGGCGTGCGTTGCGCAGGTTCGCGCAGACCGCGATCACCACCGGCAAGGTGCCGATGATCATGGTCGGCAAGGGGCCGCCGGCGCGCTGGATGGCGCCGGCCAGGCACAGGTAATAGAGCAGGTTGCCGATCGCCGACAGCTTCAGCGCTTCGATCCAGTCGGCGCGGGTCAGCTGGCGCAGAGCGGCGCGGTCGAGCCAGGCCAGCGGCAGGGCGATCAGGCCGAAAGCGAGGTAGCGTCCGACCGACTGCAGCGTGGCCGGGTATTCCGGCAGCAACAGCGGGCCGACGAAGACCAGGCCCCAGATCAGGCCGGCCGCGAGCGCATAGAGGGTTCCTAGCCACATGCGTCCAGCTTGGGCGAACCCGGCGGCGCGGTCTTGTACCAGATTGCTATGCCGCGGCCGCGCTCAGAGGCGGATTTGCTTCTGGTAACGCGCCGGAGTGATGCCGTAGCGGCGCGAGAACGCGCGGGTCAGGTGGGCCTGGTCGGTCAGGCCGGTGTCGGCGGCGATGCGCGCGAGCGGAGCGCCGCCGGCGAGCAGGCGCTTGGCTTCGTACAGGCGCAGCGCCATCAACATCTGCTGAGGGGTGACGTGGTACTGGGCGCGGAAGCGGCGCAGGAAATGGAAGGGGCTGAGGCCGGCGACCGTCGCCAGTTCCTCCAGGGTGACGCGCTCGGCGAGGTGCGCGCGCAGATAGTCGACGACCGGGCCGAAGCGCGATGCCGCTTCTTCGCGCAGGCGCCGCGGCATGCGCGCGTGGTCGCGGAACTCCATCAGCAAGGCGAACAGCTGGCTGTCGAAGGCGAGCGGCTCGCACGCGTTCCATAAGGCGTCGAGCCGCGCGGTGATGCGGCGCGCGCGTTCGGGGTCGTGGCGCACGGCGTCGTCGAACCACCAGCCGGCTTCGCCGGTCACCGCCTCGACCATTTCGGGTTCGACATAGACCATGCGATAACGCCAGCCGCCTTCGGTTTCGGCGCGGCCGGTGTGCAGCACGTCGGGATTCATCAGCACCAGCGAATCCGGCGGTGCGAGGTGGTCGCTGCCGCGATAGCGGAAACGCTCCACGCCGGATTCGATCGCACCCAGGCCGAAGGCCTCGTGGGTGTGCGGCTCGAAGGCATGGCGGACGATGTGCGCGCGATACAGCTCGACCCCGGCGCGATGCGAAGGCTGCCGGAATTCGGCGGCATCGTGGGCGTGGACGAACTGGACGGGGACGCCTTGCATGGGCCGAGTATCGCATGGCCCGTGCGCGCGATCCGTGGCGCTGTTCAGGCCTCGGGCGCGGTCTCGCGCAGGGTCTGCAAGGCGGCCCAGGCGCGTGGCGTCAGCACCTCGAACAGGCCCTCGCGCGCGGTGCGGCGGCCGAGTACCAGCAGGGCGTGATCGCGGCTGAGCAGCCAGCGCGCGCCGGCGGCCAGGGCGAGTTCGAGGAATTTCTGGTCGTCGGGATCGGCGCAGCGGGGCAAGGCGCGCACCGGAGCGTCGTCGTCGTATTCGTGCAGGCGCAGCAGTTCGTCGTAGTCGCGCAGGCACTCGGCGCGGACCTCGTCGGTGAGCGCGAGCTTGGGATAAGTCAGCACGCGCTGCCATTCTTCGCGACAGGCTGCATCGGTAACGGCCTCGATGCGGCCATCGCGCAACGCGGCGAGCAGCGAGGCGGTCAGCGGGTCCTTGAAGGCGAACATGTCCAGGCAGACGTTGCTGTCGAGGACGATGCGCGGGACGCTGCCGCTCATGCCGTGGTCTTCGCGGTGCGATTCAAAGATCGTCCTCGCCCGGGAACGACACCCGCAGCTCGCCGACCGAAAGCAATTCGCCCTGTTGCGGATAGCCTTTGTCGTCGCTGGAGAATTCGCTGTCGCCGGACGGGTAGGCATTGTCCGCGGTCGACGCCTGCGCATTGCGGTCGAGACGCGCATGCCGGATCACCGGGTCGCCGTCTTTGGCGGCGAGACGGCCGCCGTTCCAGTCGGTGATCGCACCGCCGTAATCCCAGTCCAGGCCGCTGAAACGGATCGGCTTGCCGTTGAGGCGGACCAACTCGGCCAGCCGCATACCCATGCTCACGCCGTTGTCGAGGCGCCAGCGCGTGTCGGGTTCGCGCACGACCACGTTGGACAGGCCGCGCAGTTGTTGCGAGTCCTGGAAATACAGATAGGCACGCAGGGTGGAATCCTTGGGGTACAGGATCACTCCGCGAAATTCCTCGCCTTCCGCGCCCGGCAAGTGGTCGGAAATCTCGACCTGCTCGGCGCCGAACAAGGCGCGCAATTGCGCCGGCCCGGTGTCGGGGGCGAGCGCGCCGGGCAAGACGTAGTCGAGCTTGGCCGGCGGCGCCGTGTCCTGGCCTGTTTCAGCCGCGGGCGCAGTGGTTGACGGCGTCGCTGCGGGCTGCGCCGCGGAGGCCGGCACGGTGGCGGCAGGTGGCTTGGAAGGCGTGCGCTCGCAAGCGCCGAGCAAGGCGACGACGGCGATCGCGGCGAAGGTCTGGCTCGCCATCGCGCGCGGGTTCATTGCTTGACCTCGCGGATGTCGGCGCTGCCGATCCGCCAGGCGCGTTGTTCCTCGCTGGCGCCGTCGACGACGCTGCGGCGCAGAGTGTAGGCACCGACGTATTTGCGCTGGCTGCCGTCGCGCTGAGTGGCGGTGATCGCGACCGGCACTTCGACATAACGCTGACCGGCGCCGGCATCGACCCGACCCGGCGCCAACACTTCCACCGACACGCCGGCGGTCTCGACAAAACCGTTGGCGAACTGCTGTGCGTTCTGTCCGCTGGCGTTGCCGCCGTCCGACCACAGCGCGTGAGCGCGAGCGTAGTTGCCGCCGTTGATGGCAGCGTAGTAATCGCGCACCACGGCGACGGCGCCTTCCGGGGTCGGTTCGGCGGCGAGCGGCGGGGCGCCGGTGTCGGTGTCGATGTCGGTGCCGGGCTCGGGCGGCTGCAAGGTGCCGTCGATGCCGGTCGCGGGCGTGCCGGCGTCGCTGCCGGGAATCGGGTTGCCGTTCTCGTCGAACAGCGGGCCGGCGGTGCTGCCTTCGACCGGCGCACCGACCTGGCCGGGTCCGGGCGTGGCGGGCATGCCGGTGACGCCGCCGCTGCCGGCGCCGGCCGGTGCCGGCAAGGCCTGGTCGGGATCGCCGGCGACGCTGCCGTCCGCGGGTTGCTCCTTGCCGCGGCAGCCGGCGAGCAGGGCGGTCAGCGCGAGGGCGCAGGCCGGGACGACGAGGAAACGATTCGGGCGCATGACGGGGTCCGTAGAGGCATAGACCGCGCGCCGCTCATTCGAGGGCGCGTCGATGGCCCAGTGTATAAGCCACTGCTGGATCGCGGCGAGATGCCGGAAGTCGGGCACAGCGCGGGCTCAGCTCGCTGGACGCGCGCTGACCGGGTAGGCGACGGTGACTGCGTCGGGCGGGGCCCGTGCGGCTTACTGCAACTTCACCGACAGCGAGGTCGCGGTGAGTTCCCAACTGCGGTCGACCGGGCTGCGCCGCATCCGGTACCAGCCGCTGTAACGCCGCGGTTCGCCGTCGGCGACGTTGACGCGCAGGTCCACCGGAATCTCCAGCGATTCCGGCACCGCTTCCTGGTCGAGCTGTTTCGGCGTGTCGTTCTCGATCCGCATCGAGGTGAACTGCTTGATCGAACGCAGATCGGCTTCTTCGTTGCCGCGGGGCATGCGTTGGTAGGCCCAATGCTTGTCGGCTTCCTCGCGTTTGCCGCTGCTGAGTTGCTGCAGATACAGATGCAGCTTGTTGACCGCTTCGTTCATCGCATCCAGGCGCTGCTGGCTCAGCGCGTCGGCGCGCTTGGCGGCCTCGGCGCGGGCGCGCGCGGCGGCATCGTCGGCGACCGGCGCGGTCGCGGCATCGGCAACCGGCGTGTCGGTCTCGGCCTGCTGGCGTTGGCAGGAGCAACCGACGAAGGTCAGCGCTAACAGGGCGGGAATCAGCAAGCGCATCGGCGACGGTCCGGTCGATAAGGAAGCGCCGCACAAGGCGGCGCAGCGATCCTAACGGCTGCCGTCGACGATGAGGGCCTCGCGCCGACCGGCGGCAGCGACAGCGGTGCGGACGCGTGGTCGCACCGCCCGCTTGTGACCGAGTTCCCGCTCGGCACCGGGCTCAGGCGGCTTCAGGCTTGAGCGTCGCGCAACTGCTGTTCGAGCCGGCTCTTGAGCGCGTCGTCGATCTTGAGCTGGCGCGCCAGTTCGTCGAGATAGGCGCGTTCCATATAGCTTTGCTCATCGGCCGCGAGCAGGCTGGCCAGGTACATCTCGGCGGCGATCTCCGGGGTGGTCGCGACTCGCGCCACTTCGGCCGGGTCGAGCGGCTTTTCCAATTCGTCGTGCAACCAGCGGCGCAGTTCCGGGTCGCCGTCGATGCGGGTGAATTCGCCTTCGATGGCTTCGCGTTCGCGCGCATCGATGTGGCCGTCGGCCTTGGAGGCGGCGACCAGCGCCTGCAGGATGGCCTGGCTGTGTTGTTCGGCCTGCGGCGGCGGCAGGCGGTCGACGGTCTGCGGCTCGGCGGCGCCGGCATCCTGCTGTCGCTTGTATTCGCCATAGGCCTTGTAGGCCAGCACGCCGACCGCGGCGACGCCGCCGTACAGCGCGATCTTGCCGGCGCTCTTGCGCAGCTTGCGGTGGCCGAGCAGCAGACCGAGTGCGCCGCCGGCGAGCGCGCCCTTGCCGAAATCGGCGTTGAGCAGGCCGCGTTTCTCTTCCGTCTGTTCAGACCGTGCGTACTTGTCTTGTGCGTGCTTGTCTCGGTACGGCACCGGCGGCTTGCCGCCGCCGAGCAGACCTTCGAGTCCGCCGGCCCCGCCCAGGCTGCTCTGTGCGGTCTTCAGCAATTGGTCGAGAAAACCCTGTGTCTTCATGCGCGGCGCTCCGTGGAATCGAGGTCGTGAATCTCCGACCTGTGGGCGCGCGAGCGTGGCTTCAAGCCGAAGCGGCGGCCTTGCCGGCGCGAGCGACGACGCCGTACATCCGCGGTTGGGTCGCAGCGAGCGCGCCGGCGCCGCGCTTCAGCTGCGCTGTTGCACCGCCAGGCGCAGGCCCAGGGCGATGAATACGCTGCCGGTCAGGCGCTCTTTCCAACGCCCGCCGCCGGAGAAACGCCGGCCGATGCGGCGGCCGAAATGGCCGAAGGCGACGCTCAGCAACACGCTGTGCGACAGGCCGATCAGCGATAGCAAGCCACCGAGCACGAGGAATTGCAGCCAGACCATGCCGCGCTCGGGATGGACGAACTGCGGCAGGAAGGCGAGGAAGAACAAGGCGACCTTCGGATTGAGCACGCCGGTCATCACCGAGCGCAGATACACGTTGCGCGCCGAGCTGGCCGCCGCTTGCGGCGCGTCGTCGGTCGCGGCCGGCGCGGGCGAGGGGCTGCGCCAGGCCTTGATGCCGAGCCAGATCAGATACGCGGCGCCGGCATATTTGATCGCCTCGAACGCCAGCGCCGAGGTCGCCAGTAGCGCCGACAGGCCGAGGCCGGCGGCGAGCGCGTGGATCAGGGTGGCGGTTTCGAGCCCGAATGCCGCCCGTACGCCGCGGGAGGTCCCGCCGGCGGCGCTCTGGGCGATGATCCAGGCCGTGCCCGGCCCGGGAATCAGAACCAGGACCGCTGCGGCGGCGAGGTAGGCGGCGAGGGTGGCGAGGTCGAACATGTGGGCGTCGTGGCCGCGGTGGCTGGAATGGCAGTCTGCTCCGCGTTGGGGCGCAGGCCAAGCCTGGCCGTCGTTGCGGGGCGGGAAGCTGTGTTGCGCGGGTGGGGTCGTGGTGCGAGGAGGCGTCGGCTTTGGGGTAGGAGCGGCGCAAGCCGCGAGCATCGGCAACGTTGTACGCCAGCGTTATGGCCGAAGACGCAATGCCCCAAAGGCGACTCGGGGAGGCTGCCCGCTTCGGAGGCTGCGTGGTATTCGGCTTCTTCGGTTGGTCGCGACTCGCGTCGCTACTACCCTAAGAGCGCTTAAAGCGCTTGCGGCGGGGCGGCCGGAGCCGGCGGCTTACGCAATTTCTCGATCGCCACGACGAAGGCCTCGGTGCCGGGCCATTGGCTGATCCGGCCGAGCTTCTTGGCACCGCGGAACACGAAGAACGCCGGAATGCCGTGCAGGCCGAAATGCGTGCCCATGGCCGGGTCTTCGTAGACGTTGTCGTGCAGCCATTCGACGTCGGGCCAGACGAAGCGCTCCGGCGTAAGCAGGATCTGGCCCTTGGCGATATCGCAGTTCGGGCAGTCCTTGCCCCACAGGAACAGGATGCGCAGCAGGCCGTCGTCGGGCAGGGCTTCGGCCAATCCTTTCTCGCGGATCGGCCGCATCGGGAACTGCCAGAAGAAGCGCGGGTGGGAGCCGTCTTTCATGCCCGCATCCTACTCCTGCCGGAGCGCCTGCAACGGGCATCCGCAACGGGCATCTGCCGCCGAAGCGACGGACGGAATCGGTGTGCCGTGGAGCGCAGCGGCGCATGGCCTCCGCAGGCATCGTCATGCGCCGCGACCCGCCATTCGGCCGACGCTGCGGGTGTTTACTGCGCGACCAGGGCGATGCCGTTTTTTCGGAACGACTGCAGCACCGCGTCGTAGATGTCGGAGGCGACGTTGTGCTGGCCGTTCTCGGGGTCGTTGATCCAGAAGTGGCCGTCGAGCTGGATGCCCTTGTCGTTGACGCCGGTGACGTACATATGCGGCGGCGGTTGCTGCAGCACGCGGTCCTGGGCCTTCATCGCGTCGAGGAACAAGGCGCGCGCGGCGTGAGTATCGGTGTCGCCCTTGACCAGCACGCCGCAGACCAGGCGCAGATTGCGGTCGGACCAGGACTGGTTGACGATCACGTTGCTGGTCAGGCTGTCGTTGGGCACGATCGCTTCGACGCCGTCGCGGGTGCGGATCATGGTGTAGCGCACGGTCATGCGGGTGACCCGGCCGATGATGTGGTTGGTGGCGATGTTGTCGCCGACCCGCACCGATTGCTCGAACAGCACGATCAGGCCGCTGATGTAGCTGGCCGCGAGCCGTTGCAGGCCGAGCCCCAGGCCGATGCCGAGCGCGCCGCTGAACGCGGCCAGGGCAGTGAGGTTGATGCCGCTGATCGAGAAGATCAGCGCCAGCGCGGCGATCCACATCAGCACGCTGAAGATGCGCGACAGGGCGAGGACGAAGTTCGGCTGCAGGGTGCGGTTGCGCCGCAGCAGGTTGCCGATGGCCTTGTCGCCCCACAGCGCGACGATGACGATCACCACGCCGGCGGTGAGGCCGTCGAGGATATGGCGGGTGGTCAGGCTGAAGCCGAGGACGCTCCACTGCGCGGCGAAGAACTGGCCGATCAGCGGGTTGCGCGTGCCGAAGATCTGCAGCACCAGGTAGATCCACAACAGCACCGTGACCACCCGCAGCATGAAGCGCAGGGTCGCGGTCGGCCGGAACAGCAATTCGACGATCGCCCCGAGCAGACGCAGGAAACAGAACAAGGCGATCAGTGTGGCGCCGAGATCGATCAGCGGGTTGTCGAACAGATCGACCAAGCCGAACAGCGACAGCAACACCAAGGTCAGCGCCGGCGTGGCGAGGTAGTCGAGCAGGGTCAGCCAGACGAAGCGATGCTTGAGCCGGGGCCGGACCCGGCGCGTGATCAGCGCCGAAGCCAGCACGCTGCCGAGCACCAGGAACACGGTGATCAGCAGGTCGGTGGGGTTGGAGACGACCGTCAACGCATCGGAGACGATCTTCATCATCTCCGGATCGGTTTCCAGCGACGGCGGGGCGGGGGCGGTCGGTGCTGCGGTCATGGGCGGAGGACGCGCTTCAGTCCTTGGGTTCCTTGAGCTTCGGGTCGCGCCGGCACTGGGCGAGCGGCTTGCTCTGCGCCGAGGCGATCCGCAGCACGGTCATGCTCTTGCGGTCCACCTTGACCTTCATGCAGGCGCAGCCATGGCCGTAGCTGCTGCCGTTGGTGACGACCCAGTCCTTGTCGGCGAACTCGGGCCAGTCGCCGTCGGCCTGGTGGCCGCCTTGCAGCGCCACCGTCCAACTGCCGTCGCGATCGTCGAGCCAGGCATTGGCCGGGGTCGGATTGACGAACCAGCCACAGCGGTTCTGCAGGGCAGTGCGCGACGTCGCCTTGGTCCCGGCGGCCGCGGCGAGTGCGGGCAGCAAGGCGATGGAGACGACGAGGCAGGCCCATGCCGCGGCATGGCCCGGCGTGCTGCGGCGATCGGACGGCGAGGTCGTGGACATCGTGGCGCTCCTTGATTTCGATGATAACGAGGCGGCGCGGCGCTTGTGAGCGCCGCCGCAGCGATTGTCCGGCCTCAGGGCGTGACGTCGGCGGGAAAGGCGCGGCCGAATTCCAGCAGGCGCGCCTGTGGGTGCCGGCCCAGCCAGTCGTCGAGTACGCCGCGCAGCCAGGCTTCGTCGGTCGCGGCGATGCCGAGGTGGAAACGCGTGTGCGAGGTGGGCTCGGCGCTGTCCCGGTGCTCGTGATCGCCGTCGGAGCAGGCCTGATGGGAGCCGGCCTGATAGGAGCAGGCCTGGCACAGGTAGCGCACCGTGTGGGTCCAGTCCTCGACTTGGCCCCCACTCTCGCCGTTGCCCTCGCGTACGCGCTCGACCAAGGCCGCCAAGGTTTCCGGCGCCGCGGTTTCGATCAGCGCCTCGAAGGTGGCGTAAGCCGAGGCCTGCCACAGCCCTAAAGCGTTGAACACCGGGTATTCCTGGCCTTGGACCTTGCGGGTGCCTTGCACCGCGCCGTCGTGCAGGACGATGTCGCCGTAGCGATGGCCGCTGCCCGGCAGCGGTACGTTGAGGATGCGCGCCCGCGCCGGGTCGATGCGATCGGCCCAGACCACTTCGCCGTTGTTGGAAGGGTCGAGCCGGATCGCGCTTGCGCCGAGTTGCGCGTCGATGGGGCCGTCGCCCTCGGGCAGGGCGATGCCGTAGGTGCGCCAGGCTTTGCGGGCGCTGCTCCAGTCGCTTAATGCGGTCGCGGCGATGCCCAGGTTCCAACGGGCGCCGCCGTGGTCGCCCTGGCGTTCCAGGGCGGCGCGGTTGGCCTGCAGCGACTCGGCCCACTCGCCGCGGTACTTGTGCGCCAGACCGAGGTTGAACCACGGCGCGGCCCAGGTCGGATCGGCCTGGGCCGCGCGTCGGTACCAATGCAACTCGCGCTCGCCGCCGCGAAGGACGAGCCGTTGCGCGTAGCGGTTGAGGATCTCGGAGCGCTCGCGGTCGCTGCGGTGGTCGCTGCGGTGTCTGGCATGTTCGCGGTTCGGGAAGATGGACCGCGAACGTTAGCAGCCCGGACCGTGCTCAGTCCTCTTCGTGCTTGGGTTTGTAGGCCTCCATGAGTTTTTGCTGGACGCTGCCGGGGACCGGCTCGTAGTGGCTGAAGTCGAGCGAGTAGCGGCCTCGTCCGGCGGTCACCGACTTGAGCTCGGCGGCGTAGCCTTCCAGTTCCGACAAGGGCACCTGCGCGCGCACGACGATCTCGCCGCCGCGCAGGCTGTCGGTGCCGTTGATGCGCGCGCGCTTGCTGGCCAGGCCGCCGCTGATGTCGCCCATGTGCTGCTCGGGCGCGTTGACCTCCAGGTCGACGATCGGTTCCAGCACCTGTGGGCGGGCCTTGGTGATCGCATCGAGGAAGGCTTTCTTGCCGGCGGCGACGAAGGCGACTTCCTTGCTGTCGACGGTGTGGTACTTGCCGTCGTAGACGATCACCCGCACGTCCTGGATCGGATAACCGGCCAGCGCGCCGTCGTGCAGCACCTGGCGCACGCCTTTCTCGACCGCCGGCAGGAACTGGCCGGGAATGGTGCCGCCCTTGACCTCGTCGACGAACTCGAAGCCGCCGCCGCGCGGCAGCGGTTCGACGCGCAGGAACACCTCGCCGAACTGGCCGGCGCCGCCGGTCTGTTTCTTGTGGCGATGATGGCCCTCGGCCTTGCCGCTGACGGTTTCGCGATAGGCGATGCGCGGCGGACGCGCGGTGACTTCGACTCCGTACTTGTCCTTGAGCCGGTCGATGTTGATGCGCAGGTGCAGGTCGGACAAACCGCGGATCACGGTCTCGTTGGTCTCGGCCTCGTGTTCGACCTGGAAGCAGGGGTCTTCCTCGGACAGCTTGTGTAGGGCGGTGGCGAGTTTCTGCTCCTGGCCCTTGCTCGCCGCCTCGACCGCGAGGCCGAACATCGGCCGCGGGAAATTCAACGGTGCGAGGTGGATCTGGTCTTCGTCGTGGCTGTCGTGCAGCACCGCGTCGAAATGCAGGTCGTCGACCTTGGCCACGCCGGCGATGTCGCCGGGGATCGCCTGGTCGACCTCGACGTGCTCCTTGCCCTTGAGTTTGAACAGGTGGCCGACCTTGAACGGTTTCTTGCCGTCGTCGACGAACAACTGGGTGTCCTTGCGCACCGTGCCCTGGTAGACGCGGAACACGCCGAGCTTGCCGACGAAGGGGTCGTTGACGATCTTGAACACGTCGGCGATCACGTGCGCGTCCGGATCGGGGGCGGCGACGATGGCCTGGGCGCCTTCGCCGACGCCTTTGACGAACGGCGGCGGATTGGCTTCGCCGGGATGCGGGAACAGGCGTTCGGCGACGTCGAGCAGTTCCTTGATGCCGACGCCGCTGCGCGCCGAGCAGAACAGCACCGGCACCAGATGGCCTTCGCGCAGGCATTGCTCGAAGGCGTCGTGCAACTCGTCGCCGGACAGACCGCCTTCGCCGAGGTCGAGGTAGTGCTCCATCACCGTTTCGTTGACCTCGACCACCTGGTCGATGATCTTCTGGTGCCAGTCGGCGACCGGGCCGAGATCGCTGTTGCCCGCGCCGTTGCCGCCGGGCGTGGCGAAACAATCGACCACCGCCTTGCCGCCGTCGGCGGGCAGGTTCAGCGGCAGGCACTCGGGCCCGAAACTTTCGCGGATCGCTTCCAGCACGCCGGCCGGGTCCGCGCCGTCGTGGTCGATCTTGTTGACCACCAGCACGCGGCAGAGCCGGCGCGCCTTGGCGTGCTCCATCATCCGGCGGGTGCCGTACTCGACGCCGCTGTCGGCATCGACCACCACCACCACGGTCTCGACCGCGGCCAGCGCCGACAGGGTCGGGCCGCGGAAGTCGGGATAGCCGGGGGTGTCGATCAGGTTGACGTGAACAAGCTGGCCAGTAGCCGCTACGTGATCGGTGCTGGCGATGGCGGCGTCGAGCGAATGGCCGCGTTGTTTCTCGATCGGGTCGAAATCCGAAACCGTGGTGCCGCGTTCGATGCTGCCTGCCGTCTGGACTGCGCCGCCGGCCTGCAGCAGGGCTTCGAAGAGCGTGGTTTTGCCGGCGCCGGGGTGGCCTGCCAAGGCCACGTTGCGAATGGATTCTGTGCTGTAGGACATGAGCGGACTTCTCCCTGAGGCTAGGGTGGGAAGGCCGTCATGGCTGTCCGCGCTGCGCGCCCGAGCGTGGCGCTCGGCGGGCGGTCATGGCGGGTTACTGCCGGCGGGGGCCGGAACCACAGACTCCCGCAGGCGCGGGGGTGGGTCAAGCCCGGCACGGCGAAGCGTGCACGGCTTGGCGTTTGCGCGTGTTGCGGCGCCGCATGCCAGAAGTGAGGAGTGAGCAGGGCAAGAGCGCGGCCCTTGCTCACTTCTCAACTCTCACTCCTCACTTCTCCTTTCTCACTTCTCTCCCGTCCGCCTTTGTCTCGCCGGTAACGTTCCACCGGTTACCCTGGCCGCCCTCATCGTTGGAGAACGGCACCATGGGTATCTCGCGCCACGCCACCGCTCACTGGGAAGGCGATCTGAAAAGCGGCCAGGGCCGCCTGAGCACGCCGCAGAGCGGATTGCTCGCCGACACCCGCTACGGTTTCAACAGCCGCTTCGGCGACGAGAAGGGCACCAATCCCGAAGAGCTGATCGCCGCCGCCCATGCCGGCTGCTTCACCATGGCGCTGTCGGCCAAGCTCACCGAGGCCGGGCATCCGCCGGCCAAACTCGACACCCGCGCCGAAGTCGACCTGTCGATGGAAGGCGGGCCGACCCTGTCGCAGATCCGCCTCAAGCTCACCGCCGAAGTGCCCGGCATCGACGCGGCCAAGTTCCAGGCCATCGCCGAGGACGCCAAGGCCAACTGCCCGGTGTCGAAGGCCCTGAGCGCGGTGCCGATGAGTCTGGAAGCCAAGCTGGTCTGAGCCGGACTGGTCTAAGCAAGTTGGTCTGAGCAAGTTGGGCTGAGCCGGACGGCCGTTCCCGCATCGAGCGGGAGCGGCGCCGGGCCTGCCTCGCCCATCGGGCGCCGAGTCCGGCGTCGCGCCGCTTCGGCGAGTCCGCTCGTAACCTGTCTTTGCACCGACCCTTGTTTCGCACCACGGACGAGGGGCGGTCGGTCTTGATCGAACCCGATGCCTGCTCCCATGACGCCGCGCACCTGTATCCGCCATGCCTTGCTGATCCATGGCGCCGGGGCCGGCGGCTGGGAGTGGAATCTGTGGCAGGACGTGCTGCACGCGCGCGGCGTCACCACGACGGCGCCCGATCTGCAGCCGGCGCCGCAAGGCCTGGCTGCGACCACCCTCGACCACTACCGGCGCCAGGTCCGTGCCGAACTGGAAGCGCTGCCGCGGCCGCGCGCGGTGATCGGCGCCAGCCTCGGCGGCCTGCTGGCCTGGTTGTGCGCGGACCTGGCCGACGCGGTGGTGCTGATCAACCCCCTGCCGCCGGCGCCGTGGGCGGCGCGATTGCCGGCACGCGACTGGCCTGAGGTGGTGCCATGGCGGCGCGATGCGCGCCTGGCATCGACCCGGCGCGCCATGGACGATGCCGACGAGGCCGCCGTGCTGTACGCGTTCCGACGCTGGCGCGACGAGTCCGGCGCGGTATTGCGCGAGGCGCATGCCGGCATCGAAGCACCCGCAATCGATGGGCTCGCCGTCGATGCGCTCGCCGTCAAGGCGCCGGTGCTGTGCATCGCCTCGCAGCGCGACGACGACGTCGCGCCGGAATTGTCGGCGCAGTTCGCAGCGGCGATCGGCGCGACTTTGTTAACGTGGCCGTCGCCGAGCCACGTCGGCCCTTTGCTGGGGCGCGACGCTGCCCGGCTGGCCGCGCAGGCGGCCGACTGGCTGTCGGCGAGGTAAACGACACCGGCCGCACCGCCACGCCCCCGGCTGCATTCAGCCCGGGTTGACCGCTGCGGCCCGACGATCCATCCCGCGCCATGTCGGCGCCTGGAGCTCACGATGAACCGCTTGCTAGTCACCGCCCTGGGCCTGGGTCTGGCCGCCACCACCGGCGTCGCGTCGGCCCAGTCGTATGGCCAGCCGTACGGCTCGTCCTATGGCTCATCGCAGCAGGTCGGCGATTACAACAGCAGCCAGGTCGACTACGCGCGGGTGATCCGCGTCGACCCGGTGTTCGACAACTACACCTCGCAGCCGGTCAACCAGGGCCAGCGCTGCTACGAGCGCCCGACCTACGTCCAGGGCGACTCCTACTACGGCAACGAGTACGAGCCGCGTCGCGACGACGGCTACTACGACCAGTACGGCAACCAGCGCCGCGCGGTCGGCACCGAAGGCGGCCGCACCGCCGCGACCGTGGTCGGCGGCATCGTCGGCGCGGTGCTCGGCAGCAAGGTCGGCGGCGGCAGCGCGCGCTATGCGACCTCGGCACTCGGTTCGATGGTCGGGGGCATGGCCGGCCGCAGCATCTACGAGCAGAGCAAGCGCAGCCAGGAGCCGCGTACCGGCACGGTGCGGGTCTGCGATCCGGTACCGGCCAACGGCAGCGGCAACTATTACTCGGGCGGCGAGCGCTCGGTCAGCGCCTACGACGTGACCTACGAATACGCCGGCAAGACCTATCGCACCCGCACCAACCACAACCCGGGCGACCGCATCCGCGTGCGCGTGGACGTGCGGCCGGACTGAGCGGATCGACCGGAGCGGCGCAAGGAACGGTACGCCGCCACTGCCGGTGCAACGCCGGGACCGAAAGGTTCCGGCGTTTTCGTTTGTGCGGCGCCGATTGCCTACGCCTGCGATCCGCAAGTTCGCCGCGGAACTCGCGACGCGGTGTCGCGACCGCGGTGCATCGAATGTGCGACAGTCGGCAGCAACCGCCATCGCTCATCGTCGGATGAGTCGCGGTCGGTCGATGCCGCATCGACGACGGTCGCGCAGACGCTCACGCAAACTCAAGGAGATCGCCATGCAGGACAGCGTGTTGCTCAAGATCGGTCTGCCGATCGCGATCGCCATCATCATGTGCGGCATCGGCCTGACCCTGCGCGGCGAAGATTTCCAGCGCATCGGGCGCAACCCGCGCCCGGTCGCGGTCGGCCTGGTCGGCCATTACCTGTTGCTGCCTTTGTTGGGCTTCGCGGTCGCCTGGCTGTTCCCGCATTCGCTCGAATTCGCGGTCGGCTTCGTGCTGGTCGCCGCCTGCCCGAGCGGCAGCAGCTCCAACGCGCTGACTTATCTGGCCCGCGGCAATGTCGCGTTGGCGGTGACGCTGACCGTGATCAGCGCGCTGGTGACTTTCCTCAGCGTACCGCTGTTGGTGAACCTGGCCCTGCAGTGGTTCGGCGGCGAGACCCGCGAGATCCGCCTGCCGGTCGGCCAGACCGTGATGCACCTGGCGGCCTTGGTGTTGGTGCCGGTGCTGCTGGGCATGGCCTTGCGCCGCTACGCGAGCGGTTTCGCCCTGCGCGTCGAACCCTGGGTCAGCCGCTTCGCCTTGCTGCTGTTGCTGCTGTTGATCGTCGCCATCAGCGTGACCCAGAGCGAACTGTTGCTGCGCACCTTGCCGGAACTCGGCCCGGCCGCGCTGGCGATGTGTTCGACGGCGATCGGCGGCGGCTTCCTGTTGGCGCGGCTGACCGGCCTGGCGCTGCGCGATGCGATTACGGTCGGCATGGAGGTCGGCGTGCAGAACAGCACCCTGGCGATCGTGATCGCGTTGACCCTGCTGCAATCGCCGCAGATCGCCGTGCCCGCGGCGATCTACGGCTTGCTGATGTACTTGCCGGCGTTCATCGCGGTCGCGCTGGGCCGCCGTGCGGTGGCGCGCCGCGAGCAGGCCGAGGCCGCCGGCGCGGCTTGAGCGTGGCTGCCGGGCCACCACGAACGGCGGTGGCTCGGCACTCGCCCGGGATTCGCGTTGCGCTCAGCGCCAGTCGATCTGGCCGCGCACCACGTTGCTGACCCGGCCGCCGGACCAGACTTCGCCGTCGCCGTCGACCCGCAGTTGCAGGCGTGCGTCGAAACCGACTTCGCGGCCCTGGCTGACGGTGTAGCGGCCGTCGCGGCCGGGCAGGGCGCCGTTATGGTTGAGCCAGGCGGCGAGGGTGGCGTTGGCCGCGCCCGATGCGGCGTCCTCGAACTGCGCCGGTGCGCCGACGAAGGCGCGCACGACCAGGTCGTAGTCCTGGCCGGCGTCGGCGCGCGCGAACGCGCACAGGCCCATGCTCTCGGTGCTTTCGGCCAGGCGCCCGATCGCGGCCCAGTCCGGGGTCGCCGCGCGCAGGGCGCTCTCGTCGCGAAGTTCGGCCAACCACCAGCGCCGTCCGCCGTCCACCAAGGCCGGCGGCAGCGCGCCGAGCGGCAGCTCGCGCAGGGTTTCGGCCAGGCGCGGGTCGCCGGCTGAGGCGGTTTCCAGCACCCGCGCGCGCGGCGTGCGCACGGCGATGGTGCGGGCGTCACCGTCGCCGTCGACCGACAGCGGCAGCAGGCCGGCCACGCCTTCCTGGACCAGGTGGCCGTCGACCGGCACGGCCAGGCCGGCCTCGAGCACGACGCAGGCGGTGCCGACGCTCGGGTGACCGGCGAACGGCACCTCGCGGCGTGGGCTGAACATGCGGATGCGGTAGCTGGCGCCGGGCTGGGTCGGCGGGAACACGAAGGTGGTCTCGGGCAGGCGCGTCCAGCGGGCGATGGCCTGCATGGCGGCGTCGTCCAGGCCTTCGGCATCGAGAACCACGGCCAGCGGATTGCCGGCGCCGGGGCGGTCGGCGAACACGTCCAGTTGCAGATAGCGGCGTTGCGTCATTTCGGTTGGGGTTCCGAAGAGTCCGTGCAGGTGGCGGTACACAGGCGGTGAGGGCGGCAGGGCCCGGAGTACAGCGTCGGGAGCACGCTCGTGAGCCGGCAGGTTTCGACTAGAATCGTCGTTTCGTGCCCGGGCTCCCGGGCGAGCGCGTGATTCTAGGCGCGACGAGCCTGCAAGTGTGGAATCCCGCGCCGGCCGGACACGCCGGTTGCGGGCTGATTTAGTTGCAACCGAATCTAGCTGCCCCGGCAACCGCCGGGGCTTACGACTAATGGAACGACAACCGAGGAATACGTGGTGGCGCAAGCGACAGGCTGGGTAGTGCTCAAGTTCGGTGGTACTTCGGTATCCCGCCGCAACCGTTGGGACACGATCGGGCGCTTGGCCTCGAAACGTATGCACGAAGAGGGCCGCCGTGTCCTCGTGGTGGTCTCGGCGCTGTCGGGCGTGACCAACGAATTGCAGGCGATCGCCTATGCGCCGGCCGGCCAGGACGAGGGCTTCGCAGCGCGGTTCGCGACCCTGGTCGAGCGTCATCGCGCGTTCTGCGGCGAACTCGAACTCGATCCCGATGCGGTGCTCGGCGAGCGCCTGGTGAAATTGATTGCATTGGAAACCGATCCGCGCGCGGCGAGCCGCGCGCTGGACTGGCAGGCCGAAGTGCTGGGGCAGGGCGAGTTGCTGTCCTCGACCATCGGCGACGCCTACCTGCGTTCGCAGGGCCACGACTTCGGCTGGTGCGATGCGCGCGACTGGCTCGATGCGGTGTCGCTGCCGAACGCCAGCGACTGGGCGCAGCGGCTGTCGGTGAATTGCCGCCATCTGGGCGATACCGGTTTCGGCGAGCGCTTCGACGCGCAGCCGACCGCGATGCTGATCACCCAGGGCTTCATCGCCCGCCACGGCGACGGCGGCACCGCGATCCTCGGCCGCGGCGGTTCGGATACATCGGCGGCGTACTTCGGCGCCTTGCTGAAAGCGCAGCGGGTCGAGATCTGGACCGACGTGCCGGGCATGTTCAGCGCCAACCCGCGCGAAGTGCCGGACGCGCGCCTGCTCGCGCGCCTGGACTACGCCGAGGCGCAGGAAATCGCCACCACCGGCGCCAAGGTGCTGCACCCGCGTTCGATCGCGCCGTGCCGCGACGCCGGCGTGCCGATGGCGATTCTCGACACCGAGCGCTTCGACCTGCCCGGCACGCGCATCGACGCCAGCGCGGTCACCGTGCCGGGGGTCAAGGCGATCAGCCGCCGCAACGGCATCGTGCTGGTGTCGATGGAAAGCATCGGCATGTGGCAGCAGGTCGGCTTCCTCGCCGACGTGTTCGAGCGCTTCAAGCGGCACGGCCTGTCGATCGACTTGATAGGCTCGTCGGAAACCAACGTCACCGTCTCGCTCGACCCGAGCGAGAACCTGGTCAACAGCAACGTGCTGGAAGCGCTTTCGGCCGACCTGGCCGAGGTCTGCCGGGTCAAGGTGATCGCGCCGTGCGCGGCGATCACCCTGGTCGGGCGCGGCATGCGTTCGCTGCTGCATCGTCTGTCCGACATCTGGGCGGCGTTCGGGCGCGAGCGCGTGCATCTGATCTCGCAGTCGTCGAACGACCTCAACCTGACCTTCGTCATCGACGAGGCCGATGCCGACGGTCTGCTGCCGCATCTGCATCACGAACTGATCCGCAGCGGCGCGATGCCGGTGCGCGACGACAGCGTGTTCGGGCCGAGCTGGCGCGAGATCGCCCACGGCAAGCCGCAGCGCGCGCCGGCCTGGTGGCAGGGCAGGCGCGAGCGCCTGCTCGCCATGGCCGAAGCCGGCACGCCGCGTTATGTCTACGACCTGGCGACGGTGCGCGAGCGCGCCCGTTCGCTGATCGGCACCGAAGCGGTCGACCGCTGCTTCTATGCGATGAAAGCCAATTCGCACCCGGCGATCCTCAAGGCCATCGTCGGCGAAGGCTTCGGCCTGGAGTGCGTGTCGCTGGCCGAGATCGAACGGGTGTTCGCCGCGGTGCCGCACATGGCGCCCGAGCGGGTGTTGTTCACCCCGAGCTTCGCCCCGCGCCACGAGTACGAAGCGGCCTTGCAGCGCGGCGTGATCGTCACCCTCGACAACATCGAAGCGCTGAAGCGCTGGCCCGAGGTGTTCCGCGGCCGCACCCTGTGGCTGCGTCTGGACCTCGGCCACGGCGAAGGCCACCACGAGAAAGTGCGCACCGGCGGCGTCGCCGCCAAGTTCGGCTTGCCGCTGTCGCGCTTCGACGCCTTCGTCGAAGAAGCGCGCAAGCTCGGCGTGCGCATCAGCGGCCTGCACGCGCATCTCGGCAGTGGCATCGACGACCCGCAGCACTGGCGCGGCGTCTACGCCAGCCTGGCCGGGCTGGCCGACAGCGTCGGCACCATCGAGACCATCGACATCGGCGGCGGCCTGCCGATCGCCTACACTCCGGAAGCGCCGCAGTTCGACCTGGCGCAATGGCGTGCCGGCCTGGAAGAGATCAAGGCCGCGTATCCGCGTTACGGCCTGATCATCGAGCCGGGTCGCTACCTCGTCGCCGAATGCGGCGTGCTGCTGCTCGGCGTGACCCAGGTGATCGAGAAGGATGGCGTGCTGCGCATCGGCTGCGATGCCGGCATGAACGCCTTGATGCGCCCGGCCATGTACGAGGCCTACCACGGCATCCACAACCTCAGCCGCTTCGAGGACGCGCAGACCGCGACCTTCGACGTGGTCGGACCGGTCTGCGAAAGCAGCGACGTGCTCGGACGCGCACGTCTGCTGCCGGCGGCGACCGCCGAGGGCGACACCGTCCTGGTCGCCGATGCCGGCGCCTATGGCATGGCCATGGCCAACACCTACAACCTGCGCGCGCTGCCGCTCGAAGAGGTGATCGAATGATCGCCGCTTCGATGCCGCGCCGGCGCATGAGCGCACCCAAACCCCTGTTCGGATATCTCCCGGCGCTGTCGCAGGCCCGGCGTGTTTTCCGGTTTATCGCTGCAACCGCGCCCGCCGGAGCCGACGCATGATCCCGACCCAGAGTTCCTTCAAAGCCGACATGTTCCGCTTCGTGCGTTGCGAGCTCGACGCCGCCACCGGCGTCGCCGAACTCGTCTACGCCTTCGACGACGGTCCGGAACTGATCGAGACCATCACCGTGCCGGGCGCGCCGTTCGCCCTGGCCGGCGCGCGTGCGACCGCGGTCGAGCGCGCCTTGCGCCTGCTGCATTTGATCGCCGGCGTGAGCTATTACAAGGCGGCGGTGCCCGAGACCATCCGCATCGATTCCTATGCGATCGATGCCGACACCGCGGCGCTGCTGGAGCTGATCTACGTCAACGGCCTGGGCGAGTTTGCTTACCGCAACGGGCTGAACCTGCACGGCAAGATCCGTTTTCCGGTCGAGGGCCAAGCGCCCTCACCCCAACCCTCTCCCGCTGGCGGGAGAGGGAGCAGTAGCGATGTCGTGGCCGAAGAACACCCTCTCCCGCCTGCGGGAGAGGGCCGGGGTGAGGGCAAGGCGCCCGCACTCGGCCTACGCTCGCACGCCTTGGTCGCGATCGGCGGCGGCAAGGATTCGCTGGTCAGCATCGAAGCGCTGCGCACGCTCGGGGTCGAGCAGACGGTGACCTGGATCGGCGGCTCGCAGCTGATCGCCGCCTGCGCCCAGCGCACCGAACTGCCGACCCTCAACCTCGGCCGCGCGCTGGCGCCGCAGTTGTTCGAGCTCAACCGCCAGGGCGCCTATAACGGCCACATCCCGGTGACGGTGGTGAACTCGGCGATCATGGTCCTGGCGGCGTTGCTGCACGGCGTCGATCAGGTGGTGTTCTCCAACGAACGCTCGGCCAGTTACGGCAGCCTGATCGAAGGCACCGGCGAGGTGAATCACCAGTGGTCGAAGGGCTGGGCCTGCGAGCAGGCGTTCGGCGACTACGTGCAGAACCAGGTCGCTGCCGACCTGCATTACTACTCGCTGCTGCGCCCGCTCAGCGAGCTCGCAGTGGCACGCCAGTTCGCCCGCACCGACCGCTACGACACCCACTTCAGCAGCTGCAACCGCAACTTCCACATCCTCGGCGAACGTCCGGCCAGCCGCTGGTGCGGGGTCTGCCCGAAATGCCATTTCGTGTTCCTGGCGCTGGCGCCGTTCATGCCCAAGCCGCGCCTGGTCGGCATCTTCGGCCGCAACCTGCTCGACGATGCCGCCCAGATCGACGGCTTCGATGCACTGCTGGAATACCGCAACCACAAGCCGTTCGAGTGCGTCGGCGAAGGCCGCGAATCGCGCGCGGCGATGGCGGCGCTGGCCGAGCGCCCGGAATGGCGCGAGGACACCCTGGTCGAACGCTTCGCCCGCGAGATCCGCCCGCAACTCGGCGGCGACGATCTGCGCATCGAACCGCTGCTGGTGCTGGACGACGAGCAGCGTCTGCCGCCGGCGCTGTGGGAGCGGCTGCGTGCGCATTTCGCAGCTTGACGGGCAGCGCGTCGCGCTGTGGGGCTGGGGCCGCGAAGGCCGCGCCGCTTATCAGGCGATCCGTTCGCGCTTGCCCGAACTCGCGCTGACCCTGTTCTGTTCGGCCGATGAAGCCGCCGATGCGCGCGCCTTGAACGACGCGCGGCTGGCGATCGAAACCGCCGCCAGCGCCGAACGCCTGAGCGCGTTCGCGTGGGTGATCAAGTCGCCCGGGATCAGCCCGTATCGCGCCGAAGCCTTGGCCGCGGCCGGGCAGGGCACGCGTTTCATCGGCGGCACCGCGTTGTGGTTCGGCGAACACGCCGATGCGCGCACGGTCTGCGTGACCGGCACCAAGGGCAAGAGCACCACGACCTCGCTGCTCGCGCATCTGCTGCGCGCCGGGGGCCACCGCACCGCGCTGGCCGGCAACATCGGCCTGCCCTTGCTGGAAGTGCTGGACCCGGCGCAGCCGCCGGAATTCTGGGCGATCGAACTGTCGAGCTACCAGACCGGCGACGTCGCCGCGGGCGGCGCCCGCCCCGAGGTCGCGATCGCCCTCAACATCTACCCCGAACACTTGGACTGGCACGGCTCGCAAGCGCGCTACGTCGAAGACAAGCTGCGCCTGCTGACCGCGGGCAAGCCGAAGATCGCGGTGTTGAACGCCAACGACGCGGTGCTCGCCGGGCTCGACCTGCCCGACAGCGAGATCCGCTGGTTCGCCCGCGAAGACGGCTGGCATTTGCGCGGCGACGTGCTCTGGCGCGGTGAGCGCGAGGTCATGGACACCTCGGCCCTACCGCTGCCGGGCCGGCACAACCGCGGCAACCTGTGCGCGGTGCTGACCGCGATCGAAGCGCTGGGCGTCGATGCCGCGCCGCTGGCGCCGCACGCGGCCAGCTTCCGCCCGCTGCCGCACCGCCTGCAGCAACTCGGCGAACGCGACGGTCTGGTCTACGTCAACGACTCGATCAGCACCACGCCGCACGCCAGCCTGGCCGCGCTCGACTGCTTCGCCGGGCGCCGCATCGCGATCCTGCTCGGCGGCCACGACCGCGGCATCGACTGGCAAGTGTTCGCCGACGCGATGCGCCGTCAGGCGCCGGTGGCGATCGTGACCATGGGCGAGAATGGCCCGCGCATCCACGAATTGCTGGCCTCGATCGCGGCGCAGTCCGACCTCCGCCTGTCCGCCGCGAAGGACCTCGCCGAGGCGATGGCCCAGGCCCAGGCCGCATTGCGCGCCGACGCCAGCGAGGGCGGGGTGGTGCTGCTGTCGCCGGGTGCGCCGAGCTACGGCCCCTACCGCGATTACGTCGCGCGCGGCCGCCATTTCGCCGAGTTGGCCGGCTTCGACCCGGACTCGATCAGCACCATCGCCGGGCTTGGCATAGCCTGAGGCCTGGGGTGTAGACGTGAGTGGAGGAGTGAGGAGTGAGCGAAAGCGAGCCCGCGGCGGCTGGGTCTGGCTCTTACTCACTCCTCACTTCTCGGCCCTCACTGCTCGCTTCTCGTTCCTCACTCCATCCGTCACACCCGACCGCCTGCAAACGCGCTAATCTCCGCCGAATCTCGCCACCCGGAGTTCGATCATGCGCCGACTTGCCGCTGCGATGTCTCTCATTCTGTGCGCCTCGCCGGCGCTTGCGGCGATGCAGACCAAGCCCGTGGAATGGAAAATCGGCGACGACAGCTTCAGCGGCGTGCTGGTCTACGACGACGTCAACAAGATCAAGCGCCCTGGCCTGGTGATGGTGCCGAACTGGATGGGCGTCACCGACGACGCGATCAAGCAGGCCAAGGCCATTGCCGGCGACGACTTTGTGGTGCTGGTCGCCGACGTCTACGGCAAGAGCGTGCGCCCCAAGGACAAGAGCGAGGCCAAGGCCGCGGTCGGCAAGGCCTATGCCGATGGCGGCACGAGCTTGCGCAAGCGCGTCGGTGAAGCGGTGGCAGCATTGAAGGCGCAGGACAAGACCGCGCCGCTGGACGCCTCGAAGATCGGCGCGTTGGGCTTTTGCTTCGGCGGTTCGGCCGCCCTGGAACTCGCCCGTACCGGCGCCAACCTCGCCGGCGTGGTGAGCTTCCATGGCGGACTGAAGTCGCACTTGCCGAGCAACGGCGTCAAGGTCAATACGCCGTTGTTGGTACTCAACGGCGCTGCCGACAAGTCGGTGCCGCAGGAGGATATCGTCGCCTTCGAGAAAGAAATGAACGAGGCTGGCGCCGATTGGCAGTTCGTCAACTACAGCGGCGCGGTGCATTGCTTCTCGCAGATCGAGGATGCCGACAACCCGGTCGGCGACAACTGCCGTTACGACGAACGCGCCGCGCGGCGATCGTTCCAGGCCATGCGTTCGTTCTTTGCCGAGCGGTTCGGCGCGAACTGACGTCGCGACCGACCGCAGGCCCGCGCCTCAGGAGTAGGAGCGGCGTAAGCCGCGACCGCGCTGCATCGCTCTCGCGGCGCTACCGGCCGTGGCCCCCTGTAGGAGCGGCGCAAGCCGCGACCGCGCAACTGGCGGTTACTGCGCTTCTTACCGCAGAGTGATGAAGCAACATCTAAAGCTTCCGTCCGCTGACGCGGCCGGGTTACTTTCTTTTGCTGGCCCAAAAGTCCCACAGGGAGTTCCTTCGGTCAAAGCTAACCAAAGAAAAGGGCTTTCCTTGACGAAGCTCCCCTGCGAGTACGCAGCTCGCGCCGGGATTTTCCGATAAGACATCCATGTCTTATCGGGGCATTACATTAAAAGCCGGGCGCACGTCCTGTGCGCCGCCCTCCGGGTCTACGATCGCATCGCAAGCTCGAAACTGCGCCAAGCTTTCACGGCAACGGCAACGGCAACGGCAACGCTTTGGGGTAGGAGCGGCGCAAGCCGCGACTGCGGCATTGCGATAACGACGTGGCGATCTGGAGGTTGCGCGGTCGCGACTTGCGTCGCTCCTACAGGGAGAGGACGTCGCCTGTTGATTCAGACGCAGCCTTTGCAGGGGCGGCGTGAGCGGCGACCGTGAACCCGGAGCCGGCTTGGTTGCGGGGTGGGTGTTGGTTCATTGCGTGG
The DNA here is from genome assembly GCF_052078695.1 of Lysobacter sp. CA196. Classification (NCBI taxonomy): domain Bacteria; kingdom Pseudomonadati; phylum Pseudomonadota; class Gammaproteobacteria; order Lysobacterales; family Lysobacteraceae; genus Lysobacter; species Lysobacter sp. CA196. The sequence continues at coordinate 304 of NZ_JBQJIN010000011.1, read as the reverse complement.
CACCTTGCTTTGCCTTTGCCATGGCTGTGCGTAGCCTCGCACTAGCGAAGGCCATCGAAGACCCGGAGGGCGGCGCGCAAGGATGCGCGCCGTTTTTCATCGGGACAGGGATGTCCCGTATGAAAAATCCCCGCGTCGGCATCGCTCGTGCGGGCCTGTGATTCAAAGAGAGCATTTTTCTTTGGTTAGGCGGAGTCAACATCCAAGTGCATCACCCCACCGCAAGCACGTCCTCAATAGAGAAGTTCACCGGCCGCCTGTAAAGCTTCTCCAGAAACACCTCCGCCGGCATACGGATGTCCAG
>NZ_JBQJIN010000010.1:0-154742 GCF_052078695.1 Lysobacter sp. CA196 | reverse complement strand
GCGGCGGTACGAGCTGTCGCTTGGGCCACGAACAGCTCGACCAGCCTAAGTTGGTCTTTTTTTCTTATCCGACAACGACTTATCGCCATTTCGCATCCTAGATCGAATCCTTATCTAGGACAGCCCCTTTTTCTTTGGTTTGCACTGACCAGGACCAAGTGCATCACTCTTCACCTGATGATCCGCTTTTTTTCTAGGCGGACGGCAAATAAGAAATTCTCGACTGATCAAAGGCTTACCCTGAATCAAGGCCGGTTTCCAGGAAGGAGGTTTAAGCCTTTGATCCCCTTGGGTGATGCACTTGTAACTTGAGAGTGCAGTTACCTTTCTTTTGTTGCTTTAGACAAAAGAAAGTAACCCGCCGCTTTAGTGGCGGAAGCCCTTAGCGTTTGATCCTGCTCGAGAGAGATGCCGCAAGACCTTCGCAACGCGGTCGCGGCTCGCGCCACTCCCAATCCCTGAATGGGCCTAGCGCAGCGGGTCCCCCGACGACCGTTGGTCGGCTCGTACTTGCGAACTAATTAATTGTTGAATTAAATATGGCTCATGAACACTGCACCCCCCAACAAACCGCCCACAAAGCGCGCGCCGAAAGCTGCCGCGAAGCCTGCCAGCGCCGAATCCGCCTCCACGCGAGCGGCCAAGACCCCCGCGGCTAGCGGACCGGCCGCCAATAAGCGCGCCCCGGGCCGCCCCACTGCGAACAAACGCGCCCCCGGCCGCCCGGCCGCCGCCGACAACCCCGATTTGCGCGCGCGCCTGCTCGACGCGGCGATCGCCTGTTATGCCCGCCAGGGCATCGCCGCGACCTCGCTGCGCGCCATCGCCAGCGAGGCCGGGGTCAATCCGGCCCTGTTGCATTACTACTTCGGCGACAAGGAGCAATTGCAGGAGGCGGTCAGCAACGAACGCCTGCTGCCGGTGTTCCTGAGCCTGCGCGAAAACCTGACTCGCGAACCCGGCGACGTCATGGACCTGATCGCCGGTTTCGTCCACGGCATCGGCCGAGTCATCGCCGCGCATCCGTGGTTGCCGTCGCTGTGGGTGCGCGAAGTGCTGTGCGAAGGCGGTGCGTTACGCGAGAGCCTGCTGTTGGAGAAGATCGGTCCGCTGGTGCCGCAGATGATGGCGCGGCGTTTCGCCGAAGCGCAGCAGCGCGGACAGATCAACGCCGACCTCGACCCGCGCCTGCTGATGGTGAGCCTGGTCGGTCTGACCCTGTTCCCGGCCGCGAGCGCACCGATCTGGCGGCGTTTGTTCGACGCCGACGATCTGGATCTCGACACCCAGCGCCGTCATGCGCTGGCCTTGCTCGACCGCGGCCTTACTCCCTGATTGCGAGAACCCTGCGATGGATACGATCAAGCACGCACTCAGGCCGCACGCGGGTCCGTTCGCCGTCGCTTTGCTGTGCATCGCCCTGGCGGCCTGCAAGGACGAGCCGGCACAGGCGCTCGGTACCCTGGAATGGGACCGGGTGAGTTTGCCGGCACCGGCGGCGGAGAAAGTCGTGCGCATCGATGTGCGCGAAGGCCAGCGGGTCAAGGCCGGCACGCGCGTGTTGCAACTGGAACTCGATCGCAGCCGTTCGCAGTTGAGCGCGGTGCAGGCGCAGGCGCAGCAATCGGCCGATGCGCTGGCCGAACTCGAAGCCGGGCCGCGCAGCGAAACCATCGCCCAGGCGCGCGCTACGCTCGCCGCCGCGCAGGCCCAGGCCGCCGATGCGGCGGCGTATTACGCCCGTGTGCAACCGCTCGGCCGCCAGCGCCTGATCGCCGCGGCCGAAGTCGATCGCGCACGCGCCGCGGCCGGCAATGCGCAGGCTCAGGTGCGCGCCGCGCAGGCCGCACTGCTCGAACTCGAACACGGCACCCGCCGCGAACGCATCGCCCAGGGCCAGGCCGCGCTGGCCGCGGCGAAGGCACAGGCCGAAGTGCAGGCGGTCAACGTCGGCAAGCTCGATGTGGTCGCGCCGCGCGACGGTGTCGTCGATAGCCTGCCGTACAAGCTCGGCGACCAGGCGCCGGTCGGTGCGCCGCTGGCAGTGATGCTGGTCGGCGAGCGGCCGTATGCGCGCGTCTACGTGCCCGAACCGATCCGCCAGGACGTGCGGGTAGGGCAGAGCGCGCGCGTCTTCATCGACGGCCGCGAGCAGAAGTGGAGCGGCCGCGTGCGGATGATCCGCAGCGAACCGAGCTTTACCCCGTATTACGCCCTGACCGGGGAAGACGCCGCCCGCTTGAGTTATCTGGCCGAGGTAGAAATCACCGACGCCAAGGCCGCGCAGTTGCCGGCCGGGTTGCCGGTGCGGGTCGAGTTCGGGCCATGAGCCGCGACCTGCCCGGTGCTGCCGCAGCGCCTGCGCAGCCGGCCTCGCCGGAGCCGCGCAACGACCAGGGCGATAACCAAGCGCTGGTGATTAAGGCGCGCGGCATGAGCAAGCATTTCGGTCAGCTGCGCGCGGTCGACCGGGTCGATCTGACCGTGCCGCGAGCCTGCGTGTACGGCTTCCTCGGCCCGAACGGCTCGGGCAAGTCGACCACCATCCGGATGCTGTGCGGCTTGCTCACGCCGACCGCCGGCGATATCGAGGTGCTGGGCCTGAAGATCCCGCAGCAGGCCGAAGCGCTGCGCCGGCGGATCGGTTACATGACCCAGAAATTCTCCTTGTTCGAGGACCTCAGCGTGCGCGAGAACCTGGAGTTCCTCGCCGCCGTGCAGGACATTCCCAAGGCGCAGGCACGCAAGCGCGTCGACGAGCTGATCGGGCAATACCACTTCGGCGATCGCCAGAAGCAACTCGCCGGCACTATGAGTGGCGGCCAGAAACAGCGCCTGGCCCTGGCCGGCGCAGTGATCCACGAGCCGGAACTGCTGTTCCTCGACGAGCCGACCAGCGCGGTCGACCCCGAGTCGCGCCGCGACTTCTGGGAAAAATTGTTCGAGTTGGCCGATGCCGGCACGACCTTGCTCGTGTCCACGCATTACATGGACGAAGCCGAGCGTTGCCACCGCCTGGCGATTCTCGACCGCGGCGTGCTGGTCGCCGACGGTACCCCGGCGGAACTGACCGGTGCGCTCGCCGGGCGCGCGGTCGAGGTGCGCGCGGCGCAGCCGCGCAAGGCCCAGCGGGTGCTGGTGGAGGTGCCCGGGGTGCTCAGCGTGGCCCAGATCGGCAACAGCCTGCGGGTGCTGCTGGAGCACGCCGATCGCGCCGAACACGGTCTTGCCGAGGCCTTGCGCGCGGCCGGACTCGAGGCCGAGGTCGACAAGGCCGCGGCCAACCTCGAAGACGTGTTCGTCGCCGCCACGCGCGGCCGCGAAACCTCGCCGGCGACCGAGGAGCAGGCGTCATGAAACTGCGCCGGCTGTGGGCGATCGTGCTCAAGGAAATCCGCCAACTGCGCCGCGACCGCATCACCCTGGCGATGATCGTGGTGATTCCGGTCGGCCAGCTGGTGCTGTTCGGTTATGCGATCAACATGAATCCGCGCGGGCTCAACGCCGCGATCGCCGACCAATCGCAGACCGCGGCTTCGCGCGCCCTGGTCATGGACATGGTCGCGACCGGCGTGATCAAGCCGGTCGCCGATGCCGACTCGCCGCAGCAACTGATGGAGATGCTGCGGCGCGGCCAGGTCAGCGTCGGCGTCAGCATCCCTGCCGATTTCGAACGCCGCCGCATCGACGGCCGCGAAGCGGTGCAAGTGCTGGTCGACGGCAGCGACACGGTGGTGCAGAGCGCGGCCGTGCAACTGGCGCAGATGCCGATCGACAGCTCCCTGGCGGCGCCGCGCAAGGTCGCCCCGATCAGCGTGGTCGCGTTCTACAACCCGGAGCGGCGCTCGCCGGTCAACATCGTGCCCGGCCTGATCGGGGTGATCCTGACCATGACCATGGTGATGTTCACCTCGGTGGCGATCGTGCGCGAACGCGAGCGCGGCAACATGGAACTGTTGATCACCACGCCGGTCAGCCGCACCGAGCTGATGATCGGCAAGGTCCTGCCGTATGCGGTGATCGGCCTGGTCCAGACCACGGTGGTGATCCTGCTGGGGCTATGGCTGTTCGACGTGCCGATCAAGGGCAGCGTGCTCGACGTCTACCTCGCCGCGATCCTGTTGATCCTGGCCAACCTGACCCTGGGCCTGATGATCTCGACCAAGGCCGGTTCGCAATTCCAGGCCATGCAGATGACGGTGTTCATCCTGCTGCCGTCGATCCTGCTGTCGGGCTTCATGTTTCCGTATGCAGGCATGCCGAAGGTCGCGCAATGGCTGGCCGAGGTGCTGCCGATGACTCACTTTTTGCGCCTGATCCGCGGGGTGATGCTGCGTGGCGCGAGTCTGTGGGAGTTGTGGCAGGACGTGCTGTATCTCTCGGCTTTCATCGTGGTGATGATGGCGGCGGCGGTGTCGAGGTTCAGCAAGCGGCTCGATTGATGGGGCGAGGCGCGCACAGGCTTCGATGGCTTATGCGCAGCCCAGCCCAAGCTGGCCGTTAGGCCGCAAGCGTGTCGCCCTCGCTGTGTCGACGGTTGCCCCTGTAGGAACCGCGTAAGCCGCGACCTCTTTCATGCGGTGACGCAGACTCATCATTGTCTTGGTCGCGGCTTGCGCCGCTCCTACCCTGGCTCCAGCCGGGAGCGGCGCGAGCTTGAGGCGTCGTGGTCGCCACTTCCAGGGTAGGAGCGACGCAAGTCGCGACCGCGTCGTCACCCGCTGCTGCGCCTCCTACCGCAAGGCGGCAAAGCCACGGCAAGTGCAGAGCTTCCGTCCGCTAACGCGGCCGGGTTACTTTCTTTTGCTGGCCCAAAAGTCCCACAGGGAGTTCCTTCGGTCAAAGCTAACCAAAGAAAAGGCCTTCCTTGCAAGGGCACGAGCCCGCGCGTTCGATGCCGACGCAGGGATGCTTCAGACAGGCCATCCATGGCCTGCTTGCGCACGACCCGCATCCATGCGGGCCGCCCTACGGGTCTTCATTTGACCGGCAAAGCTACAAAGCAAAGCGGATCAACATCTCGGCAACGGCAACGGCAACGGCAACGGCAACGCCTGTGCGGCAGCTGGCGCCAGGGGGAGCGAAAAACCGTGATCCGAGCCTCAGACCCTTGCGCAAGCCGCCCGTTTCCCCGCACATTCGCCGCTTCGGGTCCTAGCCGGAGAATGCGATGCGCGGTCTGCGATATCTGATTCCGAGCTTGTGCGCGGTCTTGTCGCTGTCGGCGGCGGCCGAGGTCAGCGTGCTCACTGCCGCGCGCATTCATACCTTCGATCCGGGGCAGCCACGCGCCGAGGCAATGGCCTTTGATGAGCAGGGCAAGATCCTCGCGGTCGGCGCCCGTGCCGAACTGCTTCAGCGGTATCCGCAGGCCAAGCGCCTCGATGCCGGCGAGGCGACGGTGATTCCGGGCTTGATCGATTCCCACGCCCATATGCTCGAGCTCGGCTTGAACAAGCTCGGCGCCGACCTGGTCGATACCCACAGCAAGCAGGAAGTGCTGCAGCGCCTGCGCGATTTCGCCAAGCAGCTGGCACCCGGGCAATGGCTGATCGGCGCGGGTTGGGACCAGAACGATTGGCCCGACGCGCGCTTTCCGAGCGCGGCCGATCTCGATGCCGAGTTCCCGGATCGTCCGGTCTGGCTGCAACGCATCGACGGCCATGCGGGTTGGGGCAACAGCGCGGCGATGCGGGCGATTGCGCGCGATCTGTCCGGCGACTGGCAACCCGAGGGCGGCAAGATCCTGCGCGACGCGCAGGGCCGGGCCAACGGCATCTTTATCGACGACGCGATGGCACTGGTCGAATCCTCGCGGCCGCCGTTCGACGCGGCCACCGCCGAGCGCGCCCTGATCCTGGCGATGCGGGAAGCCGTCGCCCATGGACTTACCGGCGTCCACGATGCCGGCGTCAACCTCGAACTGCTGCGCGGTTATCAGGGCCTGGCCGAGCGCGGCGCGCTGCCGCTGCGCATCACCGCTTTCGCCGCCGGCGACGGCGATGCCTTGGAGTATCTGTGCCGCAATGGCTTGTACCGGCATCCGGGCGGACGTCTGAGCATGCGCACGGTCAAGCTGTATGCCGACGGCGCGCTCGGCAGCCGGGGTGCGGCGATGCTCGAGGATTACAGCGACGACGCCGGCAACCGCGGCTTGTTGCGGATGACGCCGCAAGCGATGGCGAAGGCGATGGCGAAGGCCAAGCGTTGCGGCGTGCAAGTCGCGACCCACGGCATCGGCGACCGCGGCAATCGCCAGGTGCTGGACTTGTATGAGCAAGCCTTGGGCGGCGACGCGCAAGGAAGCGACCATCGCTGGCGCATCGAGCATGCGCAGATTCTCGCGCCGCAGGACCTACCGCGCCTGGCCGCGCTGCGGGTGATTGCGGCGATGCAGCCGACCCATGCCACCAGCGATATGCCCTGGGCCGAAGACCGCATCGGCCCGCAGCGCATCGTCGGTGCTTATGCCTGGAGGCAGTTGCGCGACAGCGGTGCGCGTCTAGCCCTGGGCTCCGACTTTCCGGTCGAGGCGGTCGATCCGCGCCTGGGCCTGTACGCCGCGACGACCCGCAGCGACGGCGCCGGCCTGCCGCTCGGCGGCTGGCATCCGCAAGAGAAGCTGACCGCGTTCGAGGCCCTGCGCGGCTTCACCCTCGATGCCGCCTACGCCGGTTTCGCCGAGGCCGAAGTCGGCAGTCTCGCGGTCGGCAAGCGCGCCGACTTCGTCGTGCTCAAGCAGGATCCGCTGGCGATCGATCCGCGCGAGTTGCGCAAGCTGACGGTGCTGGCGACCCATGTCGACGGCAAGCCGGTGTGGCGCGCCGAGCGGTCCGCGCCTTGATGGTTTCCGCCCGTCGTTCGGGCGGGCGGGGCGGGCCGGACGGCGGTCGTAACCCTGCCGGGCCTGTGGTCGTTCGACGACCGCGTGCGGCTCAGCGCCGCAATCGTGCAGCGCCGATGACGATTGTAATCGACTCGTAATTCCGTGATTGTCAATCCGGATTTCGCCGCTCTTACAATTGAAAGCGTGCCGTCGATCAAGCTTTATTACCTGCGCCGACCCTAGCATCGCTCCCGAACAGCCAGCCTCGGGGGCCTGCAATGAAATCGACACTTCTGCGCGCAGCGCGGATGGGCGCATCGTCGCGCCTGTTGCTAGCGTTGGGAATCTTGATCGCCTTGCGCGGCGTCACGCCGACGCCCGACTACGGCGGGCCGTATCCCGGCGCCCCGGATCCGCTGCTGCTGCGCGCCGATCGCGGTGCGATCGGCGCCGCGCCCGCGGCGCGGTTCGCCGACATTCCCGCCACCGACGGCGAAGCCGCGCGCTTCCTCGCCCAAGCCACGTTCGGACCGACCCGCGAAGACATCGATCGTCTCAAGCAGATCGGTTACACCGCCTGGATCAACGAGCAGATCGGGTTCCCGGTGTCTTCGCAACTGACGTTCCTCAAGAACGCCAGCGTGCGCAGGCCTGACGACTTCAGCCGCGATTGGCGGCTGGACGCGTGGTTCGTCAACGCCGTAGGCGGCAAAGACCCGATCAAGCCGACCCTGATCGTGCACCGCGATCAACTGCGGCAGCGGGTGGCGTTCGCGCTCAGCCAGATCATGGTGGTGTCCGACGCGACCTCCGATCCGCTCTACCACGCGTCGTACGGGATGAGCCACTACTACGACACCTTGGCCCGCGACGCGTTCGGCAACTACCGCACCTTGCTCGAGGACGTGACGCTGCATCCGGTGATGGGCATCTATCTGTCGATGCTGCAGAACCGCAAGCCCGATCCGGTCAACAACATCCGTCCCGACGAGAACTTCGCGCGCGAAGTGATGCAGTTGTTCAGCGTCGGCCTGGTCCAGCTCAAGCAGGACGGGACGCCGCTGCTCGACGCTGCGCAGAACCCGATCCCGACCTATGGCCAGGACACCGTCAGGGGGTTCGCCCACGTGTTCACCGGCTGGACCTTCAAGGGCTGTCAGGCCGAAGGCTCGTTCGATTGCTATTTCTACGAGGTCACCGCGCCGGCCTGGGTGTCGCCGATGGAAAACCATGCGGCGTATCACGCCTCGGCGCAAGAGAAGCAGTTGCTGCTGTATCCGGGCGTGAGTCTGCCGGGCGGCAAGCTCGCCGCCGGCGGCAGCGGCCGCGGCGATCTGGGCACGGCACTGGACAATATTTTCAACCATCCCAATGTCGGGCCGTTCATCGGCAAGCAGTTGATTCAGCGGCTGGTGACCAGCAATCCCAGCCCGGGTTACGTCGGCCGCGTCGCTGCGGCGTTCGACAACAACGGCCAGGGCGTGCGCGGCGATTTGCGCGCGGTGGTCAGCGCGATCCTGCTCGATCCCGAAGCGCGCGATCCGGCCGCGCAGCCGGCGCATTTCGGCAAGGTGCGCGAGCCGATCCTGCGCCTGACCCATCTGTGGCGCGCGCTCAAGGGCAAGTCCAAGAGCGGGCACACCGAAGAGTTCTGGAGCGTCGACAACTACCTCGGCCAAGTGCCGATGTATGCGCCGTCGGTGTTCAACTTCTTCAGCCCGCGCTACGCGCCCAATGGCGAGCCGCAGAGCCTGGGGCTGGTGGCGCCGGAATTGCAGTTGGCGACCGACTACATGATGCCGGCCAACGAAAGCTATCTGATGAGGAAGATCTTCGATTCCTACCTCGGCAATCCGGAAGGCATCGGCAACGACGAGGTCGCGATCGACCTCAGTGCGGAGGTCGCGCTGGCGAGCAACATTCCCGCGTTGATCGCGCGTTACGACGCGTTGTTCCTGTCCGGGCAGATGACCGACCAGATGAAGCAGGTGCTGACCGAGCGGCTGACCGGCATGCCGGCCAATACCACCGCCGCCAAGCGCCTGCGGGTGCAGGAGGCGCTGTACGTGATCGTCAACTCGCCCGATTACATCGTGCAGAAGTAAGCAGGAATACGGAGAGAGCATCCATGAAACGTCGGCAATTCTTGACCAACACGATCTGCGCCGCGCTCGGCGGCGCCGGCCTGTACTCCGCGCTCGGCAACCTGCGTCTGGCGCAGGCGGCCGCCAACGCCTACGGGCCGGCGCGCTTCGACGATTACAAGGCCTTGGTCTGCTTGTTTTTGTTCGGCGGCAACGATTCGTTGAACATGATCGTGCCGCGCGACGACGGTCATTACCAGCAATACCGGACCGCGCGCGCCACCTTGGCGGTCGAGAAAAACCGGCTGTTGCCCTTGGTCGCGCAAGCCGGCGGCGGCGCTTCGGACGGCGCCGAGTACGGTTTGCAGGCTTGCACCACCGACGAGGACCTGGTCGGCATGGGCGGTCTGCAAGGCTTGTTCAACAGCGGGCAGGCGGCGGTGCTGGGCAATGTCGGCACCCTGATCCGGCCGACCAGCAAGGCCGATTACCTCAATCACGCGGTCGAATTGCCGCCGCAATTGTTCTCGCACAACGACCAGCAACAGTACTGGCAGGTCTCGCGTACGGGCGAGGGCCGCGGCTACGGTTGGGCCGGGCATATCGCCGACCTGCTGCGCGACGCCAATCCCGACGCCTTCATTCCGATGTCGGTATCCCTGAACACCGAAAGCATCCTGCAACGCGCGAGCCAATCCAGCCAGTACGTGATCGGCAACGACGGTCCGCGCCAGTTCAGCCGGTTCGAGTGGGACGAAGACAGCCGCCGGGCTTTTCTGCAGTTGATGGCGCCGGGCGCGCAGTCGCACGTGTTCGGGCGCAGTTACGCCGGCGCGTTCCGCCGCGCGAGGGAGAACGCCTCGGCGGTGGCGATGGCGCTGGAGGCCTCCGCGCCGTTGCAGACCGCATTTCCCGAATCCGACCTGGGCAACCAATTGCGGATGGTGGCGCGGCTGATCAAGGTGCGCGAGGTGCTGGGGCTGAAGCGGCAGGTGTTTTTCGTGTCGATGGGCGGATTCGACCACCACGACAGCTTGCTCGGCGATCAGCCGGGCTTGCTGGCGGGGCTGTCGCAGGCGATGACCGCTTTCCACGCGGCCACCGGCGAACTCGGCGTGGCCGACAAGGTCACCGCGTTCACCGCCTCGGATTTCGGCCGCACCTTGTCGTCCAACGGCGACGGCTCCGATCACGGCTGGGGCGGTCATCACTTCATCGTCGGCGGCGCGGTGCGCGGCGGGCGATTCTTCGGCGCCATGCCGACCCTGATCAACGGCGGCGACGACGACGCCGGCTGGGGCCAGATCATTCCGACCACCTCGGTGGATCAGTACGGGGCGACCTTGGCGCGGTGGTTCGGGGTGGGCGACAGCGAGTTGGATTTGATCTTCCCGAATTTGGGCAACTTCAACTCGCGCAATCTCGGATTTATGGCTTAGGTAGCCGGCGCGGCGCGCGCGCAGTCGCGCGCCGCCGACCTCGCCATGCGATGGCCGTAAGAGCGTGCTCGGCTTTGCTGCGGCGGAGCCGAATGTCCGTGGGAGAGAGCTTTCAGCATCGTCGCTCCGGCACGTCGCTCCGGCATGTCGTTCCGGCGAAGGCGCGCATCTGGAGACCTCGAGCGTTCTCGCACGAAAGGCCCTGGATTCCCGCCTTCGCGGGAATGACGGCAGGTAGGGACGCGGCGAGGAAGGTCAGGTGCGCGACGGGGCAGCCAAGCGCGGGACGGGCGCGACGAGCGGGAAGGCGCGATAAGCGAGTAAGAGCACGATCAGAGGCGGATGAGCAAGGCACGCGCCGCGTCAGCGTTGCGACCCGCCACGGCTCTTACGAATCCCGAATCCCGAGTCCCGCTTCAACCCATCCCCGCCTCACAACGGCCGATACATCACGAACACGTCGACCAGGCCCAGCGAGACGTGGCGGAAGGCGTTGGGCACGCGGCCGACGATCTCGAAGCCGTGCTTGAGCCACAGGTGCACGGCCGCGGCGTTGCTGCTGACCACGTAGTTGAACTGCATCGCCGCGAAGCCGGCTTCGCGCGCCTGCTCCAGCGAATGCGCGCACAGTGCCGAGCCGATGCCCTGGCCCCAGGCGCGCTCGGCGACCATGTAGCTGGCGTTGGCGACGTGGTCGCCGCGGCCGGACTGGTTCGGGCCGAGCTTGTAGCAGCCCAGGGTCTCGCCGTCGGCCTCGGCGATGAAGGTGCGGTAAGGCGGCGAGGTCCACATCTCCTGGGCGCGCTCCATCGAGAGCTCGGCCGGGTAGTTGTAGCTTTCGCCGCGCGCGAGCACTTCGCGGAAGATCGGCCAGACGCGCTCGAATTCGTCGGCGGCCAGTTCTCGGATGATGAAGTCGCGGTCCATGCGGGCTCCGTTGCGGGGATCAGGCGGCGGCGCGGCCGTCGTCGACGACGACACGGCCGCGTAGCGAGTTGGCCATGGCCTCGGTGATCAGCACGTCGACGAAGCCGCCGATCAGGCGGGCCGGCGCGGCGAAGTTTACCGAACGCATGTTCTCGGTCTTGCCGGTCAGCTCGTTCGGGTCGCGGCGCGAGGGGCCTTCGACCAATACGCGCTGGACGCTGCCGAGCATGGACTCGGAAATGCGCGCAGCGTTGGCATTGATCATGGCCTGCAGGCGCGACAGACGCGCATGCTTTTCGGCGTCGCCGACGCTGTCTTCGAGATCGGCCGCGGGGGTGCCCGGGCGGCGCGAGTAGATGAAGGAGAAGGACTGATCAAAACCGACGTCCTCGATCAGCTTCATGGTCTTGTCGAAGTCGGCCTCGGTTTCGCCGGGGAAGCCGACGATGAAGTCCGAGGACACCGAAATATCCGGGCGCACCGCGCGCAGCTTGCGGATCTTCTGCTTGAACTCGAGCGCGGTGTAGCCGCGCTTCATCGCCGTCAGGATGCGGTCGCTGCCGGCCTGCACCGGCAGGTGCAGGTAGTTCGCCAGTTGCGGCACGTCGCGGTAGGCCTCGATCAGCGAGTCGCTGAATTCGAGCGGATGCGAGGTGGTGAAGCGAATGCGGTCGATGCCGTCGATTTCGGCGATGGTGCGGATCAGCAGGCCGAGGTCGGCGATTTCGGGCTGGGCACCGTCTTGGCCGGCGCCGTCTTCGCCGGCCCCATTCTCGCCGGACATCGGCCCGCGATAGGCGTTGACGTTCTGGCCGAGCAGATTGATCTCGCGCACGCCCTGGGCAGCAAGTTGCGCCACCTCGACCAGCACGTCCTCGAACGGGCGGCTGACTTCTTCGCCGCGGGTATAAGGCACCACGCAGAACGAGCAGTACTTGCTGCAGCCTTCCATGATCGAGACGAAAGCGCTCGGGCCTTCGGCGCGCGGCTCGGGCAGGCGGTCGAACTTCTCGATCTCGGGGAAGCTGATGTCGACCTGCGGCAGGCCGGTCTCGCGCTTGGCGCGGATCATCTCGGGCAGGCGGTGCAGGGTTTGCGGGCCGAACACCAGGTCGACGTAGGGCGCGCGCTTGACGATCGCCGCGCCTTCCTGCGAGGCGACGCAGCCGCCGACGCCGATGATGACCGGGCGGCCGCCCTGCTTGTGCTGCTTCCAGCGGCCGAGCCGGCTGAACACCTTCTCCTGGGCCTTCTCGCGGATCGAGCAGGTGTTGATCAGGATGACGTCGGCTTCGCTCACGTCCTGGGTCAGTTCGAGGCCGTCGCTGGCGGCGAGCACGTCGGCCATCTTGGCCGAGTCGTACTCGTTCATCTGGCAACCGTGGGTCTCGATGAACAGCTTTTTCGCTCCCGGCGCGCCGGTGGCGGGCGGGGAAGCTGACCCGGCGGCCGGAGCCGTGGGCAGGGGATGCAGGTCGGTCATGGGTAGTCCGGGTCCGGGAAGGGCGGCGGTTAATCCGCGCCGGAAAGGGCGCCAGTTTAGCCCCAAGCCCGCTCCCGCGGGTCCGAGCCGGGCCGGACGTCACGTTTCTGTATCAAGGGCTTGGCAGCGCAGTCGCGGCAGAGGACACTCCCGCCCATGAGGGGGAGCTCGCTGCTGCTGGGGACCGTTTGCCTGCTGGCCATTGCGCCGGCCGTGGCCGGAACCGTTTACCGCTGCGAAAGCGCCTCGGGCGAGCGCAGCTACGTCAGCAAGAAGGTCAAAGGCGCGAGCTGCGTGGTCGCCGGCCAGTACATCAATCGTCCCAACCGCCCGCGCAACCCGACCCCGGTGTCGTATGCGCCGCCGGCGATGGGCTCGGTCGGTTCGGGCAGCGCGACCTCGGCGCCCGCCTCGATCCATAACAACCCGCCGGCCACCTATAGCGGTGCCGCCGCAACCATGGCCGCGGCCGGGCTCAGGCCGGCGGCGTTCGTGCCGGGCCAGGCCGTGACCGGCCAGGCGGCGTCCAATGCGATCGCCCCGGTGGTCGCGGTGCCGGCGGCCCCGCAGGCGGCACCGACCCGGCTGGTGCAGGGGCAGGTCTATTCCTATATCAAGGACGGCGTCCGCCACTACACGAGCAAGCGGCCCAAGGGTTTGGCCAATGCCTCGGCGGTGCGGACCATCCGTTACAGCTTCATCGAGAGCTGCTTCGCCTGTGCGGCCCGGCCCGGCGTCAATTTCGGCACCCTGCGCCTGAACACCGATGCGTTCTCGGCCGAGATCGCCGCGGCGGCACGCCAGCACGGGGTCGAAGAGGCGATCGTGCGCGCGATCATCCACGCCGAATCGGCCTACAACCCCAATGCCATGTCGCGGGTCGGCGCGCAGGGGCTGATGCAGCTGATGCCGGCGACCGCGCGCCGGTTCGGAGTCGGCAACGCCTTCGATGCCGGCCAGAACATCCAGGGCGGCGTGCAATACCTGGCCTGGTTGCTCAAGCGCTTCAACGGCAACCTGACCCTGGCCGCGGCCGGCTACAACGCCGGCGAGGGCGCGGTCGACAAGTACAAGGGCGTGCCGCCCTACAGCGAGACCCAGCGCTACGTGCAGCGCGTGGCCGTGCTCGCCGATCGCTACCGCTCGGCCGCGACCGTCGCGCGCTGAGCCTGTGCGCCGAGCGTTCGGCGCACTCTGCGGCTTCCCGGTTCGTCCGCAACCAGTTCATCCGCAACCAGGCCGGCCTCGCCGTCGGCCTGCGCTGGTGCCGTGCGCGGGGACGGACGTTGCGCATCGTTGTGGCGCCGCGGCGACGCCGTATCGGCCTCTACCGGGGTTTTCCGCTGTCCTGGCGGTGTCGGCGAGGCCGTTGCAGCGGCTTTCGAGCCGCATCGGGCGCCTCCAGGCGTGCGCTGATCCTCGTTCCGCGGCAATGGCGGATTGTCGGGCGCTTAACGCTTCCGCTACACTTCCCCGTCTTTTGAGCCGCCAGCCTTCCGCCAGTGGTATGTGGTCGCCTTTGGCGCCAGACGGTGCGGCGTAACTTCGAATTGCAGCTTTGCGGAGTGCCGGATGGCCAACCAAGGGGTCAACGATCCTATCAATACGGGCCGACGTCGGTTCCTGACGGCGACCACAGCAGTGGTCGGTGCCGTCGGCGCCGGCTTTGCCGCGGTTCCTTTCATCAAGTCCTGGAACCCCAGCGCGCGCGCCAAGCTCGCCGGCGCTCCGGTGACTGCCGACATCAGTGCGCTCGCCGAAGGCCAGCGCCTGGTCATGGAGTGGCGCGGTCAGCCGATCTGGATCGTCAAGCGTTCCAAGGCCATTCTCGACGTGCTGCCGACCCTCGACGGTCGCCTGCGCGACCCCAAGTCCGAGAACCTGGATCAGCAGCCGGCCTACGTGCGCGATAAGAGCCCGGAACTGCGCTCGCTCAAGCCCGAGATCTCGGTGCTCGTCGGCCTGTGCACCCACCTGGGCTGCTCGCCGGAAATGAAGGCCGAGATCCGGCCCGAGGCGTTCGACCCGGAATGGAAGGGCGGTTACTTCTGCCCCTGCCACAAGTCGCGCTTCGACATGGCCGGTCGCGTGTTCGAGGGCGTACCGGCCCCGACCAACCTGCTGGTGCCTCCGCACTACTACGAAAACGACAACACCATCGTCATCGGTGTTGATCCGAAGGGAGCGGCGTAAGTCATGTCCAACGTCATTACCCGCACCGCCAACAACCTCTTCGATTGGGTCACCGCTCGCGCGCCCGGCATGATGCCGTTCTATCGCAAGCACATGACCGAGTATTACGCGCCGAAGAACTTCAACCTCTGGTACTACTTCGGCTCGCTCGCGCTGCTGGTGCTGGTCAACCAGATCGTCACCGGCATCTTCCTGACGATGCACTTCAAGCCGTCCGCGGTCGAAGCGTTCTCGTCGGTCGAATACATCATGCGCGACGTGGAGTGGGGCTGGCTGATCCGCTACATGCACAGCACCGGCGCCTCGCTGTTCTTCATCGTCGTCTACCTGCACATGTTCCGCGGCCTGCTGTACGGCTCGTACCAGAAGCCGCGCGAGCTGGTGTGGATCCTCGGCATGCTGATCTACCTGGTGCTGATGGCCGAAGCCTTCATGGGCTACGTGCTGCCGTGGGGCCAGATGTCGTTCTGGGGCGCCAAGGTCATCATCTCGCTGTTCGGCGCGATCCCGGTGATCGGCAACGGCCTGACCGAGTGGATCATGGGCGACTACCTGCCCGGCGACGCCACCCTCAACCGCTTCTTCGCGCTGCACGTGATCGCGCTGCCGCTGGTGCTGTTGCTGCTGGTCGTGCTGCACCTGGGCGCGCTGCACGAAGTGGGTTCCAACAACCCCGACGGCGTCGACATCAAGAAGGGGCCGAAGGGCAACCGCTGGGATGCCAGCAAGCCGCTCGACAGCATCCCGTTCCACCCGTACTACACGGTCAAGGACCTGGTGGGCGTCGGCTTCTTCCTGATCATCGCCGCGTTCATCATCTTCTTCGCCCCGGCGTTCGGCGGCTGGTTCCTCGAGCACGACAACTTCAGCGAAGCCAATCGCCTGGTGACGCCGGAGCACATCAAGCCGGTCTGGTACTACACGCCGTACTACGCGATGTTGCGGGTGATCCCGCACAAGCTGTCGGGCGTGCTGGTGATGTTCGGCGCGATCGCGGTGCTGTTCCTGGTGCCGTGGCTGGACCGCAGCAAGGTCAAATCGGTGCGCTTCCGCGGCTGGATGAGCAAGGTGGCGTTGGGCGTGCTGGCGATCTGCTTCCTGTGGCTCGGCAAGATCGGCGCCGGCCCGGGTACCGACCCGGTCGAGACCATCATCGGCCGCGTGCTGACCTTCCTGTACTTCGCCTTCTTCATCACCATGCCGCTGTGGACCAAGCTCGACAAGACCAAGCCGGTGCCGGAACGGGTGAAGATGCATGACTAACCAGAGCTCGATTGATCACAGCCGGCCCTTCCAAAAGATGCGTATCGTGAAGAAGCTCGCCACCTTTGCCGCCGGCCTGCTCGTGTCGGCGACCGCCTTCGCCTCCGGCGGCGGCGATCTGATGCAGTCGGGCACCGACCTCAACGACCGCGCGTCGTTGCAGCGCGGCGCCCAGCTGTACATGAACTACTGCTCGGGCTGTCATTCGCTGAAGTACCTGCGCTATTCGCGCATCGCCGAGGACCTGGGCCTGACCGAAGCGGAGGTCATGAACAACCTCAACTTCACCGGCGCCAAGTTCGGCGAGCAGATCCAGGTCAACATGACCGCCGAGCACGCCAACCAGTGGTTCGGCAAGATGCCGCCGGACCTCAGCGTGATCGCGCGCGTGCGCGGCAGCGACTGGATCTACACCTACCTCAACTCGTTCTATCTCGACGAGAGCCGTCCGCTGGGCTGGAACAACAAGTTGTTCCCGAACGCCTCGATGCCGAATCCGCTGTGGGAGCTGCAGGGTCTGCAGCATGCCGAGTACGGCGAACCCGACAAGGCGACCGGCGAACGTCCGGTGCACGCCCTCACGATCGCGCAGCCCGGCAAGCTCGGCGCCGAAGACTTCAAGACGGCGACGCGCGATATCACCACATTCCTCGAGTACGCCGGCGAACCGGCCGCGCTCAAGCGCCAGAGTCTGGGCGTTTGGGTGATCCTGTTCCTGGCGTTGTTCACGTTGATCGCGTATCTGTTGAAGACCGAGTACTGGCGCGACGTGGAACATTGATCCGATCCCCGCAGGGAGGCCCGCGCCGGTAAAGGCGCGGGCAAGCGCACGACGACGGCAGGAGCCGGCGCCGCCGCGCATGGGGTAAGGGGGCAGGCTCGAGGCCGTGACGACTTTCCACAGCGGGTGGAGGGCGTCTTGCGACCGGCGGATTCCGGTAGCTGGAGAGGTCGATGATGGCGGCGAGCCCCCGTATGCGTAATGCCCTGACTCTGTTTTCGTCCACCGACTGCGTGTTGTGCCACCGGGTCCGGCTGGTGCTGGCGGCGAAAGGCGTCACCTACGACCTGATACCGGTCGACCCGCAGAACCCGCCCGAAGACCTCGTCGACCTCAACCCGTATCACTCGGTCCCGACCCTGGTCGAGCGCGATCTGGTCCTGTATGCGGCCAGCGTGGTCAGCGAATACCTCGACGAGCGCTATCCGCACCCGCCGCTGATGCCGGTCGATCCGCTGTCGCGGGCGCGCCTGCGCCTGGCGATGCTGCGCCTCGAACACGATTGGGTGCCGCAGGTCCAGGCCATCCAGATGGGCAACAAGGCCCAGGCCGAAGCCGCGCGCAAGCGCCTGAAGGAACTGCTGACCGCCTCGGTGCCGCTGTTCAAGGCCAGCAAGTTCTTCCTGAACCCCGAAATGAGCCTGGCCGACTGCGCCATGGCGCCGATCATCTGGCGCCTGCCCTCGCTCGACGTGCCCATGCCGAAGGACGGTAAGGCGATCGAGGACTACGGCAACCGCATCTTCCGCAACCCCGGCTTCACCCGCAGCCTGACCGACCAGGAACGCAAGCTGCGCGACATGCCGAGCTGAGCCGGGGCCAGGGGCGGGCCGCGTCCGCGCGGCCGCGCCGGGGATGCGACGGGCGGGGCCGTCATGGCATGCGACGGCCTCGTCGTTCATGTCGTCATGACGCTAAAATGTGCGCATGACCGAAAGCAGCGCCCCGATGACCAGCCACCGCCCTTACCTGTTGCGGGCGTTGTACGAGTGGATCGCCGACAACGGCATGACCCCGCATCTGCTCGTCGACGCCACGCGTCCGTCGGTGCAGGTGCCGGCGCACGCGGTCAAGGACGGCAAGATCGTCCTCAATGTCGCTGCGCGCGCGGTCTCGCACCTGGAAATGGGCAACGACCTGATCCGCTTCAGCGCGCGCTTCGGCGGCGTCAGTCATCCGGTCTCGGTGCCGGTCGGCGCGGTGTTGGCGATCTATGCGCGCGAAACCGGGCAGGGCATGGCCTTGCCGGAAGACGTCGGTCTGGAAGAGTCGGCGCTCGACGAGGGGCACGACGAGATGGATTCGGCGCCGCCGATGTTGAGCTCGGTGCCGAGCGATCCTGCGCCGGAAGGCGACGACGACGGCGGCCCGCAGACGCCGAGCCCGCGTCGCGGCGGGCATCTGCGTATCGTCAAGTAAGCCGAAGTTTTGGAGTAGGAGCGGCGCGAGCCGCGACCGCGCCAATTCGAAAGCCGGCGCGGCATCCGTCAATCGGCGAACTCGTCATCCTGTAGGCCATGGCGGTATCGTCGTGGGTCGAAGCCTCGCGGTCGCGGCTCGCGCCGCTCCTACCCTTGAGCGGTTGCGTCCGGTCGTTCAATGCAACTGCGTCGGCGCCCGCGTCACCGGGCCGCTGAAGGCGACCAGCCGCTCGCCGCGCAGGATCAGCCGACCGACGTGCCGGTCTTCGCCGTCGATCGAATAATCGAAGCGGAAAGTGCGCTCGAACCCGAGCCAACCGCTCTCGTGGCGGATCAGCTTCAGGCCGATCGCATGCACGCTCTGGTCCAGCCATTGCACGCCGGCCTTGAGGCAAGCGTCGCGCCCGACCGTCTCGGCGCGTTCGGCGGCGGCGCGGCCGGCGCTCCAGAACGAGAACGCGGCGGCGCCGAAGATCATCAACAGGATCAGGGTAGGCATGACAGGGTTCTGGCGACGGTCGGGCGCAAAGCCAAGGGGGTCAGCCCGGCGGCGGCCCGAGTTTCAACGAAAGATCGATGGCGCGCACATGTTTGGTCAGCGCGCCGATGGAAATGCAGTCCACCCCGTCCTCGGCGATCGCGCGCAGGCCGGCCAGGTCGACGCCGCCGGAGACCTCCAGCGGGATGCGTCCATCGAACGGAGCGCCGCGGGCGATGCGCACGGCCTCGCGTCGGGTCGGCGCGTCGAAGTCGTCGATCAGGATGCGGTCGCAGCCGGCGCCGAGCGCTTCGCGCAGTTGCTCCAGCGATTCGACTTCGACGATCAGCGGCAGCTGCGGATGCTTGGCGCGGGCATCGGCGATCGCGGCGCTGATCGAGCCGGCGGCGCGGACGTGGTTTTCCTTGAGCATGACCGTGTCGTACAGGCCGATGCGGTGGTTGACCCCGCCGCCGACGCGCACCGCGTACTTCTGCGCCAGGCGCAGGCCGGGCAGGGTCTTGCGGGTGTCGAGGATGCGGGTGCCGGTGCCGCGCACCGCCTCGACATAGCTCGCGGTGACCGTGGCCGTGCCGGACAGGGTCTGCATGAAATTGAGCGAGGCGCGCTCGGCGCTGACCAGGGCGCGGGCGCGGCCGTGCAGCAGGGCGAGCACGGTGCCTTTGCTCACGCGCTCGCCTTCGGCCACGCGCCAGTCGATGCGCACGTCCGGGTCGAGAGCGCGATGGCAGGCCTCGAACCAGGGGCGGCCGCAGACGACCGCGTCTTCCTTGCACAACAGGTAGGCGCTGTCGGCGATGTCGGGCAGCAGGTCGGCGGTGACGTCGCCGCTGCCGAGGTCTTCGGCCAGCGCATCGGCGACGTCGGCCTCGATCTCGGCGGCGGGCGGCGGGCTGAGGTCGCGGGCGGGCGCGCTCATGCGGCCGGGAAGCCTTCGACCTGGGTTGCGGCGATGGCGTTTTCGGCGTCGAGCAGCGGAATGCCGTCGTCGACGATGTAGACGATCTTGCGGTCGCGGGTCACCAGGGCCTCGCGCAGGGGCTCGGACTGGGCGTCGCCGCTGCCGCGGACGATGCCGCCGGCGCCGATGGCGGCGTTCAGGGCCTGCAGGCCGCGGCTCTCGAGGGGGAGCAGGGGCTGGCGCGTGGAGGGGCAGACGAGCAGGTCGAGCAGTTTGCGATCCATACGGTGCGGTGCCGATACGACGGGACAGGGCGTTAGAATACGTCTTTGCGCCAAGGCACGCCCCATGTCTCCAGCTTCCGCAACGCCCGTCACCCCTCCTGCGCTCGTCGGCATCGTCATGGGCTCGCGCTCTGACTGGGAAACGATGCAGCACGCTGCCGCCAAGCTGGAAGCGCTCGGCGTTCCGCACGAGGTCCGGGTGGTCTCGGCGCACCGCACGCCCGACGTGCTGTTCGAATACGCCGATACGGCGGCGGCGCGCGGTCTTCGCGCGATCATCGCCGGCGCCGGCGGCGCGGCGCATCTGCCGGGCATGCTGGCGGCGAAGACCGCGGTGCCGGTGCTCGGCGTGCCGGTGCAGTCCAAGGCTCTCAACGGCATGGATTCGCTGCTCTCGATCGTGCAGATGCCGGCCGGCATTCCGGTGGCGACCTTCGCCATCGGCAACGCCGGCGCCGCCAACGCGGCCTTGTTCGCCGCGGCGCTGCTGTCGGCCGAATACCCGGCGATCGGCGCGGCGCTGACCGCGTTCCGCACCCGTCAGACCGACGAGGTGCTCGCCAACGACGATCCGCGCCAATGACCACCGTCGGCATTCTCGGAGGCGGGCAACTGGCCCGCATGCTCGCGCTTTCCGGCGCGCCCCTGGGCTTGCGTTTCCTGGTGCTCGACAGCGCCGACGATGCCTGCGCGGGTCAGTTCGCGCCGATGGTGGTCGGCGATTACACCGACCAGCCCGCGCTCGACGAGTTCGCCTCGAAGATCGACGTCGCCACCTTCGATTTCGAAAACGTGCCGGCCGAGTCCGCGCACTGGCTGGCCGAACGCCGGCCGGTGTTCCCGAGCCCGCGCGCGCTCGCGGTCGCCCAGGACCGCCTGGCCGAAAAGACCTTGTTCCGCGAGCTCGACATCCCGGTGCCGGATTTCGCCGCGATCGATACCCGCGCGGCGCTCGATGAGGCGATCGCGACCATCGGTATGCCGTGCATCCTCAAGACCCGGCGCCTGGGTTACGACGGCAAGGGCCAGTTCCGGATCAAGACGCCGGCCGATGCCGACGCCGCCTGGGCCGCGCTCGGTCCGCAGGCCGACAAGGTCGGCTTGATTCTCGAAGGTTTCGTGCGTTTCGAGCGAGAACTGTCGGTGGTCGCGGTGCGCGGCCGCGACGGCGAGTTCCGCGCCTGGCCGATCACCGAGAACTGGCATGTCGACGGCGTGCTGTCGGCGAGCCTGGCGCCGGCGCGCACCGACGAGGCGCTCGCCGCGACCGCGATCTCGTACGCGCGCAAGCTCGCCGAGGCCCTGGACTACGTCGGCGTGTTCGCGCTCGAGTTGTTCTGCCGCGACGGCGTGCTGCTCGCCAACGAACTGGCGCCGCGCGTGCACAACTCCGGGCACTGGACCATCGAAGGCAGCGAGACCTCGCAGTTCCAGAACCATCTGCGCGCCGTGCTCGGCCTGCCCTTGGGGGATACGCGCATGCTCGGCGTGGCCTGCATGCTCAACTGGATCGGCGCCATGCCCGAGGCCGGGCCGGTGCTGAGTGAAGCCGGCGGCCATTGGCACGATTACGGCAAGTCCTCGCGCGAGGGCCGCAAGGTCGGTCACGCGACCCTGCGCGCCGATAGCGCCGCCGAACTCGCCCAGGCCTTGCAGCGGGTCGGCGAGCGCCTGGGCCGGCAGGAGCAGGTCGCGCCGGTGATCGAACGGCTGGGGTGATCGTCTTGGCTTGAGCTGGCCTGGCCCGAGCTGGTCTGGCTTGAGCTGGTTTGGCTTGAGCGAGTCAACGAAAAACGGCCGGGTTTCCCCGGCCGTTTGGGTATCGCGATGAGGCTTGCGCTTACTTGAGGTTGGAAGCGACGAAGTCCCAGTTGACCAGGTTCCAGAACGCCTCGACGTACTTCGGACGGGCGTTGCGGTAGTCGATGTAGTAGGCGTGCTCCCAGACGTCGCAGGTCAGCAGGGCGGTGTCTTCGCCGGTCAGCGGGGTCGCCGCGTTGGGCGTGCTGACCAGGGCGAGCGAGCCGTCCGGGCGCTGCACCAGCCAGCCCCAGCCGGAGCCGAAGGTGCCGACGGCGGTCTTGGTGAACTCTTCCTTGAACTTGGCGAAGTCGCCGAAGGCCTTGTTGATCAGCTCGGCCAGCTTGCCGGTCGGCTCGCCGCCGCCGCGCCCTGCCGGAGCCGCGGGCGACAGACAGTTCCAGTAGAAGGTGTGGTTCCAGATCTGCGCGGCGTTGTTGAACATGCCGCCCTGCGACTTCTTGATGATCTCTTCCAGCGACAGCGCGGCGAACTCGGTGCCCTCGATCATCTTGTTGAGGTTGTCGACGTAGGCCTTGTGGTGCTTGCCGTAGTGGAAGTCGATGGTTTCGGCGGAAATGGTGGGTTCGAGCGCGGTGCGGTCGTAGGGCAGGGCGGGCAATTCGATGGCCATTGGCGGGCTCCTTGCAGAATTCGGGGGGCTGGCTAGCAGGGGCGCCGCGGGCGGCAGTCCGTTCCAGGCGTGAAACCAGGCTGGAAGGGACGCGTCGGCGGCGCCATGTAGGCTTACAATTCATATTCTATCCCCACGTTTCGTTGCTGAACCGTCAAGGCCGGCAACAAACCATCGAAGGAGCAGTACCCATGTCCGTTATGGAACGGATCCAGGCCGAAGTCGAAGCCCACCCGATCGTGTTGTTCATGAAGGGCACCGCGCAGTTCCCGATGTGCGGCTTCTCCAGCCGCGCCGTGCAGGCGCTCAAGGCCGCCGGTGCGACCGCACTGCATACGGTCAATGTGCTCGAAGACGCCGAAGTGCGCGCCAATTTGCCGCGCTACTCGAACTGGCCGACCTTCCCGCAACTGTTCATCCATGGCGAGCTGATCGGCGGCTGCGACATCACCATGGAACTGTACGAGTCCGGCGAACTCGCGCGCATGATCAGCGAGACCCAGGCGCAGTGAGTTCGACGGCAGCCACGAGCGCGACGCAGCAGGCCCTGGCCGGCCGCGTCGTCCTGGTGACCGGGGCGGCCGGCGGACTCGGCGCGGCCGCGGCCGCCGCCTGCGCGAGCGCCGGGGCGACCCTGGTGCTGCTCGGGCGCAAGCTGCCGAAGTTGAACCGGGTCTACGACGCGGTCGCCCAGCTCGGCCCGGAGCCGTTGCTGTATCCGCTCGACCTGGAAGGCGCGCAACCCGACGATTACGCCGACATGGCCGCGCGCATCGAAAGCGAACTCGGGCGTCTCGACGGCGTGCTGCATTGCGCCGCCGATTTCCCTGGCCTGACCCCGCTGGCGCAGACCGACCCGGCGGCGTTCGCCCGCGCCGTGCACGTCAACCTCACCGCGCCGTGGTGGCTGTCGCAGGCCTGCTTGCCGCTGATGGCGAAGTCGGCCGATGCGGCGCTGGTGTTCGCGCTCGACGACCCGCAGCGCGTCGGCCAGGCTTATTGGGGTGGCTACGGCGCGGCCCAGCACGGCCTGGCGGCCCTGGTCGGCATGCTGCACGCCGAACTGGCCAATTCGAGCATTCGCGTGGCCGGCCTGCGTCCGGGGCCAATGCGCACCGGCCTGCGTTCGCGCGCCTATGTCGAAGACAGCGACCGCAGCGCCCGCGACCCGGCCGCCTATGCCTCTGCTTGCGTGACCTTGCTGGCGCCCGAAGGCGCCGTGCATCGCGGCCAGGTCTGGGCACCGACGCCATGACCGCTGCCCGCCCATGACGATCGCCTCGGCCGCGCTGCTGCTGTTCATCATTCTCGACCCGCTCGGGAACATCCCGGTGTTCCTGAGCCTGCTGCGCGGGCTGCCGCCCAAGCGCCAGCGTATCGTGCTGGCGCGCGAGCTGCTGATCGCGCTCGGCGTGCTGATGCTGTTCCTGTGGGGCGGCAAGTACGCCCTCGAGCTGATGCACCTGCGCCAGGAGTCGGTCTCGATCGCCGGCGGCATCGTCCTGTTCCTGATCGGCATCCGTATGATCTTCCCGCCGCCGGAAGGGCTGATGGGCGAGCTGCCCGATGGCGAGCCTTTCATCGTGCCGATGGCGATCCCGCTGGTGGCCGGCCCCTCGGGCATGGCCGCGGTCATGTTGATGGGCAGCAACGACCCCTCGCGCCTGACCGACTGGAGCCTGGCCCTGCTGATCGCCTGGGGCGCGACCGCGGCGATCCTGTTTTCGGCGACCTTGTTGTACAAGCTGCTCGGCCGCCGCGCCCTGATCGCGATCGAGCGCCTGATGGGCATGCTGCTGGTGGCGATTTCGGTGCAGATGGTCCTCGACGGCCTCGGCACCTACCTGCAGATCTCGCCGCCCTGACCGGGGCGGTCGGAGCCGCCCGGTCGCTGCCGGCCGGGCTGGCCTGACCTGCCGATCCGCAGCGTCGCCACCCGGGGAGGGCTGGGGCGCTTATACCGCTTTGCCGGGTGTGCCGGTTCTGCTGTGCGGGCGGTCACCGTGTGACAAGCCATGAACGGCGTCACGTCTCTGTCACACCTCCCCCCTAGCCTGTTAAACTGCTGTTAACCCAGCGGCCACGCGCCGTCCGGGTAGGGGCTAGCCAATCCAACTTAGAGCACGGCAGCGGCGCAGAGCCGCGCCTGCCCAACTCCGCCACGCATTCCACATCCCGAGGTCACCGTAATGACTCATCCGAACCGCGTCCGGTTGTCCAAGCTCACGCTTGGTCTGCTTGCCGTTCTCGCCACTGCGCCGGTCTTCGCGCAGAGCACTTCCGCAGGCCTCGCCGGCCGCGTCCTCGGCGCCGACGGCCAGCCGGTCGCAGGTGCCGAAGTCACCATCACCCACTCCGAGTCGGGCACGATCAGCCGCGCCACGACCGGCGCCGACGGCCGCTATAACGCACGCGGTCTGCGCGTCGGCGGTCCGTACACGGTCGTGATCAATAAGGAAGGCTCCGGCACCGCCAGCCAGGACGGCGTGTTCCTGAACCTGGACAAGGTCAACGAAGTCGACGTCGCACTGAACAACCAGGTCACCACCCTGGATGCGGTGCAGGCCGTCGCCGCCCTCGGTTCGGAAGTGTTCTCTTCCAACAAGATGGGCGCCGGCTCGATCCTCACCCGCGATCAGCTGGAGTCGATGCCGACGATCAACCGCAACCTGCAGGACTTCGTCCGCCTCGACCCGCGCGTGGTCGTCACCGACAAGTCGCGCAACGAAATCTCGGTCGGCGGCCAAAACCCGCGCTACAACGTGATCCGCGTCGACGGCATCAGCACCAACGACTCGTTCGGCCTCGGCGGCAACGGCCTGCCGACCCCGCGCCAGCCGTTCTCGATGGACGTGATCGACGAAGTGGCGGTCGACGTCGCCAACTACGACGTGACTATCTCCGGCGGCACCGGCGGCGTGATCAACGCCGTCACCAAGTCGGGTACCAATGAGTTCCACGGTTCGGTCTACGGCGTCTACCGCGACAACGACTGGTCGGGCAAGAACCAGAACGACGTGCGTCCGCAGCTGTTCGACAGCGAGAGCACCTTCGGCGCCACCTTCGGCGGCCCGCTGGTCAAGGACAAGCTGTTCTTCTTCGCCAACTACGAGAAGTACACCGGCAAGGAAGTGTTCACCGGCAACTCCAGCTTCGGTCCGCCGGGTTCGGGCGCCAACAACATCGTCAACATCACCCAGGCGCAGATCGACGAGGTGATCTCGGCTTCGCAGACCCTGTACGGCTTCGACCCGGGTAGCCTGGCGCTGCCGGCGCTGGATACCGATACCGAAGAGTACGGCATCAAGTTCGACTGGAACATCAGCGACAAGCACCGCGCCAACTTCCGCTACGCCAAGAGCGAGCAGAGCACCGCGTTCCTGCAGGGCTTCACCACCAATTCGCTGGCGCTGAACTCGTATCACTACGTCAACGACTTCGAGTTCAAGACCTACACGGCGCAGCTGTTCAGCGACTGGACCGACGTCTTCTCGACCGAAGCCAAGGTCTCGTACCGCGACTACTCGGCCGTGCGCAGCCCGCGCTTCGACCTGCCGGCCATCGCGATCCGCTTCGGCAGCAACACGCTGAACCTGGGCACCGAAGAGAACACCCACGTCAACGTCCTCGAGACCAAGACCTGGAACGGTTTCTTCGCCGGTAACCTGTTCCTCGGCGACCACACCGTCAAGTTCGGCGCCGACTACGAGTCGAACGAGGTCTACAACCTGTTCGGCCGCCGCGTGAACGGCGTCTACACCTTCAACAGCATCGCCGATTACAAGGCCCGCCGTTCCAGCCGCTACCAGCTGTTCTACCCGCGCGGCGGCGACCTCGACAACATGGCCGCGACCTTCACCCAGAAGAACGTCGGCGTGTTCCTGCAAGACACCTGGGCGGTCAACGACAAGTTGAGCCTGACCTTCGGCCTGCGCTACGACCGCGCCATGGTCGACGACCGTCCGGTCTTCAACCCGGCGGCATCGGCGCTGTTCGGTACCCGCAACGACAACAACATCGACGGCACCGACCTGTTGGCGCCGCGCTTCGGCTTCAACTACACCTTCGACAGCGAGCGTCCGACCCAACTGCGCGGCGGCATCGGCCTGTTCCGCGGCGGCACCCCGACTGTGTGGCTGGCCAACCCGTACTCGAACAACGGCGTGTCGTACACCGACTACGTGTTCACCAATGGCATCAACGGTTTCAGCCCGAACCCGGACGCCCAGCTCGGCCTGGTCAACGCCGCCGGCGGCGCCGCCGGTGCGACCCAGTCGGTCGACTTCATCGAAAAGGACATGAGCCTGCCGTCGGTGTGGAAGGCCAACCTGGCGTTCGATACCGAGTTGCCGTGGTACGGCATCGTCGCCGCCGCCGAAGCGGTGGTGACCTCGGTCAACGACGCGCTGTACTACCAGCAGCTGAATCTCGGCGCGGCCACCAAGGTCGGCCAGGATGGCCGCAACATCTATTGGGACCCGAACGGCCTGGCCGCGGCCAGCTGGAACGCCGACGGCACCGCCTGCCTGCGCGAAACCGGCCTGAACGGTTCGGCCTGCACCAACAGCCGCACCAATGCCCGCGCCCTGCGTGCCACCGCGTATAACGACGCGATCATCGCCCGCCAGACCGGCAAGGGCGAAAGCCAGCAGTTCACCCTGTCGTTGAACAAGCCGTTCAACAACAGCGACTGGAGCTGGAGCGTCGCCTACACCTACACCCATGCCGACGAAGTCAGCCCGCTGACCAGCTCGACCTCGAGCTCGCAGCTCGGCAACGTGGCCGTGTTCCAGGCCAACGAAGAAGTCAGCGCGCGTTCCAGCTACGAAGTCCGCGACCGCTTCACCGCGTCGCTGAACTGGAAGCACGCCTTCTTCGGCGACAACAACACCATCGTCTCGCTGTTCTACGAAGGCCGTTCGGGCCGTCCGTACAGCTACGCGTTCGACAACGACGCCAACGGCGACGGCCGCTTCAACGACCTGATGTACATCCCGAAGGGCCCGGGCGACGTGCTGTTCCGCAACGCCGCCGAAGAGGCCGCGTTCTGGCAGTTCTACAACAGCGACGAGTACCTGCGCAGCCACGGCGGCCAGGTCGCTCAGCGCAACGCGGTGCGCGGCAAGTGGGTCAACCAGTTCGACCTGCACATCGCCCAGGAATTCCCGGGCTTCTGGGAAGGCCACAAGGCCGAGCTCGCGCTCGACATCCTCAATGTCGGCAACCTGTTGAACAAGGATTGGGGACAGGTCGAAGAAGTCGCGTTCCCGGGCATGCGCGGTATCGTCGATTACGGCGGTATCGACCCGGCGACCGGCAAGTACATCTACCGCTTCACCAAGCCCGATCCGGAACAGATCTACGACGAGAAGGGCATCTCGCGCTGGGCGGCTCAGCTGAGCTTCCACTACCGCTTCTGATTCTTGCGGTATCTGGCGACAACGGAAACGGCCGGGGGCGACCCCGGCCGTTTCCTTTTTATGGGGCCGCAGCATCCGCGGCCGGACAGGGTGGGGCGGCACGGCCGCGGACCAGTCCGGCGGGCGGGAGCGGCCGCCGCAGCGCAAGCCGAACTGCTAGAGTCCTTTCCCACTAATCGATGAAAAAAGCAGAGAAAAACGCAATGACCGCAACCCCCATAGCGGCCGTCCTGCCGACGGTCAACGCCCGCATCTACCCCAAGGGCGGGCTCGATGTCCTCTCCCGCGACGAGGTCGCGCGCCTGCGCGACGCCTCCACCGGCATGCACGACCTGCTGCGCCGTTGCGCCCTGGCGGTGCTGACCAGCGGCAGCGCCTCCGACGACCCGCGCGCCGCGCGTGAGCTGTATCCCGATTTCGATATCGAAGTGCACCAGCAGGACCGCGGCGTGCGCATCGACCTGCGCCACGCGCCGGCGATGGCCTTCGTCGACGGTGAGATCATCCGCGGCGTCGCCGAACTGCTGTTCGCCGTGGTCCGCGACCTGGCCTATACCGCCATGGAACTCGACAAGGGCGGCGGCCGCGACCTCGACAGCAGCGACGGTCTCACCGATTCGGTGTTCGGCCTGCTGCGCAACGCGCGCATCCTGCACCCGGCCGACCCGAACCTGGTCGTGTGCTGGGGCGGGCACTCGATCTCGCGCGACGAATACATCTACACCAAGCAGGTCGGCTACGAGCTCGGCCTGCGCGGCCTGGACATCTGCACCGGCTGCGGCCCGGGCGCGATGAAAGGCCCGATGAAGGGCGCGACCATCGCCCACGCCAAACAGCGCAAGCGCCGCGTGCGTTACATCGGCATCACCGAGCCGGGCATCATCGCCGCCGAGTCGCCGAACCCGATCGTCAACCACCTGGTGATCATGCCGGACATCGAGAAGCGCCTGGAGGCCTTCGTCCGCATGGGCCACGGCATCATCGTGTTCCCCGGCGGCGTGGGCACGGCCGAGGAAATCCTCTACCTGCTGGGCATCCTGCTGCGCGAGGAAAATGCCGAGCTGCCGTTCCCGCTGATCCTGACCGGCCCGACCGCCTCGGCCCTGTATTTCGAGCAGATCGACCGCTTCCTGCGCCTGACCCTGGGCGAGGCGGCGACCTCGCGCTACGAGATCATCGTCGGCGACCCCGAGCACGTGGCCAAGCGCATGGCCGCGGGCATCCGCCGGGTTCGCGAAAACCGCATCGAGCACAAGGATTCGTTCTTCTTCAACTGGTCGATCGACATCCCGCTGACCTTCCAGAAGCCGTTCATTCCGACCCACGAGGCGATGGCGGCGCTGGACCTGCACCACGGCCGCAAGCCGCATGAACTGGCGGCCGACCTGCGCCGGGCGTTCTCGGGCATCGTCGCCGGCAACGTCAAGGAAGACGGCATGCGCCGGATCGAGGAATTCGGCCCGTTCGAGATTCACGGCGACCACGACATGATGCAATCGCTGGACGCCTTGCTGCGGGCCTTCGTCGAACAGCGCCGGATGAAGATCGCCGGCGAATACCGCCCCTGCTACCGCGTCGTGACCTGAGGAAAATCGCTCCGAAGTGTTGACGAAGGGCGGGTCATTGAGCATCATATGCAGCCCCGCCCGAATAGCTCAGCCGGTTAGAGCACTTGACTGTTAATCAGGGGGTCGTTGGTTCGAGTCCAACTTCGGGCGCCAAATACTGGAAGGCCTCGCAGAAATGCGAGGCCTTTTTTGTTGTCCCGCTTCCTGTGGTTCTCCAGGAAAACCAGGCGTTCAGCGAGCCTGCCGACGAATGCAGCGAAGTTCGCGAGTCGTCTCGCGACGAGCGCGGCTGGAATGAATCGCGGATTCACCGCATCTCCATCGGTAGCGGATCAGGCGATGGATGTTGGGTTGTGGAATCGCTTCGCCCATCGATCGGTTCGCTCAGAAAACAGCGAGACCGCCAGAAAGGGCGCGTCGACCGTTCCCAATGCCGGTTGAGAGGGGGGCGGATTCAGCGCGCTCGCCGACCGAGCCGCGCACCGCCCCGAACGGCTGACCGAGCCGCCCGGCTTGGCCGGGTTTCGCGCATCGCCTGCCGGGAACCCGCTTGCTGCGTGACGCAAGTCGGGATATTTCCGCCCTCGGAACCACTGGCCAACCCAGCCCGACCGCTCGTCGGTAGTGTGCCATTTGGGGCCAAGAGCCGCTGTTAGCATCCCTCATGTCCTCTGGGGAAGAGCACCGCTCATGCCAATGCGTCGAGCTGCCGGCTTCACACTGATCGAGCTCATGGTCACGATCGGGATCGCTGCGATCCTGCTGGCCCTGGCCCTGCCTACGTTTACCGAATCCATCCGCTCCAACCGGGTGTCGACGGCAACCAACCAGATGCTGGCGACGATCAATCTCGCCCGCGCGGAGGCGGTGCGCAGCAAGAGCCAATCCTGGGTTTGCCCGAGCAACGACACCCGGACCGATTGCGGCGCGAACTGGACCGACGGCATGTTGGTATGGACCGACGAGGACGGCAATGGCGCGCGGACCACGGCGGAAATCAAACGCGTGATCGAGCCTCAGGAAGGCATTGCTCTCACCATGGGCACCATCAGCGCGATCGGTTTCGACGATCGCGGGCGCGCCATCGAAAAGAAGCCCACCGGCGCCGTCGTTTCCAACTTCAATTTCAGCATGAAGGCGGCCACGTGCAAGGCCGGCGCCGCCAACGTCCGTTCCTTCGACATCAACCGTATCGGCCGCGTCAGCGTGACCAGGGGGAATTGCCCATGAGCCGTCGACTTTCGCGCAGCATGACCTCCGCGAGGACGCAGCGCGGCCTCAGTCTGATCGAGGTCCTGATCGCCGTACTCGTCCTGGGGTTGGGCTTGCTCGGCCTGGCGATGCTGCAAACGACCAATCTGCGTCTGTCGCAGAGCGCCAACCAGCGCACCATCGCCACCAATCTGTCCAGCGATCTGCTCGACGACATCCGTTCGAACCGCTTGCTCGCGGCTAAATACAGCGGGACTTATCTCGCTTCGTCGGCGACCGCGAACGCGAGCTGCGCCAAGATTAATAAGGTGACGCCGGACGACCGCAAGGCGGCGTTCACCTGCCGGATGCGAGAGGCCCTGGGCGAGAGCGGCAAGGCCGTAGTTCTGGTCAACCCCGACAAGACTGTCAGCATCGTAATAACCTGGGACGACGACAAGCGTTGGAGAGTCGGCGCTGCGGGAACCGAATTCGTGATGGAGAGCGCGCTGTGAGCCGT
Source organism: Lysobacter sp. CA196 (assembly GCF_052078695.1). Lineage (NCBI taxonomy): Bacteria > Pseudomonadati > Pseudomonadota > Gammaproteobacteria > Lysobacterales > Lysobacteraceae > Lysobacter > Lysobacter sp. CA196. The sequence goes on along the minus strand of NZ_JBQJIN010000010.1, from coordinate 123,508 downwards.
CGACCGCAACTGGGCTTGTCGCTGATCGAGCTGATGGTGGCTCTGCTGTTGAGCGGCCTGCTGATGCTTGGCCTGGTGGAGATATTCTCGGCCTCCCGCGCCTCTTATCAGATGGCGCAGGGCCTGGCACGAGCCCAGGAAAGCTCGCGCTTCGCGATCGATGCACTGCAGCGCGATGCGCGCATGAGCGGACATTTCGGCTGCGTATCCGATCAGGCGCATTTCTATGCCGGGAACGGGATGTTCGGGGAACTGTTCCTCAGCGATCGCAGCAACTACACGACCGTCCCGGTCGATCGCCTGCCGCTGCGTTTCGATTACTCGGTACGTGGGTACGAAGCTGCAAATAGCGGGCCCACGGATACCTTGAACTTGTCGGCCGACCCGGTCGAAGGCAGCGCTGGCGATTGGGTGCCTGCAGTGGAGAGTCAGTTCTTTACCGCCTTGAACCCTAGGCCGATCCGCGGCAGCGATATCCTCGTACTGCGCTTCCTGTCGCCCGAGAGCGCTGAGGTCACCAGTTTCACCACCGGCAATCCAGCGACCATTCGAGTCAATTCGACCCAATGGGGCGTACTGACGAAGGCTGTCGAAAATCCCGGTTTGTTCGGCATCGCCGACTGCCGGTCGGTGGTGCTGTTCCAGGCCAGTGCGCTCGCCGACGTTACCGGCGCCAAGGTCGTTACTGTGCGTAGCAGCGGCGTCAATCAGATCGGTTTCGATGGGTCCGATACATTCGCTTCCGGCCAGGCGCGTCTGTATCGCGCCGAGAGCCTCGTCTACTACATCGGCTTGAAGGTTCGGCCCGATGGCGCGAAGGAGCCCACCTTGTTCCGGGCCCGCTTCAATGCGGCCCCGGGTGCCGCGGCGGTATCGCTGGACGGCGGTATCGCGGAAGAAATCGTCGAGAGCGTCGAGAACATGCAGTTGCTGTTTGCGCAGGACGCAATCACCAATACAGCGCAGCCCCCGACCGGCGTCATCGACGGCGTCCGTACAGCGGCGGGGCTATTGCCGGCTAGCGACAGCAGCGGCGGTTGGCAGCGTGTCGGCGGCATGCAGGTCGGCCTGCTGATCCGTAGTACAGATCCAGCCTCGGCACAGCAACGCACGACCGCGCCGCGTTCGCTCGGCACCCAGTTGACCCTGCCGAACGACCAGCGCTACCGGACTGTGTACGAAACCAATATCGCCTTGCGCAACCGGCTGTACGGAAATTGAGGCCCGCCATGAATACGACCCGTACTCGACCGTTCACCGGGGCCCGCGCCCAGCGCGGCGCGGTGTTGTACGTAGCCTTGATCATGCTGATCCTGCTCGCGTTGATCGGCATCACCGCGATGCAGGTCACCGGGCTGCAGGAACGCATGACGGCCAGTTATCGCTCGACCAATATGGCGTTCCAGAATGCCGAGGGGCGTGCGCGCGGCAAGGAAGGCGACCTGCAGCGCCAGGTCCAGAGCGGCGGCGCCGAGTCGATCGATCTGGACGAGTCGGTATGCACCGCCGGCTTCGACCCTTCCGCCTGGGCGGAGACGCTCAAGTACGCCAACCCGCTGCCTGCCAAGCTCAGCTATACCCGCCGTATCGACGAATGCGTCTCCGGCGGCACCGGTATCGGCATGGGCACCGCGCCGATCAGCGAGAACACCAATCTGATTTTCCAAGTCACGGCCTACGCCGTGGATCGCGGCGCTAATCCGGGTTCGGACGCCGTCATCGACACCATTTTCGTGCCCTGAGGGTATCGCCATGACTTCCCCGCGCGTCTACATCGCCGTTCCGCTCGTGCTGGCGCTTGCCGGCGGCGGTTACTGGCTCTACAACGCCAACGCCATCCAGGCCGGCGGCTCGCTGGCGCAGGTGCCGCTGAATTCCAGCGTCACGGTGCCGCCGGCCTTCGTCATGGCGGTCGACAACTCCGGTTCGATGACCTTCCAGACCTTGTTCCCGGGTAAGGACGGCTCGGCGTTCTGGGAGAACGACGCGGCTTCGACTAACGGCTTCTTCATCGGTACCGGCGTCAACGCGCGTCCGCGCACCCAGAACGACAGCTCGGATCTCGAGAACTTCCATCACACAATCCCTTCGGATGGCTATCGGATCGCCAACTCGCGCTACGCGATTCCGCCGATCGACAATTTCGGTTTCGCCCGTTCGCCAGACGTGAATCCGGCCTATTTCAATCCAGCCGTCACGTATGCGCCGTGGAAGCGGCCCAACGCCTCCAATGAGATCGTCGACTACCCGGCGGCCAGCATTGCCGCTACCCGGGTCGATCCGGATTCCGCCTCGCCGACGATCAACCTAGCCAGCAATTGGCGGCTGAATGGCGGGGACAATCTTTTCATGGTGCCCAACGGCGCGACTCTGCCCAAGGACACGGTGTATTACTCCGATGCCAATTGCGGCGGCCTGAGAGGGGGCAGCTGGCGCACGCTCAACAGCGCGGCCACGGTCAACGAAGACTGCGAAATCTCCATCGAATACTACCCGGCTACGTTCTATCTGAAGTCGGCCACGGCCGGCTCGGCCTGGGGCTATACCGCTACGCCCACGCTGGCCAAGAATGCCTGCGGCAGTGGCTGCGATCTGTATAAGTACGAGATCAAATCCGGCAATTATTCCGCCGGGAAGTACGCCGAGGCGATCCAGAACTTCGCTAACTGGTTCAGTTTCTACGGCAATCGTAATCGCGCGATGAAGGCTGCGCTGACCCTGTCGCTGGAGCGCACCGAAAAAATGCGCGTCGGCATGTTCACGATCAATCCGACCAGTTATACCGACGTCGTCATGCGCGACATGTCGGTGGCTGCCGATAAGGCGGCGCTCTACAACGACAAGCTGCTGAAGCTCAACGCCAGCGGCGGTACGCCCAATCGTTTTGCGGTCGAGCACGTCGGCAAGCAGTTCTTGCGGACCGATGCGGGTGCGCCGGTGAAGTACGCCTGTCAGATCAATGCCGGTATGCTGTTCACCGACGGCTACAGCAATGGTGGCGGTCCCGCAGTCGGCTCGCACGATGCCGACATGCCGGCGCCGCTCGCCGATGCCCATGCCAATACGCTCGCCGACACCGCGGCCTTCTACTACAAGGCCACGCTGCGCAGCGATCTTGGCCTGGGCAAGGTGCCGGTGCCGGACGCGTGCAAAACCACGCCGAACGATCCGAAGCTGGATTGCCGCAAAGACCCGCATATGAACTTCTACGGGGTCACGCTGGGCGCGCGAGGCGATATCTACGGCGTCACCTACAACCCCAACACCAACACGCCCGACCCGTATACCCCGGCAGGTTATCCGGCATGGCGCTCGCGCCAGGACGATGCGCCGAGCACGGTCGACGAGATCTGGCACGCGACGATGAACGCGCGCGGCAGGTACGTCAACGCGACGACGCCGGCCGACATCACCTCGGCCATGCGCGAGATTCTGGCGTCGGTCGGTGGCGGCGAAACCCCGTCAGGCACGATCGGCCTGAGCGGTGCGCGTCTCGGCAGCAATACGCTTTCGGTCGAGCCGACCTACGAATCGGCGAACAACGGGACCGACTGGTTCAGCCGCCTGACGGCTTATACGGCGCAGAACGACCCCATCGCCGGCACCATCACCTTCACCACCAAGTGGGAAGCCGCCAGCCAGATCGCTTCCGCGGGACGCACGGTACGATTCGGCGCTACCGCTGGAGGCAACGTGAAGCCTACGGTGGCCGATTTCGCCGCGACCGCATTGGGCGCGAACGATGCCGCGGTGCTGGCTGCCTTGTGCAGCGATGCGCTGCAGAATTGCGCGGGCAAATTCAATCGCATCGTTGGTGGCGTGACCGGCGCGGAGGCGGTGGCTTACTTGCGCGGCGACACGGCCAATGACGGCGGCAAGTTGCGCAAGCGCACGACCTTGCTGGGCGACATCGTCAATTCGACGCCTATCATTTCCTCGCTCGGCGACGACTATGGCTACCGCGGACTCCGCAGCGCCGATGGCTCTACCGGCGATGTGCTGAATTACAACAACTACCTGACGAGCAAGCGCACCGGCGTGCGCAAGCCCTTCGTCTACGTCGGTGCGAACGACGGCATGTTTCATGCTTTCGACGGGACCAGTGGCAAGGAGGCGTTCGCTTACATTCCGGCGACTTCGGTCGGACACATGGGAAATCTGTTGTTCCCGTATAACGCGGCCGATCGCAACGACCAGGTGTTCCAGCATCGTTATTATGTCGATGGCCTGGTGACCGTGTCCGACGCGCACGATGGCAGCGCTTGGAAGACGGTGGTGGCCGCTAGCGTCGGCGCCGGCGGACGCGGCGTTTTCGCGCTCGACGTGACCAACCAAAGTGCGCTGAGCGTGCTCTGGGAGATCAATGACAAGGTCAGCGATGCCAACGGCGGCAAGGACATCGGCAGCGTGCTCGGCAAGATCGCGATCGTGCCAGTCAAGGATGCTGGTGGCGCAATCAAATGGAAGGCGATCTTCGGCAACGGCTACGACAGCGTCAACGGCAAGGCCGTGCTGTTCCTGGTCGATATCGCCGACGGCAAGGTGACCCGGATCACGGCCACGGAGACCAGCGGTACCCTGCCGACCCGGACCAAGAACGGTCTCGGCAACGTGGTCGTGATCGATCGCTATCAGGGTACGGGCACCACCCAGGTTCGCGACGGTTTCGCCGACACGGTGTACGCCGGCGATCTGAACGGTGCGGTTTGGAAGTTCGACTTGCGCAATAATTCGGTCGGTCTCGGCGGCAAGCCGTTGTTCATCGCGCGCTACAAGGACGACTACGCTCTGCGTCAGCCGATCCTCGGCGGCCTTGAGGTGACCACGGTCGGCAACGACGTGATGGTGCTGTTCGGTACCGGCAGCTTCTCGTTCGTCGACGATCCCAGCGACAAGGCGATGCAGAGCGCCTACGGCATCATCGACCGCGACGCGGTCGTTGCCGGACGCAGCGAATTGCAGGCGCAGTTCATCAATCAGGAAGCGGACACCACCGGCGCGATGCTGCGTTACGTGACGGGCAGCCGTTTGGATGCCACCAAGAAGGGCTGGTACATCAATCTCGGCGTGGATACCGGCGGCAACGGTAATCCGGTCGCGACAGGCGAACGTTTCATCGGCAACCCTCGCCTGCAGAACGGCATTCTGTTCTTCCCGACCTACGACCCGAACAGCACCGATGGTTGCTCGACCGACGGCAATAACTGGCTGTACGGTCTCGATGCACTCAGCGGCGCCGGAGGCTTGGCCAATGCACGTGTCGGCTCGGCGACGGGTAACCGTTTCGGCGACAAGGTTGGCGCGGTCAAGCTGAAGGGCCAGGCGAGCGGCAAGGGCTCGGCACCGGTCAAGGACATCGCGGTGGTGGCGACACCGAAGACCGACATTCTTCCGGTCACTGCGACCGACGAGCAGATCGCTCAGGCCATGGCATCCAAGTGCTCTGTGATGGTCCAGACTTCGGGTTCGCAGCCGATCTATCTGCCCCGACCCTGCGGCCGCCAGTCCTGGCGCCAGATCCGATAACGAGGAACCGACATGAAGCAGCAGTTTGCGAAAGCGGCAGTGCGCCTCCAGCGGGGTTTCACGCTCATCGAGTTGATGGTCGTGGTGGCCATCGTCGCCATCCTGGCCGGCATCGCGGTGCCGGCTTACCAGGACAGCGTGCGCAAGAGCCGTCGCGGCCAAGCCAAGGCCGACTTGGCCGAAGCGGCTCAGGCAATGGAGCGTTTCTACACGATGCGAAATACTTATGTCGGAGCGGATTTGGCCGTAATCGGTGCACCGACCAAGTCTCCGCAAGGGGCGGACACACCCCAGTACACAATTTCATTGAACGGGGCGCCGACCGCCAGCGCATTCAGCTTGCAGGCGGTGCCGAGCGCCAGCACCGGTCAGGACAAGGACAAGTGCGGCACGCTCGGCATTACCAATACCGGCGTGAAAACGCCAAACGATGCTCCGCGGAAGGAATGCTGGAACATGAATTGATCTTCGAGCGCCTTTAGTTCGAGCGCCCGTAGAAGGCCCGCTCCTGGAGCGGGCCTTCGCCGTTGAGGGGCCCGTTCGCACCCGCTGCGACCGACTTGGCTAAACTGGACGACTCGCAACGCTCGGGTCGCACGATGGACGACAGTCAGCAGTCTCCCGGTTTCCAACTGGTCGCGCCTTACTCGCCCGCGGGCGATCAGCCGCAGGCCATCGAGCGCCTGATCAAAGGGTTCGACAACGGCCTGGCCCAGCAAACCTTGCTCGGCGTGACCGGCTCGGGCAAGACCTATACGGTCGCGAACGTGATCCAGGCGGTGCAGAAGCCGACCCTGGTCATGGCCCCGAACAAGACCCTGGCCGCGCAGCTGTACGGCGAGTTCAAGGCGTTCTTCCCGCATAACGCGGTCGAATACTTCGTCAGCTACTACGACTATTACCAGCCCGAGGCCTACGTGCCCTCGAGCGACACCTTCATCGAGAAGGACAGCTCGGTCAACGAGCACATCGAGCAGATGCGCCTGTCGGCGACCAAGGCCCTGCTCGAGCGCCGCGACGCGATCATCGTTTGCACGGTGTCGGCGATCTACGGCCTCGGCGACCCGAACGAATACTTCCGCATGGTCCTGCACATGGTCCGCGGCGAGCGCATCGACCAGCGCGAGCTGATCCGCCGCCTCACCGAAATGCAGTACACCCGCAACGACACCGAGCTGCGTCGCGCGACCTACCGCGTGCGCGGCGAGGTCATCGACGTGCATCCGGCCGAAAGCGACTCGGAGGCCCTGCGCGTCGAGCTGTTCGACGGCGAGATCGAGAACTTGACCCTGTTCGACCCGCTGACCGGCGAAACCTTGAGCAAGGTCCCGCGTTACACGATCTATCCCGGCTCGCATTACGTAACGACGCGGCGCACGGTGCTCGATGCGATCGAAACGATCAAGGACGAGCTGCGCGAACGTCTCGAGCTGCTCTACGCCCAGAACCGGCTGGTCGAAGCTCAGCGCCTGGCCCAGCGCACCCAGTTCGACCTGGAGATGCTGGCCGAGGTCGGCTATTGCAACGGCATCGAGAACTACTCGCGGCACCTGAGCGGGCACATGCCCGGCGAGCCGCCGCCGTGCCTGTTCGATTATCTGCCGCCGGATGCGTTGCTGGTCATCGACGAATCCCACGTGACCATTCCGCAGATCGGCGCCATGTACAAGGGCGACCGCTCGCGCAAGGAAACCCTGGTCGAATTCGGTTTCCGCCTGCCGTCGGCGCTCGACAACCGGCCGTTGAAGTTCGAAGAGTGGGAGGGCCGCTCGCCGCGCTCGATCTTCGTCTCGGCGACGCCGGGTCCGTACGAACTGCGCAAGTCGGAAGGGCAGGTGACCGAACTGGTGGTGCGCCCGACCGGTCTGATCGATCCCGAGGTCGAGATCCGGCCGGTCGCGACCCAGGTCGACGACGTGCTGGGCGAAATCCGCGAACGCGTCGCCATGGGCGACCGCGTGCTGATCACGACCCTGACCAAGCGCATGTCGGAGAACCTCACCGAGTACCTGGCCGAGCACGGGGTCAAGGTGCGCTACCTGCACTCGGATATCGACACCGTCGAGCGGGTCGAGATCATCCGCGACCTGCGCCTGGGCAAGTTCGACGTGCTGGTCGGCATCAACCTCCTGCGCGAGGGCCTGGACATGCCCGAAGTGTCGCTGGTGGCGATCCTCGATGCCGACAAGGAGGGCTTCCTGCGTTCGGCCGGCTCATTGATCCAGACCATCGGTCGCGCCGCGCGCAACCTGCGCGGCAAGGCGATCCTGTACGCCGACCGCGTCACCAACTCGATGCAGAAGGCGATCGAGGAGACCGACCGGCGCCGCCACAAGCAGGTCGAGTACAACACCGAGCACGGCATCACCCCCAAGTCGGTGAGCAAGACCATCGTCGACGTCATGGAAGGCGCACGCGTCGATCCCGACGGCCTCAAAGCCCGCGGCAAAGGGCGCAAGGTCGCCGACGAAGCCGCCGATTACGCGGCGCTCAGCCCGTCCCAGTTCGCCGCCCGGATCAAGGCCTTGGAGCAGCAGATGTACCAGCACGCCCGCGACCTGGAGTTCGAGGAGGCCGCGGCGGTGCGCGACCAACTGCGCCGGCTCAAGGATGCGGGGTTCGCGGCCTGAGGGCGGTCGACTCGGTCGAAGAGAAAAACGGTTGCTCGCTGCCGCAGGCTGGGCTACACTGCGCGCCCCTCGCCGGGGAGTTTGCAGCAGGTTTCAGGCAAGACGGCGACGGGCGGTTAGCTCAGCGGTAGAGCACTACCTTGACATGGTAGGGGTCACAGGTTCGAACCCTGTACCGCCCACCAATTCGGTGACGAAAGGCCCGGCGCAAGCCGGGCCTTTCTGTTTTTTGGCGCGACCCGGCGTGCGGCGATAGGATGTGCGGCGCCACGCGTTGTCGGGTGGCTCATGGGGAATCCGGCCAGTCGGTCTGGCGGTACGGCAATCGCGAAACTCGAGAGCTCCGGCGGCGGTCCGGGGTGGGGCTGGCCATGGCGATTTCGACGAGCGGAAGGGTATGACACCGGAGCATCGCTCGGGCGCGGGCACGCTTGTCTATCGCCCGGAAATCGATGGTCTGCGTGCGATCGCGGTGGTCGGGGTGGTGCTCTATCACGCTGGGCTGCCGATGCTCGACAACGGCTTCGTCGGTGTCGATATCTTCTTCGTGATATCGGGTTACCTCATCACCGGTTTGCTGTTGCGCGAATGGAGCGAGCGGAAACGCCCGAATTTTCTCGAATTCTATGCGCGCAGAGTCCGCAGGCTCCTGCCGGCGCTGATCGTCGTATGCATTGCGGCCGTCGTCGCGACGGCGCTGTATGTGCCGTCTCCGGACGATCAGCGCACGGCCGCGCAATCGGCGGCCGCTTCCCTGCTCTTTGTCGGGAACTTCTTCTTCCAATCGCGAACCGGCGGCTACTTCGACGCCGACTCCGGCACGATGCCGTTGCTGCATCTGTGGTCGCTGGGCGTGGAGGAGCAGTTCTATCTGCTTTGGCCGTTGCTTATGCTCGGTCTGCTGCGTCTGCGGCGCTCCTGGATGGTCGGCCTGACGCTGTGCCTCGCAGCCGCGTCCCTGGTCGCGGCCGAGCATCTCATCGGTACCGGCAACGATGCGGCCTTCTATCAGATGCCGACCCGATTCTGGGAATTGACCGCTGGCGGCCTGGTCGCGATGTCGTCCGTCCGAGCGGGCAAGGGAGCGCTACCTGCCTGTTACGCCGGTGTGGTCTTGGCGGTGATTTCCTTGTTCGTCCCGTTCCTGCCCGGGCACTTCCCTGGGCTCGGGGCGCTGCCGGCTGTGGCCGGAGCGGCTCTGGTCCTCTGGAGTGTCCATGTCCGCGGTCATTTGGGTGGCGCAGGCGCCCTGTTGCGAGCGCGTCCGATGGTATTCGTGGGTCTGATCTCGTATTCGCTGTATCTGTGGCATTGGCCGTTGCTGGCGATCGCGAAGGCGGGGAGTGTCGTGCCTTTGCCGCCCGAGCTGAAGACGACGTTGGTGCTTGCGGCGATCGTGTTGGCCTGGCTCAGTTGTCGCTGGATCGAGCGGCCGTTCCGCGGCATGGTTCACGCCGGCTCGGTCCGCACGGTCTGGGTGGGTTCTGCGCTATCGGCAGCGCTCGCCATCGGCTCGTTGGGGGGAGCCAGCTACATCGATAACGGCAAGGGAGCCGGCGCGCGTACGTCGCGCGACCGCCCCGAGAACATGGCGACCTGCCACGCCAGCAGTTCGTCGCCGGTGCCGGCCGCTCCGGACTCTGCTTGCGCCTCATCCGACGAGGCCATCGATACGGTGATCTGGGGAGACTCCCATGCACTGGCCTGGCAGCCATTCGCCTGGGAGATAGCCGATCGCGCCGCGATCAACATCACTCGCGATTCTTGTGGTCCAGCGCTGGGATTCGCAGGCGTCAAGGGCTACGAGTCGAAGGCACCGGCGTGCGAGGCCTCGAATCGGATGGCGCTGGCCTATCTCCGGCAACTGAAGCCGCGCACGCTGATCGTCGCCGCGCGATGGCCGTCTTTTTTGGGCGATGCTCGGGCAGCGGAGTTCGAGGACGCGTTCATGAAGACCATGGCGACAGCGAGCGGCCTAGCCGAACGGGTATTGATCATGGGCCCGACGCCGGAACTGGCGGCTCGCGCACAACAATGCATCGACCTCGACAAGCTGCAGTCCTGCGCGGAATCCAGGGCGCACTATTTGGCGCGCACCGAGCGGTCGCGCAGATTGCTGAATGCCGTCGCCGCGACCTATCCGAACGTGCAGGTGATCGACCCGGAGGCATATTTCTGCAGCGGAGATTCCTGCGGCGTCCTGCGCGATGGGTTCTCGCTGTACTGGGACGACGACCATGTCTCCTCCACCGCGGCACGCGGCTTCGCCGAGCAATGGCAAGGGCGCCGACGTTGATGCGCGCGCCCGAGCCCGATAAAGGGGCGGCGGACTGCCATGCCGGCCTGGCACCGCCGTTGACTTGGCTGCCTGCGTCCCCAACTATTAGCGTCCGGATCGGCATTGGGCCGCTCCCGAACCCGAGGTGGCCCGCGCGAATCGCCGGCCTAGCGTGCGACATGGACACTAGCTGCTCCCATCGCTGAACCGTCCGAGGCCCCGCGAGCGCAGGCGCCCCGGTGGCGCTTTTTTCTTGTCCGCGCAGCAGCCCGCCTTGCGGTAAAGGCCGCCGCGATCCGCCTCCTTTTCGACCGCTTTCCCTATCCGAGTCGCGACCCTGCCGTCGCATGCCTGGCCGCTGACGGCCGGCGCCGGCTGCCGCAGCGACGACCCGCAACGACTACGAAGACCCCGCCATGATCGCCATTACCCTCCCCGACGGCAGCCGCCGCGAATTCGAACATCCCGTGTCCGTCATGGACGTCGCCGCATCGATCGGCGCCGGCCTGGCCAAGGCGACCGTCGCCGGCGAGGTCGACGGCAAGCTGGTCGACGCCAGCGACCGCATCGACCATGACGCCAAGCTGCGCATCATCACTCCGAAGGACCCGGAGGGCGTTGAGATCATCCGCCATTCCTGCGCCCATCTGGTCGGGCACGCGGTCAAGCAGTTGTACCCGACCGCCAAGATGGTGATCGGCCCGGTCATCGACGAAGGCTTCTACTACGACATCTGGTACGAGCGCCCGTTCACGCCCGAGGACCAGGCCGCGATCGAGCAGCGCATGGTCCAGCTGATCGACAAGGACTACGACGTGATCAAGAAGGTCACGCCGCGCAATGAGGTCGTCTCGGTGTTCCAGTCGCGCGGCGAGGACTACAAGCTGCGCCTGGTCGAGGACATGCCCGACGAGCAGGCGATGGGCCTGTACTACCACGAGGAATACGTCGACATGTGCCGCGGCCCGCACGTGCCGAACACGCGTTTCCTCAAGGCCTTCAAGCTCACCCGCATCTCCGGCGCGTACTGGCGCGGCGATTCCAAGAACGAGCAGCTGCAGCGCGTCTACGGCACCGCCTGGGCCGACAAGAAGCAGCTGGCGGCGTACATCCAGCGCATCGAGGAAGCCGAGAAGCGCGACCACCGCCGCATCGGCAAGCAACAGGACCTGTTCCACCTGCAGGAAGAGGCGCCGGGCCTGGTGTTCTGGCACCCGAAGGGCTGGTCGATCTGGCAGGTGGTCGAGCAGTACATGCGCCGCGTCTACCGCGACAGCGGCTACGGCGAAGTGCGCTGCCCGCAGATCCTCGACGTGTCGCTGTGGCAGAAGTCCGGCCACTGGGACAACTACAAAGAGAACATGTTCTTCACCGAATCGGAGAAGCGCACCTACGCGGTCAAGCCGATGAACTGCCCGGGCCACGTCCAGGTGTTCAACCAGGGTCTGCACAGCTACCGCGACCTGCCGATCCGTTACGGCGAGTTCGGCTCCTGCCACCGCAACGAGCCCTCCGGCGCGCTGCACGGCATCCTGCGCGTGCGCGGCTTCACCCAGGACGACGGCCACGTGTTCTGCCTGGAAGACCAGATCGAGTCCGAGGTCACCGCTTTCCACCGCCAGGCCCTGGCGGTCTACGGCGATTTCGGCTTCGAGGACATTCAGATCAAGATCGCCCTGCGCCCGGACTCGCGCCTGGGCGACGACGCCACCTGGGACAAGGCCGAGGCGGCCCTGCGCAGCGCCCTGGGCGCCTGCGGGGTCGAATGGCAGGAACTGCCGGGCGAGGGCGCCTTCTACGGCCCGAAGATCGAGTACCACCTCAAGGACGCGATCGGCCGGACCTGGCAGCTCGGCACGATGCAGGTCGACTTCATGATGCCGGGCCGTCTGGGGGCGGAATACGTCGACGAGAACAGCCAGCGCCGCACCCCGGTCATGCTGCACCGGGCCATCGTGGGCTCGATGGAGCGCTTCATCGGCATCCTGATCGAGCACCACGCCGGCCAGTTCCCGCCGTGGCTGGCCCCGGTTCAGGCCACCGTGATGAACATCACCGACGCCCAGGCCGATTATGTGGCCGAAGTCCGGAAACTCCTTGCAAATCAAGGGTTCCGGGTCGAGTCCGATTTGCGGAACGAAAAGATCGGCTATAAGATTCGCGAGCACACGCTGCAGCGCGTGCCGTACCTGCTTGTGGCCGGCGACCGCGAGAAGGACAATGGCATGATTGCGGTGCGTACGCGGGGTGGGGAGGACCTGGGGACGATGACCGTCGCCGAGTTCGCTTCGCGTTTGAACGGCGAGAACGTCGGCTAACCGCGCGCAGCTTGTACAGATCCCGTCCCGGTCCGAGCCCGGGACGGCCCGATGCGCAAACAGCGTATCCACTTTGGAGATTGCAACAATCAGTACCCCCGAGAAGCCGAATCGTAAGAACAACGAGATCCGCGTACCGCGTGTGCGCGTGATCGGCAGCGATGGCGAAATGATCGGCGTGCTAACGCGCGACGAAGCCTTGCGCATGGCCGAGGACGAGGCTCTGGATCTAGTCGAGATTCAGCCGAATGCCGATCCGCCGGTATGCCGCATCATGGACTTCGGCAAGTACAAGTTCGAACTGCAGAAGAAGGCCAATGCGGCCAAAAAGAAGCAGAAGCAGGTCGAAATCAAGGAACTCAAGTTCCGTCCGGTGACCGACGAAGGCGACTACCAGATCAAGCTGCGCAACATGCGCCGTTTTCTGGAAGAGGGCGACAAGGTCAAGGTCAACATCCGTTTCCGTGGTCGCGAGATGAGCCATCAGGAACTCGGTCGCGAGATGGCGGCCCGGATCGAGGCCGACCTGGGCGAGGACATCGTCGTCGAGTCGCGTCCGCGCCTGGAAGGGCGGCAGATGGTCATGATGATCGCGCCGAAGAAAAAGCAGTAAACCTGCAGGGGTCGCGAAAGCGGCCCCTGTTCGTATCCGGCGCAGCGCCGATGCGAATCGGCGATGCGGGCGTTCCCGAGTCGTCGATGCCGAGCGGCCCCGCGGGCCGCGACGTGGTGCCCGCGTCCCGACCGGGCCGCGCGCGAGCCGGGCCGAATCGGGCCTGACCCGCGCGTTCCTCCGCGCAACGGCCGCACAGTAGTCGCGCACCGGCCTTGGCGACTGGGGCGGCTGGCCGGCCTTTCGGCCCCCCCCGTAAGCCGCTGATTTGCGTAAGCTTCCGGCCTCGCGCATACTGTGCGGCCCGGTTCGCCGGGGTTTGTTGTATGCAGCATCACGGACCTGTCGTAGATTCGTTCCAGATCAACGACTTACAAGCCGGCAAGGGCAGGACGGAAAGAGTGGCCAGCGCATTGCGCGCGACGGTGCCACCGCCCAGGCCAGTGACATAAACCTCCGAAAGGACATCGCAATGCCCAAGATCAAGACCAATCGGGCGGCAGCCAAGCGCTTCCGGAAGACCGCTTCCGGCAAGTACAAGTGCGGCCACGCCAACAAGAGCCACATCCTCACCAAGAAAGCGACCAAGCGGAAGCGCAACCTGCGGCAGACGAACCATGTTCGTGCCGAGGACGCTGGCCGTCTGGACCGCATGCTTCCGTATTTGTGAGGAGAATAGAAAATGGCACGAGTTAAGCGTGGTGTAACGGCACGAGCCCGTCACAAGAAAATCCTGAAGCAGGCCAAGGGCTACTACAACGCCCGCCGCAAGGTCTTCCGCGTCGCCAAGCAGGCGGTCACGAAGGCCCTGCAGTACGCCTACATCGGTCGTAAGCAGAAGAAGCGCAATTTCCGTTCGCTGTGGATCACCCGCATCAATGCGGCGGCCCGCATCAACGGCATGAGCTACAGCCGTTTCATCAACGGCATGCTCAAGGCCGGCATCACCCTCGACCGTAAGGTGCTGGCGGACATCGCCGTGCACGACGCGAAGGGTTTTGCGGCGCTGGCCGAAAAGGCGAAGAGCGCGCTCGCGGCGTAACCTGCTTCATTCCCCGTCCGAGCCGAGTGCCGATGCACGAGGTTCGCGGCATGGGCACAAGGTTAAGGCATGGGGAAGGGCGCAAGTCCTTCCCCATTGTCGTTTCTGGGCCTCGTTCCCAGGTGCCGCTTCCGGATCCATCGTGGGTCTCGGTCGCCGGTTCCGATAACGGGGTCGTTCGATCCGGTCGCTGCCGCGGTTCGTTCGCGGCAACGGCAGGTTGCAGTACCGCTCGTCGCTCGGTCAAAGCCGAATCCATCCGTTCTTGCGGTCGCCGCGCTTCGGTTCCCGACAGCGAAGCCGCCGCAAGCAGGGTCCGGTTGTTCGCCGCAGCGACGGTCCGAGGACGATGCCCGGCGAAACCCGAGTCGGGCGCTAAGAGATTGGAAAGGCGATGAGTGGAATCGAAGCACTGACCCGACAGGCGCTGGACGAGATCGCCGCGGCGGCGTCTTCCGATGCGATCGAAGCGTTGCGCGTTTCGCTGCTCGGCAAGTCCGGCAGCGTCACCGCCCAGCTCAAGCAGCTCGGCACCCTGCCGGCCGAGGAGCGCAAGGCCGCGGGCGAGGCGATCAACAAGGCGCGCGACGCGCTGACCGCCGCATTGGCCGAGCGCAAGCTCGCGCTCGACGATGCCGCGCTCGATGCGCGGTTGGCGTCGGAAACCATCGACGTGACCCTGCCCGGCGTCGACGCCGCGCGCGGCGGCCTGCACCCGGTCAGCCGCACCATGGAGCGCATGGCCGACATCTTCGGCCGCCTGGGCTTCGAACTCGCCGACGGTCCCGAGATCGAGGACGACTGGCACAACTTCGAAGCGCTGAATTTCCCGCCGCACCATCCGGCGCGGGCGATGCACGACACCTTCTATTTCGCTCCCGACGAGGCCGGCGTCGCGCGTCTGCTGCGCACGCATACCTCGGGCATGCAGGTGCGCTACATGCTCGAACACCAGCCGCCGCTGCGCATGATCGCGCTCGGCAAGGTGTATCGCAGCGACAGCGACCAGACCCACACGCCGATGTTCCACCAGTGCGAAGGCCTGCTGATCGACGAGCATTCCAGCTTCGCCGACCTCAAGGGCACCCTGGCCGAATTCGTGCGTGCGTTCTTCGAGCGCGATTTCGAGATGCGCTTCCGCCCGAGCTATTTCCCCTTCACCGAACCTTCTGCTGAAGTCGACATCGCCTGGCAGCAGCCCGACGGCAGCACCCGCTGGCTCGAAGTGCTCGGCTGCGGCATGGTCCATCCGAACGTGTTGCGCAATGTCGGCATCGACCCGGAGCGCTACACCGGCTACGCCTTCGGCATGGGCGTGGAGCGCCTGACCATGCTGCGCTACGGCGTCGACGACCTGCGCAGTTTCTTCGAGAACGATGTCAGGTTTCTCAAACAGTTCGCTTGAGCGAGCGCGGGACTCGGGACTGGTGGCTCGGGACTCGGAACGGCTCCAGCGTTCCGCAGATCCACGAACCCCAGGTTCGCGAGTCCCCAGTCCCGAGTCCCGAGTCACGGAATCCCCATGAAATTCTCCGAAAACTGGCTGCGCCAGCATGTGCCGACCACCGCCACGCGTGAGCAGCTCGCTGCGACGTTGACCGCGATCGGCCTCGAAGTCGAAGAAGTCGTCGCCCTGGGCGAATCGCTGGACGGCGTGGTCGTCGCCCGCATCGTCAGCGCCGAGAAGCATCCCGAAGCCGACCGTCTGCAGGTCTGCCAGGTCGACACCGGCCACGGCATGGTGCAGATCGTGTGCGGCGCGCCCAACGCGCGCGCCGGCCTGGTCGCGCCGCTCGCGCGCGTCGGCGCCTCGCTGCCCGGCGGCATCGCGATCAAGGCCGCCAAGCTGCGTGGCGTCGAATCCTTCGGCATGTTGTGCTCGGCCAAGGAACTCGGCGTCGACCCGGATGCTTCGGGCCTGCTCGAGTTGCCGTCCGACGCGCCGCTCGGCACGCCGTTGGCGCAGTACCTCGCGTTGCCCGACGCCAGCATCGAGATCAAGCTGACCCCGAACCGCGCCGATTGCTTCAGCGTGCGCGGCATCGCCTACGACGTCGCCGCCGCCACCAGCAGCGCGGTGAGCCCGCTGGAGATCGTGCCGATCGAGGCCGCGATCGCCGCGAGCCTGCAGGTCGAACTCGACGCCGGCGCCGACGTGCCGCGTTATTGCGGCCGCATCATCGAAGGCCTCGACGCCGCCACGCCGACGCCGGTGTGGATGGCCGAGCGCCTGCGCCGCAGCGGCGTGCGTCCGGTCTCGCTGCTGGTCGACGTCACCCAGTACGTGATGCTCGAAATCGGCCAGCCCATGCACGCCTTCGACCGCGACACCCTGCAGGGCCCGGTCGGCGTGCGCCATGCGCGCGCCGGCGAGACCACCAAGCTGCTCAACGGCCAGACCGTGAGTCTCGACGAGTCGTTCCTGGCGATCACCGACGGCAGCGGCGACGCGCAGCGCGTGATCGCCCTCGGCGGCATCATGGGCGGCTTCGACAGCCGGGTCACCGATGCGACCCGCAACGTGTTCCTGGAGGCGGCGCATTTCGCCCCCGCGGCGATCATCGGCCGCGGCCGCAAGCTCGGCCTGCACACCGATGCCGGCCACCGCTTCGAGCGCGGCGTCGATCCCGAGCTGCCGCGCATCGCCATCGAATACGCGACCCGTTTGATCCTCGACATCGCCGGCGGCACCCCGGGGCCGTTGATCGAGTCGGCATTGCCGGATCATTTGCCGCATCCGCAGCCGGTCGCGCTGCGACGCGCGCGCCTGGCGCGCGTGCTCGGCCTGGTCGTGGCCGACAACGAAGTCGAGCGCATCCTCGGTGCGCTCGGCCTGACCGTCGAAGCCGCTGCCGACGGCTGGCGCGTAACCCCGCCGAGCCGCCGTTTCGATATCGCGATCGAGGAAGACCTGATCGAGGAAATCGCCCGCATCCACGGTTACGACCGGATCCCGACCACCTTGCCGGCCGGTTCGGCGCGCCTGGTGGCGCCGAGCGAGACCCGCGTCGATGCCGCCACCGTGCGCCGCCAGTTGGCCGCGCGCGATTATCTGGAAGCGGTCAACTACGCCTTCGTCGACGCCGCCTGGCTAGAGCAGTGGCAAGCCGGCGAGGGCGCGGTGCCCTTGGCCAACCCGCTCAGCGCCGAACTCGGGGTGATGCGCACCCTGCTGCTGCCCGGGTTGGTCGCGGCCCTGGCCCGCAACGCCTCGCGCCAGCAGTCGCGCGTGCGCCTGTTCGAGCTCGGCAACGTGTTCCGCGCCAACCCCGCGGCCGCGCCGCTGGAGACCCAGCGCATCGCCGCGGCGGTCTGCGGCGACGTCCAGGCCGAGCAGTGGGGCGCCAGCGCGCGTCCGGTCGGTTTTCACGACCTGCGTGGCGATCTCGACAGCCTTGCGGCCGCCGCCGGTGCGCGCCTGGACTACCGTCCGTCGCAACAGCCCTGGGCCCACCCGGGCCGCTCGGCCGATGTCTATCGGGTCGACGGCGGCGCCGAGCGCCGGCTGGGCTGGATCGGCCAGCTGCACCCGCGCCTGCTGAAGGCGCTGGACCTCGACCAGGACGTGGTCGCCTTCGAGCTGGACCTGGCGCCGCTGGTCGAGCGCGCCATCCCCAGGGCCGCGGCGTTGTCCAAATACCCCTCGGTGCGCCGCGATCGGGCGTTCATCGTCGCCGAATCGGTGGCCTGGTCGGCCATCCAGGCCACCGTTCAGGCGGCCGCCGGCCCCAGCCTGCGCGAGCTGGTCCTGTTCGACCGCTACCAGGGCAAGGGCGTGGAAACCGGATTCAAGAGTCTCGCTATGGGCTTGATTCTGCAGGATGAATCGCGCACCCTGACCGATCGGGATGTGGACGCGGTCGTGGCCGAAGTGACGGCAGCGGTGGAACGCGAACACGGTGCCCGGTTGCGCACGTGAGTACTCGCGAGGCGTGTGGCGATTGCGGCCCCGGTCCCAGCCCGGGTGTCGCGCAGAGGACAAAATGGCACTAACGAAAGCGGAAATGGCGGAGCGGTTGTTCGACGAAGTCGGGCTGAACAAGCGCGAGGCCAAGGAGTTCGTCGACGCATTTTTCGATGCGTTGCGCGAGGCTCTGGAGCAGGGACGGCAGGTCAAGCTGTCGGGTTTCGGCAATTTCGATCTGCGCCGCAAGAACCAGCGGCCCGGTCGCAACCCGAAGACCGGCGAGGAGATCCCGATTTCGGCGCGTACGGTGGTGACCTTCCGTCCGGGCCAGAAACTGAAGGAACGCGTCGAAGCGTACAGCGGAGGCGAGCATGCTTGACCCGGGCAGCAACCGAGAACTTCCGCCGATCCCGGCGAAGCGCTATTTCACGATCGGTGAGGTCAGCGAGCTGTGCGACGTCAAGCCGCACGTGCTGCGTTACTGGGAGACCGAGTTTCCCACCCTCAATCCGGTCAAGCGCCGCGGCAACCGCCGCTACTACCAGCGCCACGAGGTGCTGATGGTGCGCCAGATCCGCGGCCTGCTGTACGAGCAGGGCTATACGATCGGCGGCGCGCGCCTGCGCCTGGAAGGCGACTCGGCGAAGGACGAATCGGCGTTGAGCTCGCAGATCGTCAAGCAAGTGCGCATGGAGCTGGAAGAAGTCCTGCAACTGCTGCGCCGCTGAAGGGCCGGCCGGGATTCGGGCATCGGGAGTGGGGAATCGGACGCGGCGCTCGCGTCAGCCGATTTTCCAGTCCCGATTCCCCATTGCCGGCGGCAGCGGCTATACTTGCCGCCCGTTCGCAAGAGCGGAGCTCTTTGCGAGAGCTGACCTGCAAGAACAGATCTAGCAACACGTCGGGGCGTAGCGCAGCCTGGTAGCGCATCTGCCTGGGGGGCAGAGGGTCGTCGGTTCAAATCCGGCCGTCCCGACCACTAGATCGAAGCGAGTCGAGGGTGCGGGTGCAAGTGATTGGTCCTTGCGCACACCGCTGCCGGGCGTCTCGCAGTCAGACACCACACCGCCAGACAAGCCAGCCGCAAGCGCGGCGCAAGCGGTCTCGTGTCCGTCGAATATCCTCCGTCATCCAAGCATTCGGCCGGCTGAGCCCTAGGCTTGTTCCGCATGCGCGCCGCTTCATGACGCCTGCTCAGCTTGCGAACCTCATCGGCACTGAACGGAGCGATGATCCCGGCCCGAGCGCCGGGTTCAACCTCGCCAGGGCCAGCGGCCGATCATCGACTGCCACACCCCGTCGCGCCGCACGAACAGGTGCCAGAGCGCGGCCAACACGTGCATGAGGATCAGCAGCAACAGCAGATTGGCCGCGGCGGCATGGGTGTCCAGGACGAAGTTGAGCAGCGGTTGGTCGCTGGCGAAGAAAACCGCTTCCGGGTCGATCACGGCACCCGGGCGGAGCCCGGCGATGGCGACGCCGCTGAGCACTACGTAGGCGAGTAGACCGTAAATCGCCCGATGCGCCCAGCGCGACAGACGCTGCTCCCAGGCCGGCGCATCGGCCGGCAGCCGGGAATGCCCTTGCCGCCGCATCCACGCCCAGCGCAGCAGGAACAGCAGTCCCAAAGCGACGCCGAAGACCAATTCGCTGCGCATCGCGGCGGGGTCGAACAAGGCGTTGCGGGTCTCGCCGTTGACGAAGAAGTTGTAGACCAACAGCGCGCCGGTCGCGCCATGCAACAAGCGGCCGATTCGGCCGTGCGGACGAGCGGTGGCGCCGGCATGGCGCAGGGCGCGCAGGACTTGCGAGAAGCGAGTGGGCATGGCGGCGGACTTCTGCGTATGCGAACGAGAGGCAGGCGGATACGGCGCGACGCAGCGCTCGTCGTGACAGCGCCGGCGCGAACGGGTCGGAACGAGCCGCGACGGGATCAGTCGGCGGCGAGGGTGTCCAGGCCGGCGCCGAAATCGAGACTGGCGCGGGTGCCGCCCTGGGCCAGGGCTTCGATGCGCAGGGTCCAGCCGAAGCGTTCGCAGATGCGGTGCACCAGGAACAAGCCCAGGCCGCGGCTGACCTCGGTCTCCGGTGTGGCGCGCAAGCTGCGGTTGAAGTGAGCGGCCACTACCGCGGCATCGACGCCGATGCCTGTGTCGACGATCTGCAGCACGGTCGCGTCGGCCGGGATCGACACCTCGATCCGCCCGGCGACGGTGTTCTCGGCGGCGTTGCGCAGCAAATTGCCTATCGCGATGCGCAGCATCGCTTCGGGCGCGGCGACGCACAGGTTCGGCGGCAGCGACAGGCCGATCTCGACCTGTTTGCCGCGCAACAGGTGCTGGTGGTCGCCGACCAGTTCGGGCAGGAATCGGTCGAGGGCGCAGGATTCCTCGATCGCCGCGCCGCTGCGCCGTTCGCGCGCCAGGTACAGCAAGGCGACCATGACCTCGTTGAGATTGGCGATGGTCCTCTCGATGCGCAGCAGGGGGCGCTCGGCGGCGGCCGGCATGTCGGGCAGGGCGCGCAGGACTTCGGCGGCTCCGGCGATGACGCTGATCGGCGTGCGGAACTCGTGGCTGGCCTGATCCAGCAGGGCGCGCTCGCGCTCGATGAAACTTTCGACGCGGTCGAGGTGGGCATTGGCCGCCGCTGCGATCGTCGCGATCTCCGACTCGCGATAGTCCGACGGCAGCCGCGCGTTCGGCGTGCCCGGTTCCAGCCGGATCATGCGCTCGGCGAGATCGCGTACCGGCGTCGACAGGTGGCGCGCCAGCCAGTGCAGCGCCAGTGCGATCAAGACCAGCCCCAGCGCCACGAACGACAGCCCGTAGAGCACGCTGAGGTTCTGGTCGTGTTCGAGCTCGGTGATGTCTTGGGCGACGTAGTAACGCTCACGGCCGACGTCGCGCACCAGCATCATGTACTCGCGATCGCCGATCTCGACCTGCTCTTGCCGGAAACCCGGTTGCAAGGCGGCGATACCGGGCGGCAACGCCGCTTCGCCTGCGCGTGCCGGCACCCGCCATATGCGCAGCAGCCCGGACTGCGGCAAGCCGCGATCCGCGGCGCCGCCTTGGGCGAGATGGCTGTCCAGGCTCGAGCCGAGCAGGGTCGCCCAATAGCGGCTTTCGAGCAGCCGCTGGCTCAAGGCGCCCTGGACCAGGGCGCCGGCCAGCAGCAACGCGCCGATGATCGCGAAGGCGACGTTGAGGTGCCAACGCAGGCTCAGGCGGCGCAGGCCCGCGCGGCTTTCAGTCATCGCGTGCATGCGCCGTTCCGTCGTCGAGTCGGTAGCCCGCGCGCTGCACGGTGCGTATCAGCTTCTGTTCGAATGGGCCGTCGACCGCCTTGCGCAGCACGTGCATATGCGAGCGCAGCAGGTCGAGGTCGGGGGCGTCTTCGCCCCACAGCGCGCGTTCCAGTTCGCGGCGCGTGACCACGTTCGGCGCCGCGCGCAGCAGCAGTTCGAGCAGGATGCGGCCGGTCGGCGACAGCTTCAGCGGTTTGTCGGCGCGGACGGCTTCGTGCGTGTGCGGGTACAAGCGCAGTTCGCCGAACTGCAGCGCGCGCTCGGCGATCACCGTTTTGCGGTCGCGTGCGACCAGCGCGCGCATGCGCACGACCAGTTCGGGCAAGGCGAACGGTTTGACCAGGTAATCGTCGGCGCCGGCTTCGAAACCGGCGAGCTTGTCGTCGAGCCGGTCCTTGGCCGTCAGCATCAGCACCGGCGTATCGCACAGCGCGTCCTTGCGCAGCCGACGCAAGAAGCCCGGCCCGTCCAGGCGCGGCATCATCCAATCCAGGACGATCACGTCGTAGCGCTGTTGCGCGATCAAATGCAGCGCCGACAGCCCGTCCGGCGCCGCGTCCATCAGGTGGCCCTGGGTCTGGAAGAAGTCGAACAGATTGCCGGCCAGATCGGCATTGTCTTCGACGATGAGGATGCGCAGAGGGTCGGTCGGCATGCGCCGATGGTACTCGTCGAGCGGTGGCCGGTTCATCGCCGGCGCGGGCGGAAGCATGCGCTGCGACATGGGTTGCGAGGCGGGCATGAGCGTCATCCCGGGATCAGAAACGGTAGCCGAGGAACACGCCCAGGTTGGGCTGGCTCGCCGAGCCGTGGTCCTTGACCAGCGGGCTGTCGCGCGCGTCGCCGAGCAGCCGTTCCAATTCCAGATGCCCCGACAGCATCCAGTGTTCGCCGAGATAGCGATCGACCTGGACGCCGAGGCCTACCGCCTTCAATCCGGCGCCGGCCTGGTGCGCGCGCAGACCGCTCGATGCCGATTGCGCAGGCGTGATGCCGAAGTAGGTCTGCATGTAGCGGTCGTCGGCCCAGGCCGCGGTCGCCGACACTTCGATGCGGGTACGCGAGCCGACCTGGAACTCGCGGCCGACTTCCAGTTCCGCATGGCGGCCGTCGTAGACGTCCGACATGTCTTTGAGCACGTGCAACTGCGCCGACCAGGCCCCGGACTCGTAAGCGATGCCGAGGCCGAGATCCAATCCCGCGTCGATGTCTTCCAGGCCCTTCAACGCCGGATTGTCCTTGCTCTTGCGCTCGGCGCTTACTTGATAGCGGCCGACTCCGCTCAAGCTCCATCCGTTGTGCTCCACCAGGTTCCATCCGAAGTCGGGGCCGTGGATGTAGAAGCGCTCGCCGAAGTTGGCGTAAACAAACGGCACCGGATCGGTTTTGTAATCGTCCGAGCCCATGTAGTCGGGTTGATGCAGCACGCCGGCGCCGATCGCGAATTCCCAACCTCCGTCGTCGTCCTCGTCGTCGTCCATCGCCAGGGCCGCCGGCGACAGGGTCAACAGCAGCGAGGCCGCGATCGCGGCTGCGAGCGTGCGCAGCCTGCGTCGGCCGGACGGCGGCCAATGATTGGAGTCTGCAGTCGTAGGGATGAGCGAACCGAGGTGGGTCATCGAGATCTCGTCGAGTGAACGGCAGGGCCGGGAGTGGCGGCATGGTCTTGGCGTTGGCGTCGTCGAAATGTCGCTGGCAGTCGCGGAGAGCAGGGGAGGGGCATTCGGGCGAATTAGAGAGGCTTGCCCTGCGACCTGCAGGCGCGCGTCCGGTTGAGCCTAGGAGCGTCTTGTTGCCGGTAGCGAGCGGGCCATATTCGGTACGAACTACCCCGGCATGAGCTTCGGGTCAGGCGGCCTGACAGCCATCGGGGCCGTGGGCTGGCCTCGCAGGCGCCCAGGGCCACCGGGTCTCGCGCAAGCGATAATGCAGGCCGTCGCGAATCGCCGGCGCGGTTGTGCAGAGGGCCGAATGCCTGTCGCTTATCTCCGTAATCTGACCGGCAGGGAGCGCCGCCCGGGCGCCGACCGCCACCTCGCCTATTACCTGGCCTTCGTCGCCGGTGCGGTCAACGCCGGCGGTTTCCTCGCGGTGAAGCAGTACACCTCGCATATGTCCGGCATTTTGTCGGCGATGGCCGACGACCTCGCGCTCGGCAGCCTGGGCCTGATGCTCGACGGCCTCGGTGCGTTGCTGTCTTTCGTCGCCGGCGCCGCTTGTTCGGCGATCCTGATCAATTGGGGGCGCCGACGCCGGTTGCACAGCGAGTTCGCTCTGCCCTTGTTGATCGAGGCCGGCCTCTTGCTCGCGTTCGGTCTGCTGGGCGGCAACCTGCAGGGACGGCAACTGTTGTTCGTGTCGGTCACGGTGATGGTGCTGTGTTTCATCATGGGCCTGCAGAACGCCATGATCACCAAACTGTCGCGCGCGGAAATCCGCACGACCCATGTCACCGGCATGATCACCGACCTCGGCATCGAGCTCGGCAAGTTGCTGTACTGGAACCGCACCCCCGACAGCGAAATCGTCCCGCGAGTGACGGCGAATCCCCGCAAGCTCAGGACCCTGGCCATTCTGGTCGCCGCGTTCTTCGTCGGCGGCGTAACCGGGGCGGTCGGGTTCGGCCGGATCGGTTTCGGCGTCACGATCCCGCTCGCCGCTCTGCTGATGACCTTGGCCCTGGTGCCGGTGCTGGACGATATGCGCTCGCGCGGTTGAGCGACGCAGCAGGGCGGGCGGGAAGGGCGGCGAGGCACTTGCCGATAAAATTGAACGATGTATAAAATTGTCCTTGGTCCACCAAGGCAAGAGCCCATGCCGGTTCCCAGATCGCAGTCCAAGCCCCAGCCCGAGCCGGCCCCCGAGGCCGGCCGCCGTGAGCGCAAGCGCAACCAGACCCTCGACCATCTCGCCGCGACCGCATTCGGGTTGTTTGAGGCGCGTGGCTTCGAGGCGGTGACGATGGAGCAGATCGCCGAGGCCGCCGACGTCGCCAAGGGCACGCTCTATAACCACTTTCCGGTCAAGGAGGCCTTGCTCGCGCATCAGTTCCATGGCGAGCTGGCCTCGGCCATGGGCGTCATGGAGGGGCTGAGCGACGGCTCCGACGAGCGCGTCGGCTTCGTTTCGCATCTGTCGAGTTGGCTGGAGGCCTCGGCGCAGTGGTACGAAGGGCGGCGCGCGTATCTGCCGCATTACCTGCGCTTCCGTTTCAGGCAGGTCGACGCCGCGGCGCGTGCGCGCGACGACGTGGGCGAGCGCAGCGGCATGGAGCGTTTGTTCGAGGCCTGGATCGAGGCCGGGCAGGGCCGCGGCGAACTGCGCGACGACTTGTCGCCGGCGCACCTGGCGAGCTTGTTGCAGCATCTGCATCTCGCCGCGCTGATGCGTTGGCTGGCGAGCGCGGACGGCGATCTGGAAAACGAATTCGCCGCGATCGTCGCTATCTTCGTCCATGGTGCGAGCCGCCCGCTCGGCGTGCGGAAGCCGCGATGAGCGCCTCGTTGCTGGACTGGCCGGCCGCGGTCGAAGCCGGGCCTGCGCAGGCCGGCGGCAAAGGCTGGCAGCTCGGCCGGATGGCGAAGTTGGGACTGCCGGTGCCGGACGGTCTGGTGATTGTGGCTGCAGCGAGTCGAGATCGATCCGCCGATGGCTCGGTGCCGCCGGAACTGCTGGCGCGCATCCTCGAGGAAATACATGCCCGCGGTTGGAGCGAGCGCGCACTCGCGGTGCGTTCGTCGGCGCCGCAGGAGGATTCGGCGCGCGCTTCGTTCGCCGGCCTGCATCGCTCCTGCCTCAACGTCCGCGGTGCGCAGGCGCTCGCCGCCGCGATCGTTTCGGTGTGGGATTCGGCACGCGAACCCGCGGCCGTCGCGTATCGCGAACGCTTCGGTTTCGCGGCCGACGACGCGGCGATGGCGGTGGTGATCATGCCGTTGTTGCCGACGGTCGCTTCCGGCGTGGTCTTCACCTGCGACCCGTTGTCCGGGCGCGACGACCGCGTGTTGATCAATGCGCATTGGGGCCTCGGCGAAGCGTTGGTCGGCGGTCATGCCGACGTCGACGAGTACCGCCTGCAGGTGCGGCGCATCGACGACGGCCTGGAGCTGATCGAACAACGCGTCGGCGCCAAGCGCCAACAGTCGCGCGAACGCGCCGACGGCGGCACCGAATTGTCCGAGACCCCGCGCGAGTTGGCGCAACGCGCGGTGCTGACCTCGGAGGGGGCTGTGGAAATCGCCGCGCTCGCGCGCGACGCCGCGGCGGCGCTGGATTTCGCCCGGCCGCGCTTCGACGTCGAGTGGGTCTGGGACGGCGAACGTTTCTGGATCGTGCAGGCGCGACCGGTCACGGCGAGCGCGCGCCATACCTATCCGGCGTTGTCGCAACAGCCGAGCCTGTGGACGCGCGGCAACACCAAGGAAATCCTGCCCGAGCCGCTGTCGGCGATGGACTGGTCGCTGTACGCGATCGCCGCCGACCGCATGCTGACGCTCGGTTACGAACTCGGCGGTTATCGGGTGCTGCCCGGCGTCGCTCACGCCAGCCTGCATCACGGCCGGGTCTATCTGGAGGCGTCGCTGATCCAGTGGGAAGGCCATGACGCTTACGGCATCGCGCCGGCGGCGATCAACGCCTTGCTCGGCGGCAGCCAGGGGACGATCGCGGTGCCGACGCCGTCGTGGCGCGCACGTGCGCAACGTGGCGGACGCTTGTTGCGTTATATGCGACGCTCGATCAAGAAGCGCCGCAGCGCGGCGGCGGATCTGGCCCATGCGCGCGAGCAGGCGCGAGCCTGGCGCGAACAGGAACTGTCACAGGGTAATCGCGGCCTCGCCGCGTTATTGCGTCAGCAGGTCGCGCAGGTGCGCGCCTCGGACGAATTGTTTTTCCTGCAAGGTTCGGCCGGCGGCACCTTGACCACCCTGGTCGATCTGGTGGACAAACGCTGCCCCGGCGAAGGGCAGGCGCTGACGGCGGCGTTGATGGCCGGCGGCGAGGCCAGCGTGACCGCGCAACAAGGCTACGACCTGATCGCACTAGCGCAGGTCGCGTCCGAGGACGAGGCCGCATTGGCGTGGTTGCGCAGCGCCGGTCGCGACAGCGCGCAGTGGTCGGCGCAGTTGCCCGAGGGCAGCGCATTCCGGCGCGAATTCGCCGGCTTTCTCGAACGTTACGGCCATCGCGCGGTGGCCGAGAGTTATCTGCGTCAGCCGCGTTGGCGCGAGCAACCGGATTATCTGCTCGACATGGTGGCGTCCTTGGTCGGACGCCATGCCGAGGTCTTGCGGCAGCGCCAGCGCGAAATCTCGGCGCCGGCCTGGCAGCGCGTAAGCGCGTGCACGCCGGCCTGGTTGCGGCCGCTGATCCGCCATCTATTGCGCAACGCCATCGTCGATTGCAACCAGCGCGAGGCCGCGCGCAGCGCATTGATGGCTTACTTCGAGGCGATACGTCGCATCGCCATGAAATTGGGCGAACGCCTGTCCGGCGACGGCGGCTTCGCCCAGGCCGACGAAGTCTTCGACCTGAGCGCGGAGGAACTGTGCGCCGTTGCCGAAGGCCGGCTCGGCCTGCGTCATGCCAAGGCCCGCGCCGACGAGCGTCGTGCGATGCGTTTGCGCTGGGCGGCCACGGCCGAACCCGAGGTGGTGGTCGAATACGGCGAACTCGCCGCGGTCGCGGCGACGGGCGCTGCGCCCGAGGCGCACGATGCCGATGGTGGGTTCTGGCCGGGCACGCCGATCGGCGCCGGTCGCGCCAGCGGGCGGGCGCGTATCGTCCGCGACCCGCGCGAGGCCGGTGCGCTCGAAATCGGCGATGTGCTGATCGCGCCCAGTACCGATCCCGCCTGGACGCCGCTGTTCCTCAAGGCCGGCGCGCTGGTGATGGAGACCGGCGGCTATCTGTCGCACGGCGCCATCGTCGCGCGCGAGTTCGGCATTCCGGCGGTGGCGAACCTGCCCGGTATTCTCGGCGCGCTGAGCGAAGGCGAGCGCATCGAAGTCGACGGCCATCGTGGCCGGGTGCGCCGCCTGTCGGACTGAGCGCAGAGCGCCAAGCGGAGCGGCCGGTGCCGCTGCTCAGAGCTCTTCTCAGGGGTCTTCGACGGTATAGCCCTGTTCGCGCAGTCGGTCGAGCAGGCCGCCGCGTTCGAGCAGGTCCGACACCGGCAAGGTCGCGAAGGTGCTGCGGTTCTTCGCCAGCGAGTCTTGCGCGCGTTCCAGCCAGGTCGCGGTGACGCGCTCGCGCAGGTCGCCGAAGCCCAGGCGCTTGGCGACGCCGGTGGTGGCCAGGGCTTCCAGGCAGGTGCGGTACTGATCGCCCTGCGGCAGGGTGCGCAGGCTGGCGATATCGCCGACCGCCCAGGCATTGCCGCGTGCACGCATCGACTCCAGGTCGCCTTCGATGCGCGACAAGGTCTTGGCGAAGCACTCGCGGTCGTCGAGCGCGCTGGCCGAGAACTCCTTGAGCGCGGCCTTCGGGTCTTCGATCTTGACCGTGACTCGGGCCTCGACGATCGGCACGTTGTGTTGCTTGGCAGTCTTCTCGACCACCGGCTGGACCACGCCCTTGAGCGTCATCCCAGACTGGCGGATCGCCGCTTCGTAGAGTTCCTGCGCGGCGAAGATCGGCCGCCATTTCTCGACGCCGCCGTCGCGGCCGATGTAGCGCGCCTTCAGCGTCAGCCAACGCTTATATAGATCGGCCGGAACGATTTCCTGCAGGGTCTTGCCGTCCGGATTCTTGCGCGCCTTCAGCGCGGTCGGGATCAGCATCATCGTGCGCAGCATGCCGAGCTCGGTGCCGAAGTTGACCGAGGGCGGGGCGATCACTTCTTCCGATTCGGCGATCGCGGCTTCGACGTCGCGCGACAGCCAGGTCATGTCTTTCGGCAGCGGACTCAGGGTGCCGAGGATCCACAGCACGTGGCCGCCACGCACGATCTTCCACATGCCGGGCCCGGGTTGTTCGCCGGTGACGACCAAAGTGTCGAGATCGCGGATGTCGCCGGCCGGCGGTGCGGCCTGCTGGGCGAGGGCGGCAGGTTGGAACAAGGCCAACAGCAGTACGGCAAAAAGGGCACGACGCATCCGTGACGCTCCTGAGCGGGGGATGGGACTCAGCGGAAGCCGGGATCGTAGCCGGTCCCGGGGTCGGACTGTGGGTCGGAGTTGTAGCGGACTTGTATTGGGACACGTATTGGCTTGTGCGGCGGTGGGCGACCGCACCGTCCGCAAGGTCGTCCCGCCGATCGTCGGGCCGCATGGGGGGCCGTGGCGCGACCCGGCCCGGTTTGCAAATGAGAACTATTGCCAATTAGACTGGCGGCTCGCCCCATAACCAGCATGCTCAAGCACGCTACACAACCCATTCGGCCGGAGTGCCGCATGGACCGGCCAGGCCATGACCCGCGTATGACCCAGACCCTCGCCCCCGCGGCCTCCGCGCCCGTCCGCAAGCCGCGCCCGATCTTGTCGTGGCGCTATCGCGGCGCAGTCGCGGTGCGCGCGTTCGCCGCCGTCGTGATCGGCTATGCCGTCGCCTACGCCTCGACCGCGTTCCTGACCCTGGTGCTGCCGCTGGGGCGCAACGATCGCGTGGTCACCGCCAGCCTGCTGTGTTTCTTCGTCTGGTGCGGCGTCGCCATGTACGCCTTCGCCGCGCGCACGCTGTGGCGTGCGTGCTGGGCGCCGGCGCTGTGGGCGATGGCGCTGTATGGCATCGCCGCGCTGTTCCCCGAACTCGGTGCCCGACCGTGAGCCCGTACGCATGAAGAACACCTTCTCGCAGGCGATGGCCTGGCTGCATACCTGGGCCGGCCTGGTGATCGGCTGGCTGCTGTTCGTGATCTTCGTCGGCGGCACCATCGCCTGTTTCGACAAAGAGCTGACCCACTGGATGCAGCCGGCGCTGCACGGCAAGACCCCGGTCGCGAACATCGACCTGAGCCGCACCATCGAAGGCCTGCAGCGGATCGCCAAGCCGCATCCGCACGCCTATTACCTGACCCTGCCGAGCGAACGCAGCCCGGCGCTGCAGTCGGCGGTGTATTACGACGCCGGCCCGCACGACGCGATCAACATCGACACCAGCACCGGTCAGGTCGTCCCGGAAACCGCCGGCGGCGAGTTCTTCTTCACCCTGCATTACAACCTGCATTCGGAAACCTGGGGCATGTACATCGTCGGCATCGCCGGCATGTTCATGCTGATCGCGATCCTGACCGGCATCGTGATCCACAAGCGTATCTTCAAGGACTTCTTCACCTTCCGGCCCAACAGCGGCGGACAGCGCGCCTGGCTCGACGGCCACAACCTGACCGGCGTGCTCGGCCTGCCGTTCCATCTGATGATCGCCTACACCGGCGTGGCGATCTTCGTCGCCAACTACATGCCGGCCGGCCTGTTCGCGGCCTACGACGGCGACGTCGAGAAGTTCTACGTCGAAGCCAGCGACAGCTACGAACGCCCGGAAACGCACCAGCCGCTGAAGTCGATCTATCCGATCGACCAGTTGATCGCCGACGCGCGCGAACGCCTGGGCCAACCGATCTCCTGGGTCAGCGTGCACCATCCCGACGACACCAGCGCGACGATCTCGTTCGGTGGCGATCACAGCCGTGCAGTGGCGTGGAATTTCGACCAGGTTTTCTACGACGCCAACGACGGCAAGCTGCTGCACGAGTCGGGCGCGTTCAAGTCCGGCTACAAGACCTATACCTTCCTCGGCGGACTGCACATGGCGCAGTGGGGCGGCAGCGCGTTGCGCTGGCTGTACTTCGTGCTCGGCCTGGCCGGTTGCGTGATGATCGCCAGCGGCATGCAGGTCTGGGTCAACAAGCGCGCGAAGAAGGTCGCCGAAGCTGGCGCCTGGTCGGGTTATGGCTTGGTGCAGGCGCTGAATCTCGGCGTGGTCGGCGGCATGCCGCTGGCGAGTGCGGCGATGTTGCTCGCCAACCGTTTGATTCCGGCCGCGACCGCGGAGCGCGCGAGCTGGGAGATCGGGGTGTTCTGCGCGGTCTGGATTCTCGCATCGCTGTACGCGGCGATCCCGGCGGTGCGCAGCCGCGGCTGGGGCCATTTCTTCGCCCTCAACGCGGTCGCTTTCGCGCTGATTCCGCTGGTCAACCTGGCGACCGCGCCGCAAAGCCATCTGTTCGCGACCATCGCGCGCGGCGACTGGGCCCTGGCCTGCGTCGACCTGACCGCGCTCGCGTTCTGCATCGGTTTCGCCTGGCTCGCGCGGCATTCCTTCGCCAAGGCGGGTCAGCCGGTGCCGGTGCGTCCGGCGCGCAGCCGCGCGACGCGTGGCGATGCCGCGATCGACGACACGGCCGTGGCCGATCACTGAGGAGCGTCGCATGCTGTGGTTGGGTTTCAGTCTCGGTATCGCGGCCTGGTGCCTGCTCAGTCTCGGACTCGAGAAGCATCACCGGCAGTTGTTCGCGCGCGCCTTCGACCCGCGCCGCGGCCGTTGGCTGCGTGCGGCCGGTTGGGGTTTGCTGATGCTCGATTTCGCCCTGTTCGTCGCCGGCTGGGGCTGGTCGCAAGGGCCGGTGTTCTGGTGCGCGGCGCTGATGCTGTCGGCGCTGGCCTGGACCCTGCTGATGACGCTCGTGCCGCATGCGAGCACCCGCATCGCGATCGCCAGCGTGCTCAGTGCGCTGGTGTTGATGCCGGTGTGGATGGGGTAGGGCGCGCCGAACCGAGTACGCGTCGCATTGGCCGCATCGCGGTCGCGGCTTGCGCCGCTCCTACCCAAAAGCGACGGCGCGAGCCGTCGCCCCAGGCATGAATCACCCGATCGCCGTCTGTACCGGCGCCGCGGTGACCTGCGGCCAGCGGCGCAGCACCGAGGCGCGGATCGAAGCGGCGTCGAGGCCGGCTTCGGCGAGCAATTGCTCGCGGCTGGCGTGGTGCTGGAACTCGTCGGGCAGGCCCAGGTGCAGGATCGGCAGGACGATGCCCTCGGCCGCGAGCAACTCGGCCACGCCGCTGCCGGCGCCGCCGGCGACCACGTTGTCCTCGAGGGTGACGAAGCCTTCGTGGGTCTTCGCCAGTTCCAGGATCAGCGCGCGGTCGAGCGGTTTGACGAAACGCATGTTGACCACGGTCAGGCCGAGTTCGGCGCCGACCTGTTCGGCCGCGGGCACGATCGCGCCGAACGCGAGCAGGGCGATGCGCGAGCCGCTGCGGCGCAGCTCGGCCTTGCCGATCGGCAAGGTGTCGAGGGTCGGCTGGATCGCCGTACCGGGGCCGGTGCCGCGCGGATAACGCACCGCCGCCGGGCCTTCGTAACGATGGCCGGTGCTGAGCATCTTGCGGCACTCGTCTTCGTCGGCCGGCGCCATCACCAGCATGTTCGGCACGCAGCGCAGATAGGACAGATCGAGGTTGCCGGCGTGGGTCGCACCGTCCGGCCCGACCACGCCGCCGCGGTCGATCGCGAACAGCACGTCGAGGTTCTGGATGGCGACGTCATGCACCAGTTGGTCGTAGCCGCGCTGCAGGAAGGTGGAGTAGATCGCCACCACCGGCTTGGCGCCTTCGCAGGCCATGCCGGCGGCCAGCGTCACCGCGTGCTGTTCGGCGATGGCGACGTCGAAGTAACGCTTCGGGTATTCCTTGCTGAAGCGCACCAGGCCGGAGCCTTCGCGCATCGCCGGGGTAATGCCGAGCAGGCGTTCGTCGGCGGCGGCCATGTCGCACAGCCACTCGCTGAAAATGTCGGTATAGCTCGGCTTCTTCGCGCCGGGCTTGCTGATCAGGCCCTTCTCGGGATCGAACGGGCCGACCGCGTGGTAGCCGATCTGGTCGCCCTCGGCGAGCTCGTAGCCCTTGCCCTTGGTGGTGATGATATGCAGCAACTGCGGGCCCTTGAGGCCCTTGAGCGTCTTCATCGCGTGCAGCAGCGCGGGCAGGTCGTGGCCGTCGATCGGGCCGGTGTAGTGGAAGCCGACTTCCTCGAAGAAGGTCGAGGGCACGAACATGCCCTTCCAGTGCTCTTCCCAGCGGCGTACGAACTTGGCCGCCGGCTTGCGCTTGTCGCCGAGCAGCTTCTTGCCGCCTTCGCGGATCGCGTTGAGGGTGCGGCTGCTGGTGAGGCGGCCGAGCATCTTGGTGACGCCGCCGACGTTCTCGGAGATCGACATCTGGTTGTCGTTGAGGATCACCAGCATGTTCGGCTCGGGGTCTTCCAGGCCGCCGGCGTGGGCGAGCGCTTCGAAGGCCATGCCGGCGGTCATCGCGCCGTCGCCGATCACCGCCACGACCTTGCGCTCGTCGCCGGCGTGCTGCAGCGCGAGCGCCATGCCGAGCGCGGCCGAGATCGAGGTCGAACTGTGGCCGACGCCGAAGGTGTCGTACTCGGATTCGTCACGTTTCGGAAACGGCGCGACGCCATCCTTCTGCTTGACGGTGTGGATGTCGTCGCGGCGACCGGTGAGGATCTTGTGCGGGTAGCATTGGTGGCCGACGTCCCACACCAGTCGGTCGACCGGGGTTTCGTACAGCCAGTGCAAGGCCACGGTGAGCTCGATCACGCCGAGCCCGGCGCCGAAATGGCCGCCCACCAGCGCGACTTGTTCGATCAGGTAGGCGCGCAGTTCCTCGGCGATCGCCGGGAGCTCCTCTTCGGGGAACCGGCGCAGGTCGGCGGGGACCTGAATACGGGAAAGACGCGGGTAGCGCTGCGAATCGATCATTACGACCATCTGTCTTCAGCTAGTCGGCCATTGTCCCGCCCCCGCGTGAGGCGAGCAAGAAGTGCGGCCGCTTCATGTTCAGACAGCCCGGCGCGGCAAGGCGCCGGGCCGGGGAAAAACCGGATGCCGCGGCCGATCGCCGCAGGCGCGGCTCAGCGGCCGCGCAAACGCCCGAACAGGCCGCCGCTCGACTTCGACGGTTCGACCGGCGTGGGATCGCCCTCGGGCTCGGCGAAGCCGGTGGCGAGGCTGGCGTTGATGAAGTCGGCGACCTCGGCTTCGGTGACGCCGCTGGCCTCGGCGATCTCGGCCACCGTGGACAAGGCCTTCATCATCACCGTGGCGATGCGGAAGTGTTTCGGATACTCGCGCTCGGTCTGCGGCCACTTGGTCATGCGGTAGCGGCGCTGCGGGTCGTAGCCCGGGGCGAGACGACCCTGGCCGGCGAGCAGATTGCCGAACCAGACCAGGCGCGTCAGCGGCATCGAGGCGCCGAGTTCGACTGCGGCGGCTTCCCACTGCGCGGCCGGCATGACTTCGAAGTCCGAGGCGGCGAAGCCGCGGTCGAACCAGTCGGCGAGCGGCTTGAGCGCGGCCGGGCCGTGGTACTTGCGCTGATCGGCGTCGATCAGCAAGCGCTCGTTGCCCTGGACTACGCGCAGCATGCCGCGCAGGCGGCCGGGCACCAGCCAGTCGAGCAGGCCGTCGCCGCGTGCGGTGATGGTCGGGCCGGTCGCGATCAGGCCGGCGGCCGGCGCCGCAGTCGCGGCGATGGTCGTTGCGGCGGCAGCGGGAGCAGGAATCGGCGCGGGCGGCGCTGCGACTGCCGGCGCGGGTTCTGCCGCAGCAGGCGGCACGACCGCGGGGGGCGGCGCGGCAGGCGCTGCCGCCGCGATCTGCTGCGCCGCCTTGGCGGCTGCTGCGTCGGCGTGGGCGCGATCGGTCTGCAGCAGCTCGACGACGACGTCGGGCAGGGCCGCGGTCGGATCGGTCAGCGGCTGCTTCGGGATATCGACCGGCGCCGGCGCAGGTACCGCAGCCGGTGTCGGCAAGGCCTGGCCCGACTGCACGGCGATCTCGCCGAGCAGCTTGGAGATCGAGTCGGTGGTGAACGGATGCGGCAGCAGGAAGTCGGCCTGGGTGCGCTGCGACGCGGTCAGGGCGATCACCGATTTGCCGGTCGCGTGCAGGCGTAGCCAGCTCATCGGGCCGTACATGCTGTCCATGTCGACGACCACGAAATGGGCCTGTTGCTCGGGCACCAGAGTCCAGTGACCGCCGAGTTGGGCATTGGCGACCTTGAAGGCCGTCTGCAGGGCGGACTCCGTCGCCGGGTCCATGCCGGTCAGACCGAGGGTCAAAGGCATCTGTGAGGTGTCCGTGAAATCGATTGCGACGAGTGTCCGGGACGACTGGATTGTCGTCAACGCGCGCTATACGTCGTTTATGACCCTTATTCGGCACCCGCACCGGGGTTGTCGCGCCAATACTGCGACGGACTTCACGCCTTCACGCATTCAGGCGGGCGTTCTTCGGCAGCTGATTCTTCAGAAAGGTCATCTGGTCGGCCAGGATATTGCGGTTGGACAGGATCAGATGCTCGACCCAACTGGGGCGATACGGCACCGCGAGCAGCGGCATGCTGGCCTGCTGCGGGGTGCGGTTGCCCTTGCGCGAGTTGCACTGGAAGCAGGCGGCGACCACGTTCTCCCACAGGTCGCGGCCGCCCTTGGACACCGGGACGACGTGGTCGCGGGTGAGGTGCGGGCGATGGAAGTCGTGGCCGCAGTACATGCACAGGTGGCCGTCGCGCGCGAACAGCGCGGCGTTGGTCAGGGCCGGGGTGGGGTCGAGCGCGCTCGGACGGGCGTGGCCGCGCGCGGCGACGATCGGATGCAGTTCGAGCACGCTGCGTTCGCCGGTCAGGCGATTGGTGCCGCCGTGCACTTCCAGGCAGGGGTCGCCCAAAGTCCAGGCGACCGCGCCGCGCACGTACAGGCAACTGGCTTCCTGCCAATTCATCCAGTCGAGCACGCGGCCATGCGCATCGAGCGACAGCAGCCGCACCGAGTTGAGTCGTTCGAGAGCGTTGCGCGGAACCGCGCGGGGACCGGCCCAAGGCGAGTAAGGATCGCAGACGCCTGTAGCGTCCGGCTCACGCTGAAGCATTTCAGCGTGGGTTCCGGTTCGGACCAGGCGGATCTTCGCTCTATCGGTCTCCATCGGGAATCCAGCTTATACCCGTTTGATGACGATTTTGGTAGTTGCGCTGGCGTAGCCTCGCGCGCGCCGGTCCGAACCGGGGCGGCGTGCGCTGGATCGAACACCGTAGAAACTACGGTTCCGCCGGAGCCGGCCGGCGGAACCGCACGCGCGCGGCGAAGCCTCAGACGTCGAACGCTTCCGCGTCCAGGCCGGTGAGGGTCTCGACGCTGGCGCCGATGGTGATCGCGTGGGCCTGGCTGCGCGGCAACAGGCGGGCGAAATAGAAGCGCGCGGTCTCGCGCTTGCCGGTCTTGAAGCGGGCCGACTGCGACGAAGCCTCGCTAGCGGCGACGCTGCGCGCCCACCAGTAGGCGAGCGAGACATAGCCCGAGTACATCAGGTAATCGTAGGCGGCCGCGCCGACCTCGTCCGGGTTGGCGGCGGCGCGCTTGCCGACCGCCATGGTCAGCTGCTGCCATTCGGCGGCCTTCGCGCGCAGCGGGCCGACGAACTCGGCGACCGCGGCGTTGGCTTCGTTATCGGCGCAGAAGCGTTCGATCTTCTCCAGCATCACGCGCAGGCCGGCGCCCTGCAGCTGCATGACCTTGCGGCCGAGCAGGTCGAGCGCCTGGATGCCGGTGGTGCCTTCGTACAAGGTGGTGATGCGGGCATCGCGGGCGAGCTGCTCCATGCCGTGCTCGGCGATGTAGCCGTGGCCGCCGAAGCATTGCAGCGCGTGGTAGGTGCATTCCACGCCCCACTCGGTGAGGCAGGCCTTGACGATCGGGGTCATGAAGCCGATCAGTGCATCGGCTTCGGCGCGTTCCTTTTCGTCGCCGCTGGCGTGAGCGATGTCGACTTGCAGCGCGGCGTCGTAGCCCATCACCCGGCCGCCTTCGACCAACGCCTTGCAGGTCAACAGCATGCGGCGCACGTCGGGGTGGACGATGATCGGGTCGGCCGGCAGTTCGGGGAACTTGGTGCCCGACAGCGAGCGCATCTGCAGGCGGTCGCGCGAGTAGCGCAGCGCGTTCTGCAGGGCGCGGTCGGACAGGCCGAGGCCTTGCAGGCCGACGGCGAGGCGGGCGGTATTCATCATGGTGAACATCGCCATCAGGCCCTTGTGCGGCTGGCCGATCAGATAGCCCTGCGCGCCGTCGAAATTCATCACGCAGGTGGCCGAGCCGTGGATGCCCATCTTGTGTTCGAGGCTGCCGCAACGCACCGCGTTGGCCTCGCCGGTGCTGCCGTCGCGCGCGACCTTGACCTTGGGCACGATGAACAAGGAAATGCCCTTGCTGCCGGCCGGTGCGTCGGGCAGGCGCGCCAGCACCAGGTGGATGATGTTGTCGGTGAGGTCGTGCTCGCCGGCGGTGATGAAGATCTTGGTGCCGGTGATCGAATAGCTGCCGTCGGCCTGCGGTTCGGCCTTGGTCTTGAGCAGGCCCAGATCGGTGCCGCAATGCGGCTCGGTCAGGCACATGGTGCCGGTCCAGCGGCCTTCGACCAGCGGCTTGAGGAAGACTTCCTGCTGCCATTCCTCGCCGTGGTGCAGCAGCGCTTCGGTGGCGCCGTGCGAGAGCAGCGGGAAGTTGCCCCAGGCCAGATTGGCGGCGTCGATCATTTCCTTGAGCGGCACGCCGGCCGCGTGCGGCAGGCCCTGGCCGCCGAACTTGATTTCGGCGGTGAGGCCCGACCAGCCGCCTTCGACGAACTGGGTATAGGCCTGCTTGAAGCCCGGCGGCGTGGTGACCGCGCCGGTGGCCTTGTCGTGGCTGCAGCCGATCTGGTCGCCGATGGCGTTGAGCGGGGCGAGCACGGTTTCGTTGAAGCGCGCGCCTTCCTCGAGCACGGCGTCGAGCACGTCGCGGGTGGCGTCGGTGTAGCCCAGGCGCTGAAACTGGGCTTCGGCGCCGAGGACGTCGAACAGGACGAAACGCATATCGGCGAGGGGGGCTTTATAGGTGCTCATAGGCTCGGGAATGGGGAATAGGGAGTAAGGAATCGAAACGGCAAGGACGCGGCGAGAGCGACGGATTCGGGCAGGGAAAGAGCAGGGGTGGACTCAACCGATTCCCCATTCCCGACTCCCAGCCTCAGCGCATCACCCCGGGCAAACCCGGGGCCGGGCTCAGCGCGCTGCTGCGCTCGATGGCGAAGATGCGTTGCTTGGCCTCGTCCGGGGTGGCGGCGATGTCGCCCTTGAGGCTGTAGGCCAGGCTGCGGCCGCCGGACAACGCGTCGGCGATGGCGATCTTGGCCGCGCCCGACGGGGTCAGGTCGACGGTGACCACGTCGGCCGATTCCGGGCCGATCGACACCGCGGGCTGGGCCTGGAGTTGGCCGGCGGCGTCCTCGCCGAGCTTGAGCTGCAGGTCGAAACGGTCGAAACGCATCGGGATGCTGCTGAAGTTCTCGATCCGCACCTCGACCGCCCAGCTGCCGTTGGCGCGCACGGTCAGTTGCTGGATGCGGGCGGCGGGCTCGGAGACGCGGCGGACCTGTCCGCCGCCGCAACTGGCGAGCAAGGCGGCGGCGAGCGCCAGGCCGAACAGACGCATCCAGGACCCTGCTTTCATGCCGCCGCTCCGCCGTGATGAGATCGGCGAGGATACTACGGCGAATGGTGGCGTCGTCAGGGTGGTGGCGTCGGCGGACGCAATGTCGGCGGACGGCTGCGGTAAAGCCCGGCGCCGGAGCTTAGCGGGCCGCGCGGGATTCGCCGTGCGCGGGCGATGCGGTCGCACTCGGTTCGAGCGACCGGGCCGCGGTGGCGCGCAGCATGTCGCCCTGATGGGCCAGCGGGGATCGGGGATTCGGCGCCGAGGGCGCGTCGCGGTCGGTGGCCGTCGCGGGCAGGGGCGCGGGCGGGGAAGAAGGCGCCGCCGCCTGGGCCAGCAAAGCCAGCACCGAGACGGCGGCCAGTACGAGGAGATAGCGAGGCAGCTCGTGGAGCATGTCCTGGACCACCGATGCCGCCTTCATGCACGAATCCTGCGTAGACCACGCGGAACAAACCGATTGGCCTTCCTGGCCCTCGGTGCGAACTCCGTTTCGCCGTGCATGCCCACTTCCCCAACACTTGCAAAGAGTAGCCCCGACTCCGCTGGCTCACCTGCTCAAGGTGACGGCCTTAATCCGTTGCTGAGCGGCATCCGTGTCATCGCATCGACCGTGCTGCCGGGGCGAGTACAGATTGGACGTCGGGGCGGTTCGGCGCAGTAGGTCGAACGCGCGGCGCCGTGTAGGATTTTTCTGACCCCGGTCACGTTCCCCCGGCAGGCGGTCTGGACCGGGGTGGCGGGGCTATTCGGCCGGCCGCGGTTTGCCGCGAGGTCGCGCGGCTCAGCGGCCAAGGGCGCCGACCGCGAGCGTCGGCTCGCAACGGTTCGATCTTGATCGGCTACTCGACCAAGGCGCGAACGCTGCGGACGCATGCGCTCATTCGCAGTGATCCGGGTAGTCGATCGAATGCCGCGCAAGCGCGACGCGAAGCCGCGCCTCCGCCGACTTCAGGACCTCAGGGCTTCGGGTCTTCCGGCATCGTCCCGGCTTCGCGCATGTCGCTTTGCGCCTGCTTGATCGCCTTGACGTCGAGCGGAAGGATGCGGCTGATGAAGCAGGGCATCTTGATCGACTGGTGGCCGAGCACGGTGACCTTGTCGAAGCGCGAGTGCACACGCCCCATCTGATTGCTCACGCTGATCGCCGAGGCGAAGTCGAGGTCCGGGCAACGGCCCTGCAGTTCGAGCAGGTAGGCCTGGTTGGGTTTGGTCCATACCGCCAGTGCGCTGTCGCCGAGCGGGGTCCAGCCGTCGATGCGGCCGAAGTACTGGAAGCTGTCGACGGGCGCGGAGGCGTGTGCGCGATACAGCGCCAGGCGCTGCGCGTCGTCCATCTTGGGATTGCTCGCGCAAGCGCTCAGCAAGAGCAGGGCGAGAGCGGCCGGAACCAGACGTTTCATGATCCACTCCTCGGCGGCGAGGCCGCCATTGCGGGCTAGGTCGACATGATGCGCCGGCGGTAGCGGAGCGCCGCGTCGACCTCGCGGTTCGTTCAGCGCCGATGAGGCTTGCCAGATTCCGTCGGCATCCGTATCATCCCGCTCCTCTCACGGCGCACCGTGAAAGAACGGCCGGGTAGCTCAGTTGGTAGAGCAGGGGATTGAAAATCCCCGTGTCGGGGGTTCGATTCCCTCCCCGGCCACCATTTGCATCAAGGGCTTAGCGTTCGCGCTAGGCCCTTGTTTTTTGTGGCCAGCTCATGCCTGCGCCGGAATCGATCGCGACGATTCCATCGATGCGTGCAGCGTGGCTCGCCGGACGCTCCGGCGACAGTGGCCGATGGCGAACGCCGACCCGCGATCGCGAGCCGCCAGATTTCATCAAGCCTTGGCTGTCGCGTGCGCGGCAGGCGACTTCGTGTTTGTCAGAGCATTTCATCCCATCGCCTACGACGCGAATACGGCTATCGACCGCGATGCCGGGATGCATCCTCGATGGCACGAAACGGCGGTAGAACGGGGTAGGAGAAATCCGACCCGTTACTGCGGCGCCGACCGACTGCGCGCACCCGTCCGAATCGCCAAGCTGGCCAGGCTGGCAACGTGTGGCCCTCCCTCGGTAGTTGTTTCCACACGGCAAGGGCCTTCAGGGAACGAAGGCCCGCCAGCAACATGACGGGCTCGCCCGGGAGGGCGGTGACGGCTTCTCATGTCTTCGGCACCTCGGTTTTGCCGGTCGTCTCGCCGCAGTCGATTCGGCTGCGGCAGGCGCCTGCGTGGCGCATGCACCATCGTTGTCGATCGTCGACTGCTGACGATCCCAGATCCCAGATCCCAGATCCTGGTCCCTGACCGGCGACCGGCGATCAGCAACCCGCGATCAGCGATCAGCGATCGATGCTCGGCGCAGAACTTAAAGAGCAGAACAAATAGCAGCAGATGCCGCGCCGAACACCCGGCGCCGGAAACCCTCGACGCACAGTCGCCGCGCCGGGGCTTTCTTCCCCGGCGGCAGCCTGGCGGATCAGTTGATCGTGCAGCTCAAGGTCACGGTAACGCTGGCGCCGTTCGCTAAGGTGCCCAAGGTCACCCCGGTATCCAGCGCCGCCAGGCTGATCGGCGTCACCGGGCAAGCGCTGCCGCTGCAGGTCGGCGGTGTCGTGCAATTCAAGTTGCTGCGACTCGCGTTGGGGTCGCGCAGGATCGCGCCGGTGACCGCGTCGGGCCCGTTGTTGGTGACCACGATCGAATACAGGGTCGTCGCGCCACGGGCTACGGTGTCGCCACTCTGATCGTTGGGGCCGGAACCGGGGGTATTGGTCTTGGTGATGACCAGGTCCGCAAGCGGCGCGCGCGTATTGGACAGCGTGCAGGTCAGGTCGTCGCCGGCCACCGGCGTGAGGCTGAAACTGCTGCCGTTGCCGCTCGGTGTTTGTCCGCCGGCGCGGGCGTTGGTGCAGGCATAACCGGTCGTGTAGTTGGCCAGGTTCGCACCAGCGGCGCCGGTTTCCGACAGGGTATAGGCCGAGCCGATGCTGCCGGTGTTGAGCAAGGCTTCGCCGGTCGCGGTGGTGCCGCTGCCGGTGGTCGTCGCCGTGGCCGGGCCGCCGTTGCCGACGATGCTCAAGGTGAATTGGTCGGCATCGACGAAGCGGCCCAGCGGCAGCGTTTTGCGCAGGCGCAGGATCGGCTGCTTCTGGAATACCAGCGGGCCGCTGGCGGTGTCGTTGGCGGTATTGAAGTCGTTGTTGGTGGCATCGCCGTCGCCGTCGGGCACGGCGCGACCGAGCGCGGCATTGGCGGTGTAGGTGCCGCTGAGGGTCGGCGGGTTGACCGTGGCCGGAATGCTGAAACTGACCGTGCCGCCGTTCGCGCCCGGCGAAGCCGCGGCAGCGAGCGGAGTCGGGTTGAGCGCGCAGGTCACGACTGTGTTCGCGCCATTGGCGGTGCAGTTGGCCGGCAAGGTGCCGGCGGTCCAACCGGCCGGCAAGGTCGCGACCACGGTGAAGCCGTCGTCGCCGTCGGTGGCGCCCGGGCCGAGGTTGGTCGCGGTCAGCACGATGTTCTGCAACTGGCCGTAGTTGCTGTAGGCCGGCGTCGGCGTGGTCAGCGCGACCGCGATGTCGGGCAGGCCGGTGACGTTGAGCGTGCAGGACAGATCTTCTTCGTTGAGCAAGGCGACGCCGGTCAGGCAGGTGCCGCTGGAGACGAAGGTGTTGGCGGCGATGCCGCTCGGCCGCTGGCTGATCGCCGCGCGGTAATTGCTGCCGGGCAACACGTAGATCTCGCTCGCGGTTTGCACGGTGCTGAGGTTGGCTGCGGCACTGGCATGCGGGGTGCGTCCCGCGCCGGTGGTTCCGGCGCCGTTATCCAGCAGGGTCGCGCCTTGGGTCAGGTTGACCAGCCAGCCGCTGCCGCCGCGGGTCTGGCTCCATGCGAAATCGGTGAAGCCCAGGATCGCCGAATGACGCGCCTGCAACAGGGTGCCGCAATACACGTTGATGCCGTCGTATCCCTCGCCGCCGGCCTGCATGTACAACCCCGACACCAACGAGGTGGCGGTGTTGCTGCAGAACGGCCCGCGCGCAACGTGGGCGGGTTGGCCGGACATGGTCTCGCGCACGCCGACTTCGACGCTGGTCGAGGCGCCGGTGGTCATGCGGACCCAGGAATTCGCGTTCAAGGTCAGAGGCCGGCAAACCAGGTTCAAGGACGAGGCCCACGGCGGGTATTGGCCGCTCGACCATTCGCGATCCCAACCGCCGAACTGGTGCACGAGTTGGTTGGCCGGACAGTAGCCGGTGACTTCCGTGCCCGGCTCGGCGTAGGTGCCCGACAACACGTCCGGCGTGCC
The DNA here is from genome assembly GCF_052078695.1 of Lysobacter sp. CA196. Taxonomy (NCBI): domain Bacteria; kingdom Pseudomonadati; phylum Pseudomonadota; class Gammaproteobacteria; order Lysobacterales; family Lysobacteraceae; genus Lysobacter; species Lysobacter sp. CA196. The sequence goes on along the minus strand of NZ_JBQJIN010000010.1, from coordinate 81,115 downwards.
GTTGGGGTTGCGATTGACCACGCTGACCGTGGTGCCGTCGGTAGTGATGCCGCCGCAGTACAGGCCCACGCGGTTGGTCATGCCGCGGGTCGAGGTGATCCCCGCGCTCATCGATTTGTCGCGGTGATAGCCGCCGCGGACGACCGTGCCCGCCTGGCATTGCAGGGCGCCCGAGCCGACGTCGCCTTTATTGGTGCCGATGGTGCCGGTCGGACTGGCTCCGGCTTGGACGCCGATGCCCGCCTGGGCATGGGCGGTGCCGATGCCGGTCGCCGAGAGGGCGAGCAGGCACAGGGGGGCCAAAAGTTTTGCCAACATTCGTGGACGATCCTTGCGAGGCTTGGGCGCGCGATCGGGGGCGGCGCGCCGTTAATGTGATCCAGGTCGCAAAAAATGTGCCATTCATCACAGTTTTAGAGAAACCGCTTTCAAGGCCGGTCGTCAGCGCCGGGTGCGGGCGGTCAGGCGCCCTTCCTCGTAGAGGTCGTTGACCTGCCGCTGAAGGTCAGTTTCTGACCATGAGGGAGGTTGAGAGCCCCCGAAGGCGCGGCGGATCGCTCCGGTCGTGCTCGATCCGGGCTTGCCGAAACCCGGCCTGTAAGGTGCGGGAGCGGTCGACGACATCCGCTGTCGAGGTCTGTGGCCTGGACCGAGCGGGAGCCTAGGGCGGGGGGGGCGATCGTTGCAGCGTCGATGCGCGCGATTTGACACTCGTCAATGTGCGCACTACGGTGCGCATCCCCATTCACCGTCATCCGGCGGGTCCAGAGGGACACCATGTCTGAGAGTGTAGCCACCCGCTAAACCCTTCACTGAGTGAAGGTGGGTAGACGCGTCGAGTTCGTTCGCCATTCGCGCAAAGCGAATGCGCGCCGCCGCGTCCGTTTCGGCTACAACCGACATCAGACATGACTATTTCGCAAAGGAAGCGGCGCGCGCTGTGCGCGTCCGCCTCAGGTGGAGCCATCCACCATCGCAGCGCCGATGCTGCGGACTTCATCGCTATCGCCGTCGTTTACCGCGACATTTCCAGCACGCGCCGGTCACGCTGCAGCACTCGGGCCTCGCACACGCGTGCGTGGTCGAAGTCCTTCAACGGGTCGTTGCCATCGCGCAGCATTCAGTGGCTACGGATAGCGCATCTGCGCCACCAGCATTGGAGGCCGACATGCTGAGCCTGCTGATGTTCAGTCGCGTCTCTCGTCACGAGCCCGCGTGCGGGCAGGAGAACCCCATGCGTATCGAAGCGGAAAATGCCGCGCATCATGGCGAAGTCGACGCCGTCACCCGCGCCGCCTTCGCCGGCGGCGACGAGGCCGAACTGATCGAACGCCTGCGTGCGGACGGATTGGTCCGGCTGTCCCTGGTCGCCGTCGACGACGGGCGAGTGGTGGGGCACGCGATGTTCACCACCTTGCACGTCGTCGTCGACGGACGCATCGCCGATGCGCTGTGTCTCGCGCCGGTATCGGTGTTGCCGCAGCATCAGCGGCGCGGTATCGGTTCGATGTTGATCCGTGACGGGCTCGCGCGTTGCAAGGCGCTGGGTTGCGAAGCGGTGGTGGTGCTCGGCCACGCCGCTTACTACCCGCGTTTCGGTTTTTCCGCAGCCCTGGCGAGCAAGCTCGCGGCGCCGTTCGCGGGCGAATCGTTCATGGCGCTGGAGCTGGTCGAAGGCGCGCTGGCCGGCGCTGCCGGCGCCGTGGTGTATCCGCCTGCGTTCGGCATCGACGGCGGGCATTGATCGGATCGCCGCAAAGACGAAGCCCACCGCAGGCGGTGGGCTTCGTCGCATTCGGGATCAACGCAATGCCGACGTGCCGAGAGCGCAGCGACTCATGGCTCCCAGCCGCAGGTGCTCTTGGCATAGGTGAAATAGCGAGTGCGTTCGCCCCACTGGAAGGGCTCGCCGCAGTGGCCGTAACCCATGCCGCCGACTTCGACCGTGCGGGTCGCGTCGGAGTAATAAGTGAAGACGTAACCTTCGCCGGGGCCCGGATAGGGCAGTGCGGCGGCGGCCAGCGACACGACCATGCCGGCGGCGAGCAGCAACAACGACAGCTTGTTCTTCGACGGTTTGTTGGTTGCGGACATCGCGATTCTCCTTGAGGCCCGTGCGCGCGCAGCGAACCCAGCCCGCTTGCGGCAGGCCGGGTCCGTCTGTGATTCGCGCGGAGGCGCCCGATCAGGGCAGCGGGTTACAGGTGGTCTTGTAGTAGGTCGAGTACGAGGTCATGCGGCCCCACTGGAAGGGCTCGCCGCAGTAACCATAGGAACGACCGCCGACTTCGACCGTGCGCGATGCGTCGGAGTAGAACGTGAAGGTGTAGCTCTCGCCCGGGCCGGCGTGCGGCAGGGCCATTGCGGCCAGCGAGACGAGCATGCCGGCGGCGAGCAGGAACAGCGACTTCGTCTTGAGTTGCTTCTTCGACTGGAACATCAGGACTCTCCCTTGTGCCTGTGGACTCCGGATAAGCCGGAGTCCCCCGGTTCTACACGAAACCGGCGCATCGTTGCGACGCAGGCCACGGGTCCGTAGCCGGAAACGTGACGGGCTTCCTGCTGCCGATCAGGCTTCGGGCACGTAGCCGTCCGGCTTGGCCGCGCCGCCGCCGAACAGGAATTTCTCCATTTCGCCTTCGAGGAAGGCGCGATGCTTCGGATCGAGCGGCGACAGCCGGTTCTCGTTGATCAGCATGGTCTGGTGCGCGAGCCATGCGGCCCAGGCCGGCTTGCCGACATGGGCGAACACGCGCTTGCCCAGTTCGCCGGGCCAGGGCACGAAATCCAGGCCCTCGGCCTCGCGTTGTTCGTACTCGCAGAAAACGGTGCGGCTCATGGGGATGGTCCTGGAATGTGGTGGAAAGTAGCGAGGTACCGCTGCGGTCGCCGGCATCGGCGCGGCGTCACAGCGATTCGATCAGTTTGCGGATCGGCGCCGGGATGCCGAGGGTGGCGAGTTCGGCGCGTTCGAACCAGCGCAGGTCGTCATTGTCGCGCACGCCGTCGCGCAAGGCGACCGGGCGCCAGCGTCGCGGCAGCAGTTCGAGTTTGTAATGGCTGAAGGCGTGGGCGATCGGCGTCAGTTCCTCGCCGTCGCCGAACTCGCCGCCGACGTGCGCGGCGAACCACTGCGCCGCGCCGTCTTCGTCGTCGCTTTGCGGCAAGGTCCACAACGAGGCCCAGATGCCCGCGGGCGGACGGCGTTGCAGCAGCACCCGGTTGTTGCGGTCGAGCAGCCACAGCACCTGCGCATGACGTTGCGGCGCGATCTTGCCGGGCTTGGGCGTCGGCAGTTCGGCGACGCGGCCTTCGATGCGCGCGACGCAATCGTGTTGCAGCGGGCACAGGATGCAGGACGGGTCGCTGCGCGTGCACAGGGTCGCGCCGAGGTCCATCTGCGCCTGGGTGTAATCGGTCATGCGCGCATGCGGCAGATGCGATTCGGCCAGCGCCCACAACCGGCGTTCGATCGCCGGCAGGCCCGGATAACCGGCGATGCCGTGATAACGGCTCAACACCCGTTTGACGTTGCCGTCGAGGATGGCGTGGCGGTCGTCCCAGGCCTGCGAGAGAATCGCCGCGGCGGTGCTGCGGCCGATGCCGGGCAGGGCGGTCAAGGCATCGATATCGCGCGGCAGGTCGCCATCGTGGCGTTCGACGCAAAGCTTGGCGGTCGCATGCAGATTGCGTGCGCGAGCGTAATAGCCCAGCCCCGACCACAGGCCGAGCACGGTATCCAGCGAGGCCGCGGCGAGCGCAGGCAGGGTCGGCAGGGTTTCGACGAAACGCTCGAAGAACGGCGCCGCGGTCTTGACCTGGGTCTGCTGCAGCATGATCTCCGACAGCCACACCCGGTACGGCGTGCGCGGATGTTGCCAGGGCAGGTCGTGGCGGCCGCTGACGTCGAACCAGGCCAACAGGCGGCTGGCGTAGGCGTCGTCGCCGGCGTTGGCGGAGTTGTTGGCTGCCGGCACGCCTGCGGTCTTGCTCGGGCGTGGCTTGGTTGCGCGCTGCTTCATTCAGATGACTTCATTCAGATGACTTCATGCAGGTGACTTCATGCAGGTAACTTCAGGCGGATGACTTCATTCGGGCGAGCGGGTCGCAGCCGGCTTCGGCGTGGGTGGAGTTGGCGTGGCGGTCGCTGGCGTCGCGTCGTCGTCTTCGATTTCGATCTCGACCCCTTCCAGGGTGGCGCCGGACACTTCGATCCGCGGCGTGCTCAAACGGCCGCTCAACGGCGGCAGCAGTGCGCCTTCGCTCGCGTCGACCCAGGCCAATACCGTCGGCAGTCGGAAGCGGCCATCGAAGCGGGTCCGGTCGCGTTGCAGGCGCAGCGCGCTGTCGCCGGAAAAATCGGCCGGGCCGTCGTAGTCGAGTACGAACGGCAGCGGCGACCTCGATTGCCCCAACGGTGGCGGCAGCGCAGGCCAGGCCTCGGGCCATTGCGCCAGCACGCCGTCGAGATGCAATCGCATGGCCTCGCCGAAGGCGAAGCGCCCGCTCGCATCGAGTTGCGGTATCGCATCTTTACCGCGCAAAGCGGCGCCGAGCGGCGCCAGGGTCAAGGCCGCATCGCGATAACGCAGCGGTCCGGCCAGGCCGAAGACGAAGGGCAGGTCGGTATCGCCGGCGCGGTAACGCGCGTTGGCGCCCAGACGCAGGCGATCGAGGCCGAGGCCGTCGTCGCCGGAATGCAGCAGGGCGCCCAGGCGGATTCGCATCGGCAGGGCCCAGTCCTTGGCCTGCACGCTGACGCCGCCGGACAGGCCGAGGCCACGCGCGAGCGCGGGACGTTGCAGCGTCGCGGCGAGATCGAACGGAACCTGCACGCCATCGCTGAGCACGCGTCCACCGATGCGCGCCCGCAGCCGCCGCTGCGGATGCAATTCGGGCGAGGACAGCGAGATCTGTTCGATCGACCAGCCCGCGCCGACGACGCGGCCGCGCACGATGCGCAGGCCGTCGCTCAGGCTTGGGATGCGCAGCGGTTCGGTCGAGGGCGGGCGTGTGGCCAACCAACGCTGCAAGGCGGCGACATCGAGTTGCGGGGCGTCGAGTTCGATCCGTTCCACGTCGAGCACCGCGCCGGCGGCGCGGATCGTGCGCCACGGCAGGGCGAGGTAGACGCGTTCGGCGCGCAGCAGCGGTACGGTCGCGCCGGGTTGGCGCGCGACCAGGTCGCGCACCACCAGCATCGGCGTGCCGCGCAAACGGTATTCGCTGGCGCCGCTGGCGCTGAGCTCAAGCCCCAGCGCCTTGCCGACCTGGCTCAGCAGGATGCCGCTGACCTGGCTGGGCTGCGACACCCAGCGCAAGGCGAGCGCGGCGACCAGCAGCACGACCGCGACGATCGCTATCGGTTTGCGCGAGCGGCGCGCCGGCGCGGCCGTGGTCGTCGCGGGCATGGCGAGGCCGCGCCTCAGCCGCCCAGCGCTTCAGGCAGCAGAGCGTCGACGAAGGCCTCGGCATCGAACACGCGCAGATCCTCGGGGCGTTCGCCGATGCCGGCGTAGCGGATCGGAATGCCGAACTCGCGCGCCAGCGCGAACACCACGCCGCCCTTGGCGGTGCCGTCGAGCTTGGTCACCACCAGGCCGGTGACGCCGACCGCGGCATGGAACTGGCGCAACTGCGACAGCGCGTTCTGGCCGGTGGTGCCGTCGATGACCATCAGCACTTCGTGCGGCGCGGTCGCGTCGACCTTGGCCAGCACACGGCGGATCTTGCCGAGTTCGGCCATCAATCCCTGCTGGGTGTGCAGGCGGCCGGCGGTATCGGCGATCAGCACCTGGGTGCCGCGCGCCTTGGCCGCCTGCAAGGCGTCGAACGCGACCGAGGCGGCATCGGCGTTCTGGCCCTGGGCGACCACCGGCACGCCGTTGCGTTCGCCCCAGGCCTGCAACTGCGCGACCGCGGCGGCGCGGAAGGTGTCGCCGGCGGCGAGCATCAGCGGGCGGTTCTCGTCGCGGAAGCGCTTGGCCAACTTGCCGATGGTGGTGGTCTTGCCGACGCCGTTGACGCCGACCGTCAGCACCACGAAGGGCTTGGCCTGGGTGTCGATGACCAGCGGCTTGGCGACCGGCAGCAACATCGCGATCAGGTCGGCACGCAAGGCCGCGAGCAGGGCGTTGGCGTCGGCGAACTCGCGCGACTTCATGCGCTTGCGCAGGCTTTCGACCAGCTGGGTGGTGGCGGTGACGCCGACGTCGGCGGTGATCAACGCGGTTTCGATTTCGTCGAGCAGGTCGTCGTCCAGGCGCGGGTTGCGCGAGAACAGGCCGCCGAAGCTGCGTGCGAACACGCTGCCGCGCAGGCGTTCGCGCCAGCCGGACTTGCCCGCGGCGGCGGCCGGCTTGTCGATGTAGTCGGCCGGGGCGGATTCGCCCGGCACCGAGATCACCGTGGTGGATGCGGTTACCGGCGCTGCAGCCGGGGCGGCTGCGGGCGCGCTGGTCGCAACGGCAGGCGCCACCGGCAAGGGCGGCTCGACTTCGAGCGCGGCGGCCAGGACTTCGGCCGGCACCGGCGGCTCGACGGACGCTGGCTTGACGGGAGCCGGCTCGACCGAAGCCGGTTCGGCGGCAGGCGGCTGCGGTGCAGGCGCTTCGACTGCGGGCGGCGTGGCCGTGGGCGCTTCGGCCGGCGCAGGCTCAAGCCGCGCGCTGGGAAACGCGGCGGCCAGTTCTTCGGTGGTGAAACGGCGTTCGGAAGACGAGCTTCCGCCGGCGGTTTCGGGTTTCTTGCGGCGAAAAAAACTGACCATTCGGGAGGCTGGGGGCGAGAAGGCGCGAGGATGCGCGAGAATGTGCACATGCTAGCACCGGCCTCCAGGCGCCCCCGATGAAGACTCCACAGCGCGGCCCACGTCCCGTTTCCGCCGCCTCGCGCAGCGCAGCCCCGACCGGCAAGGTCCGCATCATCGGCGGGCGTTGGCGCGGCACGCGCCTGGCCGTGGCCGATGCGCCGGGTCTGCGCCCGACCTCCGACCGCGTGCGCGAGACCTTGTTCAACTGGCTGATGCCGGTGCTGCCGGGGGCGCGCGTGCTCGACTTGTTCGCCGGCAGCGGCGCGCTCGGCCTGGAAGCGCTGTCGCGCGGCGCCGCATCGGCGGTGCTGGTCGAACGCGACCCGGCCCTGGCCGCGGAACTGCGCGCGCTGACCGGCCGCCTGCAGGGCGGCGAGGCCGCCAGCGTGGCCCAGGCCGATGCGCTGGCCTGGCTGGCGGCGCAGCCGCGGGCGGGCGAGGGCGTGCCGGGCTTCGACCTGGCCTTCGTCGACCCGCCGTTCGCGGCCGGCTTGTGGAGCACGGTCTGGCCGGCCTTGTTGCCGACGCTGGCGCCTTCGGCCTGGCTGTACGTCGAAGCGCCGGCGCAGGCGGCGATCGATCTGCCCGGCGACTGGCTGCTGCATCGCGAAGGCGCTACCCGCGAGGTCCGCTACGCCGTGTACCGCCGTCTGGCGCCCTGACCGGCTCCGGCAACCGGCTGCTACACTGCGCCGCATCCGGCGGGGCGGCCTTCCCGCTCCCTGTCATTCCAGCAGCGAACGACCATCGAATGAGCTCGGCCCGCAACCGAATCGCCGTCTATCCCGGCACGTTCGACCCGATCACCAACGGTCACATCGACCTGGTAGATCGCGCCGCCCCATTGTTCGAACGGATGATCATCGGCGTGGCCGAGAGCCCGGGCAAAGGGCCGGCGCTGCCGCTCAAGACCCGGGTCGAGCTGGCCCGCAAGGCGGTCGCCCACCAGCCCAACGTCGAAGTGCGCGGTTTCGACTCGCTGCTGGCGCATTTCGTCGCCCAGGTCGGCGGCGGGGTGCTGCTGCGCGGGCTGCGCGCGGTGTCCGACTTCGAATACGAATTCCAGCTGGCGAGCATGAACCGGCATCTGATCCCGGAGGTCGAGACCTTGTTCCTGACCCCGGCCGAGCAGTACGGCTTCATCTCGTCCTCGCTGGTGCGCGAAATCGCCCGCCTCGGCGGCGACGTTTCCGGCTTCGTGCCGCCGGCCGTGGTCGACGCGCTGCAGGCCGAGTGGCAACGCAACAAACACTGACCACCAAACAAACATCCAAGGGGCAAACGATGAAAACTTCCTCCCGCCTGCTGCTGATCGCCTGCCTGGCGCTGCCGTTCGTGGCCGCGTGCCAGAAAGAGGAGAAGAAGGAAGCCGCGGTCGAGACCGCCGCGCTGCCGGCGCCGAAGACCAGCGACGAAAGCGCCTGGAGCGCTTATCTGACCGACGTGGTCCAGCGCAATCTCGACGGCGTCAGCGGCAGCACCTATGTCTACGTGCTGCCGGCGCCGGAAGCGCCGACCTTCCAGGGCGACTACGAGCGCATGCTCGAAAAGGCCCAGACCGACCTGTCGCAGGGCATCCTCGAAGGCAACCTGGTGGCGTTCGGTTCGCCGAACTCGGCCAAGACCGCCGACCTGGTCGTCGCCTCGTTCGCCAAGGTCCTGCCGACGACGATGAAGGGCGTCAAGTTCATCTTCATCGGCGACAGCGTCGACAACGAGCGCGTCAAGACCGCGGTGGCACCGTCGTCGGTCAACTACGTGTTCGTCGAAGCCAAGTGATCCAGCCGCCCGGCCGCTGAGTCGGCCGGGCCGTTTCGGAGCGCCTGGCGCTGGCTGAAGCTGTACCCACTCGGGCCGCGCAAGCCGCCCGAATCGTTTTGTAAAGCCCCCCACCGCGCAAGCGGCCCGAATCGTTTTGTAAAGCCCCAGGCCGCGTGAGCCCGAATCGCTTGCCGGCCGGTGGTTCTCAGCGGCCGACCGCCATCCGGACCGCGAGCCGCCATCCGGGCGGACGGGGCTGCGGCTGGCACATTCGCGGCCGCCGTGCCCGCGACACGCAGCATCCCGGCGCTCGGCTATGCCGGCGGACGCCCAAGCCCTACACTGCAAGCTCCATGCCGGCAATGCGAACCCGCGGCTCGCCGGCGACCAGTGCCCATGTCGCTCAAGATCAACGAACTCTGCGTCAACTGCGACGTCTGCGAGCCAGCCTGCCCCAATCAGGCGATCTCCCAGGGCGAAACGATCTATGTGATCGATCCGGCGCGTTGCACCGAATGCGTCGGGCACTACGACGAACCACAATGCGTGGTCGTTTGTCCGGTCGAATGCATCGACCCGGACCCCAACCACGTCGAAACCGAGCCGCAATTGCTGGACAAGCTGCGGCGTCTACAGCAGGAGTGAACACGATGCGCAAGGCGTTGCGGCTGCGGGCCGGTCTGAAGTCTCCCATCTTGCTGATGGCCACGCTGCTGCTGATCGCCTCGCCCGCGTGGTGCGCCGACGGCGGCGCCCGCGCGCCGGCACGCAGCGCCGCGGCCGCAAGCGCGGCCGCGCATCCGCCCGGCACCGCGATCGCCAGTGCGCACTCGTTGTCGACCCAGGCCGGGTTGGAAATCGTCCGCGCCGGCGGCAACGCCTTTGACGCCGCGATCGCGGTGTCCTCGACCCTGTCGGTGGTCGAGCCGATCAGCTCGGGCATCGGCGGCGGCGGTTTCTTCCTGCTGCACGACGCCAAAACCAAGCGCGACATCTTCGTCGACGCGCGCGAGACCGCGCCGGCCGCGGCCACGCCGGCGGCCTATCTCGACGACAAGGGCGAACTCAACCGCGACCGCGCCACCAATGGGCCGTGGTCGGCCGGCATTCCCGGTCTGCCGGCGGCGCTGGTGCATCTGGCGCAGCACTACGGAAAGCTGCCGCTGAAGACCTCGCTGGCGCCGGCGATCCGGATCGCCCGCGAAGGCTTCGAGGTGTATCCGCGCCTGGAAAAGGGCTATGGCAGCCGCCGTGAAGTGATGGAGCGCTACCGCGGCACCCGCGAGGTGTTCCTCGCCGACGGTTCGCCGCCGAAAGCCGGCGAGACCCTCAAGCAGCCGGATCTGGCGCGCACTCTGGAACTGCTGGCCGAGAAAGGCTTCGATGGTTTCTATCGCGGCGACGTCGCCGCCAAATTGCTGGCTTCGGTCAAGCAAGAAGGCGGCCAGTGGCGCGCCGAAGAACTGGCCGGTTACAAGGTGCGCGAACGCGAACCGCTGCGCCTGAAGTACCGCGCTTGGGACATCGTCACCGCGCCGCCGCCGTCCTCGGGCGGCGTAGCCTTGGCCGAGATCCTGCAAGTGCTGCAGGGCTGGGACCTGTCCAAGCTCGATCCCGCGCACCGCACCCACATCCTCGCCGAGGCCATGCGCCGCGCGTATCGCGACCGCACGATTTATCTGGGCGATCCGGATTTCGTGAAGATGCCGATCCGGCGCCTGACCAGCGCCGATTACGCCGCCGGCCTGCGCGCGACGATCCATCCCGAGAAGGCCACGCCGAGCGATCTGCTGTCGGGCCAGCCGGCGCCGCTCGAAGACGACGAGACCACTCACTTCTCGATCATCGACGGCGACGGCAACCGCGTCTCGGCGACCCAGACCGTCAACCTGCTGTACGGCTCGGGCCTGGTCGCGCCGGGCACCGGCGTGCTGCTCAACAACGAAATGGACGACTTCGCCCTGCGTCCAGCCACCCCGAACGCGTTCGGCGTGATGGGCTTCGAGGCCAACGCGCCGGCACCGGGCAAGCGCATGCTCAGCTCGATGACGCCGAGCTTCCTGGAATCATCCGATCGCGTGGTCGCGGTCGGCGCGCCCGGAGGCAGCCGCATCATCACCCAGGTGCTGTTGGCGATCCTCGCCTACGACGCAGGCCTGCAGCCGCAGCAGGTCGCCGCGCAACCGCGCATCCATCACCAGTGGATGCCGGACGCGATCTCGGCCGAACCCGGCGCGCTCGATGCCGACACCGTCGCCAAGCTCCAGGCCATGGGCCACAAGGTCAACGCCGGCGAATCGACCTGGGGCAACCTGCAGACGGTGATGTGGGACAAGCGCGCCAACACGCTGTCGGGCGGCACCGATCCGCGCAATCCGGTCGGCCAGGCCGAGGTACGGCCCAGCAAACCCTGAGCCGCCGCCTGCGAAACCGTCGGCGCGATGGCGCGACGGCGGTGCGGTGCAGTAGATTTCGCGGCATGGACGGCAGCGTGAAGCAACAGGGGACAGGGCAGTGAGCGACGATAACGACAAGCGTTGGTATACCCGCGTGCCTGCGATTTCGATCGCGCTGGTCGCTTTCCTCGTGGCCTTGACCACACTCGTCAACAACGTGCGCGAGATCGGCGGGCTCAAGGACAAGCCGACGACGCCGGCCGCGCCCTCGCAGCCGGTGGCGGCCACTCCGGTCAAGCCCGCCGCGCCGCAGGCGCCGGCGCGCTACACGGTGTTGCTGACCCTGGAAAAGATCGAAGTCGTCAACGACGGCACCAACGGCAGCACGGCCTGGTCGTTCGACGTCAGCGCCGGCGGTCAGGATCTGTTCGCGCTGCCGTCGCGCGACTACCTCGACAGCGAAGCCGAGCGCATCGTCACCCCGCGTCCGACCGACCCCTCGATGGGGCGGGTGGTGCTGGTGGCCGGGCAGGAAATGCTGGTCAAGATCAACGGACGTTCGTCCGGGCTGATCAGCAAGGCCGCCGCCAGCGGCAGCGCGACCCTGTTGGCCGAGCGGCCCTTGGCGCCGGTGCGCGTGGTGGCCGGCGACGGCCGCGACGGCGAGTTCATCTTCCACTTCGCCACCGTCACCACGCCGCAATGACGGCCTTAGGCGCCGAATGAAGGCGGCTGCCGATGATCGGCGGTTGCGCAGCGTAAGCGAAGCCTGCTTGTGATCGATGGCTGAGCAAGCGTAAGCGACGCCTGCCTGCGGTCGACGCCTGCGTAGCGTGAGCGGCGCCTGTCCACGATCCGCCGCTTCGCCTCGTTCCGGCCCGATGCCTGCGTTTGCGCAGTAAAATCGGACCATCCTTCGCCAATGCCCTCAGCGGGCGGTGCAGACATGAAACTCTGGTCGATCCTCGGCAACTCGCAGAAACTCGATGGCGGCGCGATGTTCGGCAACGCGCCGCGCGCGATGTGGGCGAAGTGGTCGCCGCCCGACGAACACAACCGCATCGCCCTGGCCTGCCGGGCCTTGCTCGCCAGCCCGCTCAACGGCAAGACCGTGCTGTTCGAGGCCGGCATCGGCGCGTTCTTCGAACCCAAGCTGCGCGAACGCTACGGCGTGGTCGAAGATCGCCATGTCCTGCTCGAATCGCTGGCTCGCGCCGGTTTCGCGCCCGAGGACATCGACGTGGTGGTGCTGTCGCATCTGCACTTCGACCACGCCGGCGGCTTGCTCGCGCCTTGGGCCGAAGGCGAGGCGCCGCGCCTGTTGTTCCCTAACGCGTCGTATCTGGTCGGGCGCGAGCATTACGAGCGCGCTTTACACCCGCATGCGCGCGACCGCGCGAGTTTCATTCCCGAGCTGCCGGGTTTGCTCGAAGCCACCGGCAAGCTGGAGCTGGTCGATGGCGCGCATTCCAGGCTGCTCGGCGACAGCGTACGTTTCCACTACAGCGATGGCCACACGCCTGGGCTGATGCTGGCCGAGATCGTCGGCCCCGACAGCGTCGGCGGCGAACCGCACGGCGGCGTGGTGTTCTGCGCCGACCTGATTCCCGGGCGGCCGTGGGTGCACGTGCCGATCACCATGGGCTACGACCGCAACGCCGAGCTGTTGATCGACGAGAAGAAGAGCTTCCTCAGCGACAAGCTCGCGCGCAACGTGCATCTGTTCTTCACCCACGACCCCGAGTGCGCGCTGGCCCAGGTGGTGCGCGACGAGAAGGGCAAGTTCGGCACCGCGCACGAAGTCGCCGAACTGCAGGCGCGGACCCTGGCCGCATGGGCTGCGTGAGCGGCCGCCGGCGCCGGGCGGCGCTGGCGCTGTATGCCATCGCCTTGCTGGCGATGTGCGTGCTCGCGGGCACGGCGTTCGCCCAGAGCGAAGACCCGGGCGAACCGCTCGGCGAACCGCGCAGCGGCAAGCGTTTGCTCGACCGCGACTTCGGCGTGGAAACGCGCGAGTTCGGGCTCGATCGCCGGGTCGAGATGTATCAGTGGCGCTCGGTCGGCGAAGGCTACGAGCGGGTCTGGAACGCGGCCCCGATCGATTCCTCGAAATTCTCGGCCGGGCACGTCAATCCGACGCGCCTGCCCTTGGAGAACAAGCGTTGGTGGGCGGACGCCGCGACTCTCGACGGCAAGCCGATCCGCCCCGAGGTGCTGCGTGCGGTCGGCGAGTGGCGTTTGTTTCGCCCGAATTTCAGCCGCCTGCCGGCGAACCTTGCCGCGACCTTCCAGCCGGAAGGCGACGGCCTCGGCAGTGCCGAGAACCCGCTCGACCCGCAGATCGGCGATCTGCGCGTGAGCTGGCGCGAACTGCGGCTGCCGCCCTTGGAGGGCAAGCTGGAACTGCGCGAAGGCAGTTGGCGCCTGCGCCCCGAAGCCGCCGCCGCAGCCCTGAATGCAGCGCCTGCGCGCGAGCCGAATGCCGCGGCCTCGATCGACCGCGACGACGGCCGCTGGTCGCCGGCCTGGTTCGCCACCGCAGTGGCGTTCGCCTTGATCCTGTTGTATCGGTTGCGCAAGCGGCGGCAGCGCAAGACCTCTTGAGGGTTTCGTTCGGGCGCAGCGGTCTTCGTTGCACCGGGGCGCTTGTGCAGCGCGAGCACCGCATCGACGGCGATATCCGTCGGCCCCCCCCGCATGCGTGGCGGGGCGCGATCTCACTCGCAACAACGCTCAAGCGTAATGCTTGGTCCCGAAGATCTTGTCGCCGGCATCGCCGAGGCCGGGCAGGATGTAGCCGGCTTCGTTGAGGCGTTCGTCGATCGAAGCGGTGAAGACTTCGACGTCGGGGTGGCGCGCTTCCAGCGCCTTCAGGCCTTCCGGCGCGGCGACCAGGAACAGGCCCTTGATGCGTTTGCAGCCGGCGGCCTTGAGCAGGTCGACGGTCGCGATCAGGCTGCCGCCGGTGGCGAGCATCGGATCGAGGATCAGCGCGGTGCGCTCCTCCATCCGGCCGGTGAGTTTTTCGTAGTAGCCGACCGGTTGCAGGGTTTCTTCGTCGCGCTGCAGACCGACCACGCCGACCTTGGCCGCCGGAATCAGCTCCAGCACGCCCGGCAGCATGCCCAGGCCGGCGCGCAGGATCGGCACCAGGGTGACCTTGGCGCCCTTGATGCGGCGGGTGACGACCGGCCCGGCCCAGCCCTCGACCACCGCCTCCTCGGTTTCCAGATCGGCGGTGGCTTCATACGTCAGCAGCGTCGCGACCTCCGAGGCCAATTCGCGAAACGACTTGGTGCTGTTGTCGGCGCGGCGCATCAGGCCGAGCTTGTGCTGCACGAGGGGGTGGCGGACTTCGACGATTTTCATGGGCGGCCTTTATACGGTTGTCTGCCGGGCGGTCTTGTCCGCAAGCATTGATGGTTGTGGGGCGGGGCGCAAGGGCGACGGGGTTTGACGCTGTGCAAAACCGATCAGAGCCGGTCGATCTGCCTTTGCCCCTTTGTTGAGGGCGCGGGGATTTGCTCTTATTGCGGTTGCTTTCGCGGGCATTGGAGGTAAGAACAAATCCCCGCTGCCCCCCCTTTTCCAAGAGGGAACCCATCCGGTTGGAACGTGGCAGCGGCGCGGCGGCCTCGCGATGGCGCCCGTCGTATGCCCCCTTGGGTGAGGGGGCGGCGCCGCGAAGCGGTGCGGGGGATTTGCTGTTGCTGTTGCTGTTGCTTGTGCGGTAGGTGAGGGCAAGAGCAAATCCCCGCTGGCCCCCCTTTTCCAAAGGGGGGAACCCATCCGGTTGGAATGTGGCAGCGGCGCGGCGGCCTCGCGATGGCGCCCGTCGTGTGCCCCCTTTGGAAAGGGGGCGGCGCCGTAGGCGCGGGGGATTTGCTGTTGCTGTTGCTTGTCGGGCAGATCCCACGCGAGCGCAGGGCGCAAACAAAAAGAGGCCGGTCGCCCGGCCTCTTTCGTACCGCATGAGCCGAGGCTCAGGCCGTGCGGACGTACTGGATCTCGACGCCGTCGCTGTCGCCGATGGCCGCGCGCAGCACGGTGATCAGCGAGCCTGCGTTGAGATGATCGATTTCGATCATGTCGACGGTGGCGTGGTCGATGAAGTAGTTCTGGTCCTTGCTGTCTTCTTCTTCCAGCGCCGCGACGAGGATCTGCAATTCCTCTTCGCTGATCTCGCCGATGTCGGCGCCGGTGTCCTTGTTCGACAAACGAATCATTGTGGTTCCCTGGAAATGAGCGAAGAGGAGTGAGGAGCGAGCCAGGGCAGAAGCGAGAAGCAGCTGTTGCTCGCTCCTTACTTCTCCACACACGCTCCTAGCTGGCGGCCGTCAGGCCGCGACGGCCTGGTGCGCGCGCGGGCCTTCGCGCAGGGCGCGGCCGACCATCGACACCAGCAGTTCGATCTCGTCGCTGCCGATGGTGAAGTTCGGGGTGAAGCGCAACGAGTTGACGCCGCCGTGAATCACGCCGATGCCGCGTTCGCGCAGCCATTCTTCGGTCGAGCCGGCGCCGTAGCACTTGAACTGCGGGGCGAGTTCGCACGAGAACAGCAGGCCGGTGCCCTGGACCTTGGTGATCAGGCCGCCGAGTTCGCTTTTGAGCTTCTCCAGCTTTTCGATCGCCTCGGCGCCGCGGTTGCGGATGTTGGCCTGCAGTTCCGGGGTGACGTGCTCCATCACGGCGACGGCGACGTCGAGCGCGCGCGGGTTGCTGGTCATGGTGTTGCCGTACAAACCCTTGCGGTACAGCGAGGCGGCGCGTTCGCCGACCGCCAGCACCGACAGCGGGTACTGGCCGGCGTTGAGCGCCTTGGAATAGGTTTCCATGTCCGGCGCTTCCAGGCCTTCGAAGCCCGGGTAGTCGACGATCGACAGCACGCCGTGAGCACGCAGGCCGGCCTGGATCGAATCGACCAGCAGCAGCGAACCGTGGTTGCGGGTCAGCTCGCGGGCGGCGGCATAGAACGCCGGCGGCACGCCGCGGCCCGGGTCGCCTTCGCCCATGACCGGTTCCAGGAACATCGCCTCGACGAACCAGCCGTTGCTGTCGGCGTCGGCGAACACCTTCTTCAGCGCGTCGACGTCGTAGGGTTCGACGGTGATGACCGAGTCTTCATTGCGGAAGCTGGCCAGGTGCTGCTGATAGGCCTTGCGCGAGGAGTCCGAGTACAGCGCCGGGCGCTCGGTGCGGCCGTGGAAGCTGCCCTTGACCACGACGCGCTTGATGACGCGACCGGCATGGCGTGCGCCCGGGTCGGTCATCAGCTTGCTGTTGACGTCGGCGATGCGCGCGGCCAGCGACACCGACTCCGAGCCGGAGTTGAGGCAGAAGAACCGCTCGTACGGGCACCCGCCGCGGGTCGTGCCGATGGCCCCGCGCAGGGCGCGCTCGAAGCGCAGCTGCGACAGCGACGGGGTCATGATGTTGGCCATCACCTGCGGCTTGGCCATCGCCGCGATCACCGCCGAAGGGGTGTGGCCGAAGCCGAGCATGCCGTAGCCGCCGGAGTCGTGCAGCACCGCGCCCTTCAGGGTGATCACCCAGGGGCCGCGCGCGGTCAGGGCGATGTAGGGGTTGACGCCATCGTCGGGATAGAAATTGACGTAGCCGGCCTGGACCGCCTGGATCTGCGCGTCCTCGTCGAGGTCGAGCAGGTCGGCGTGCAGGTCGCGGATCAGCGCGTACTCGGCCGCGGCCGCGGCGATGGCTTCGCCGAGTTCGGGGTGGGTCACGGCGAAGCGGGCGACGGTGTCGTCGTCCAGGCCGATGGTGCGGCGTTTGCCGGCGTGAGCGCGCAGCGGCGCGAGTTGGCTGAGCAGGTTGTTCATCGTCAATCTCCACAGGCCGGCGGCGTGCGCGGCCTCTCCAGTTTTCGGCCGAGGCCGAAGGCTTCATCACATGGGAGACCGGTCCGCCTTCACGGCTGGACTCTCGCAGTTGCAGCGGCAATGCCGCCAAGCGCCATCTCTCACACCCGTACAACGTAAGAAACAACGAAAGATCTCGGCCGCAGTGCGCGCAAGAATTTTGCGTGGCGCATCCGCTTCTCGATGATTTTTCGTTTCAATTCAATAATTTATACGAGTCTACCATGTCCGGATCGCGCCGATAACCCCCACTGCGCGGCTCGGCTCTTCGGCAGGCGTGACGCTTGTCACCGGGGATGAATGATCTCGCCCACTGCCCCGGCGAACGGCCGAGTACGACAGTGAGCGCACCTGCCGGAAGCCGTGGAGCCAGCCGATGAGCGCGATCCATCCCTTCCATGGCGTCGTCGCCGCGACCGCGGGCCAGCCCTCGACGTGCCTGGCTCCGGCCGCGCTCGTATTGTCCGCCGCGCAGGCCGGCCTGTCGGTCCGGCCTTGGCCGTGCGACGTCCTCTTATCGCGGTCGCGAGCGGCCGTTGCCGCCAGCGCCGCAGAGTCCCCCGATGGCCGCGCCGCAGCCGTCGCCACCGAATGGAGCAGAACATGAAGATGGAAAAATCGTCCGTGCACACCCAAGCCGTCGGCCTGTTGCTCGGCGCCTTGCTGGGCTCGGGCGCGGCGGTCGCCGCCGATGGTGCCGGTGGCGCGCATGCGTCGGCCGCGACCGCCACCAAGGCGGCGCTGCCGGCGGCCTCGTTCGCGATCCGCCAGGTGCGCGTATTCGACGGTGAGCGCGTGCTGCCCTCGGCGACCGTGCTGGTCCGCGACGGCCTGATCGCCGAGGTCGGCGCGGACGTATCGGTGCCGGCCGGTGTGCCGTTGGTCGACGGCAACGGCGCGACTCTGTTGCCCGGCCTGATCGATTCGCACGTCCACAGTTGGGGCGAGGCGCGCAGCGATGCGCTGCGTTTCGGCGTGACCACCGAGTTGGACATGTTCAGCGACCACCACGGCCTGGCGGCGGCGCGCGCCGAGCGCGAAAGCCGCGCCAAGACCGGCAAGGCCGATCTATGGTCGGCCGGCACCCTGGTGACCGCCAAGGGCGGGCACGGCACCCAGTACGGCATGCCGATCGCGACGCTCGACGACCCGGCGCAGGCGCAGGCCTTCGTCGATGCGCGCATCGCCGAGGGCTCGGACTACATCAAGCTGGTGCTGGAGAGTTTGCTCGACGATAGCGGCAAGGCGCGCCTGAATACCTTGTCGGAGGCCTCGCTGCGGGCGGCGATCAAGGCCGCGCACGCGCGCAAGCGCATGGCCATGGTGCACGTGTCGCAGGCCTCCGATGCGGCGTTGGCCATCGATGCCGGCGCCGACGGCCTGGTCCACATCAACGGCGACCTGCTCGACGATCCGAAACTCGTCGCGGCGATCAAGCAGCGCAAAGCGTTCGTGGTGCCGACCCTGACGGTGATGTCGTCGATCTACGGTTTCGACGGCTCCGCACGCAAGCGCGTCGCCGGCGACGAACGCCTGACGCCGTATCTGCGCCCGCAGCAACGCGATCAGTTGGCCGCCAGCTTCCCGAGCGGATTCCTGACCCAGCAGAAGTTCAACAACACCCTGGAGAACGTGCGCCGCCTGCACGAGGCCGGGGTGCCTCTGCTCGCCGGTACCGACGCCGGCAACCCCGGCACCACCCACGGTGCCAGCGAGCACGGCGAACTCGAATTGCTGGTGCAGGCCGGGTTGAGCCCGGTGCAGGCCTTGAGTGCGGCGACCGCGGTGCCGGCGCGCAGCTTCGGCCTCGACGACCGCGGCCGCATCGCCCGCGGCTTGCGCGCCGACATGATCCTGGTCGACGGCGACCCGACCACCGACATCACCGCCACCCGTGCGATCCGTTCGATCTGGAAGAACGGCTACCCGGTCGAGCGCACCATCGACAGCGCGCTGCCGAAGCTCAAGCCGGGCAAGATCGCCTTGTTCGCCGGCGACAAGCCCAGCGCCAGCTGGGTCGCCTCCAACGATCTCTACGTCGGCGGCAAGTCGCGCTCGCACCTGGAGACGGTCGCCGAAGGCGGCAAGGCGGCCACGCTCGCGGCCAAGGGCGACGTCGTCGCCGGCATCGCCCAGCCCTGGGGCGGGCTGATGTTCGTGCCGGGTCCGGCGCCGCTGGCTTCGGTCGACGCGCGCGAGGTCAGCGAGTTCAGCCTGCGGGTGCGCGGCGATGGCCGCAAGCTGACGGTGATGGTGTTCTCCGGCACCGACATGCTCCGCCCGCCCGGCATCCAGCAGCTCTCGGTCGGCGCACAGTGGCAACAAGTGCGGGTGCCGCTGGCGAGCATGGCCGGCGTCGACCTGGGCAACCTGCGCGGCATCGTGCTGGGCGCCGGCGGCGAGCCGGGTCCGTTCGCGTTCGAGATCGAAGCGGTCGAACTCCGCTAAAGTCCGCTACGCCGATGCGGTCCGGACCGGCGCCGGACCGCATCGCCACCGAGGTCTTGCCGACCTGAAGGAGCTCGACCATGCGCTTGCCGCCGCCCACGATGGATGCCCAAGACAACCTGCTCGGTTGGCACCTGGCTTCGTTGCTGTACCTGAGTTTCGTGTTCATCCCGCTGTTCTTCTGGCCGCGGGTGCCGTGGTGGGTGGTGACCGCGGCGGTGACCTCGGTGCTGCTGTTCCTGCCGCTGTACTGGGCGTTCTACCGCAGCGGTTCCAAGCTGCGCCTGTGGTTGCTGCTCGCGGTGGCCTGCATCGGCTACGCGGTGATTCCGTTCGGCGGCGGGGGCGCCACCTACCTGATCTTCGCCTCCGGCATGATCGCCAGCCTGCTGCCGCTGTGGCGCGGCGTCGCCCTGGCCGCGCTGCTGTTCGCGCTGCTCGGCGTGGAGTTCATGCTGCTGGTGCCGAGGGAAGCGATGCCGCTGTCGACCTTCCTGATCAATCTGCTGGTCGGCGCGATCGTGTTCGCCGGCGTGGTCGCCGCGCGCAACCGCGAGCGCCGCCATGCCGAACTGCGCCTGACCCAGGACGAAGTGAAGCGCCTGGCCAGCCTGGCCGAACGCGAACGCATCGGCCGCGACCTGCACGATCTGCTCGGCCATACCTTGTCGGTGGTGGTGCTGAAATCGCAGCTCGCCGCGCGCTTGCTCGAACACGACACCGCCGCCGCGCACGCCCAGATCAACGAAGTCGAACGGGTCGCGCGCGAAGCCCTGACCCAGGTCCGCGAAGCCGTCGCCGGCATCCGCGCCAACGGCTTGCAGGCCGAACTCGCGGCCGCGCGGCTGGCCCTGCTGAGCGGCGAGATCAGCCTCGACCACAAGCTGGCGACCATCGACATTCCGCTCAACATCGAAGCCGCGCTGGCCCTGGCCTTGCGCGAGTCGGTGACCAACGTGATGCGGCATGCGCGCGCGCGCCGGGTCGATGTCGAACTCACCCAGGACCCGCGTGGCGGCATCGTGCTGCGGATCGCCGACGACGGTCGCGGTGGCGTGTCCAACGAAGGCCATGGCCTGACCGGCATGCGCGAACGCTTGCGTGCGGTCGGCGGCACCGTCGAAATCGAAAGCCCGAACGGCGCCGGCACGCGCCTGAGCCTGCTGGTGCCACGCGAGGCGCTGGTCGTCGCCCGCCGCCTGGCCGCGCCGGCCGCAAATTCCGCGCCGGCGCCGACGCCGGCCCTGCTTGAACGAGGTATCGCATGATCCGTCTGTTGCTCGCCGAAGATCAGGCCCTGGTGCGCGGCGCGCTGGCGGCGCTGTTGAACCTGGAACCCGACATCGAGGTCGTCGCCGAAGCCGGCGACGGCGCGGCGGCGTGGGAAGCGGTCAAGCGCGTCCAGCCCGACCTGATCATGACCGACATCGAAATGCCGGGCATGACCGGCATCGACCTGGCGATGCGCGTGCGCGATTCCGGCATGTCGACCCGGGTCGTCATCGTCACCACCTTCGGCCGCGCCGGCTACCTGCGCCGGGCGATGGACGCCGGCGTGCGCGGCTACCTGCTCAA
This sequence comes from Lysobacter sp. CA196, assembly GCF_052078695.1. NCBI lineage: Bacteria > Pseudomonadati > Pseudomonadota > Gammaproteobacteria > Lysobacterales > Lysobacteraceae > Lysobacter > Lysobacter sp. CA196. The sequence goes on along the minus strand of NZ_JBQJIN010000010.1, from coordinate 60,248 downwards.
GGACGCCCCGGCCGGGCAACTCGCCGAAGCCCTGCGCCAGGTGCACCGCGGCGGCCGCGCGATCGACCCGCAGCTCGCGGTCGCCGCCTGGAGCGACGAAGACCCGCTGACCGAGCGCGAGCGCCAGGTCCTGCGCCTGGCCGGCGAAGGCCTGTCGACCGCCGAGATCGGCGAACGCCTGCACCTGAGCCAGGGCACCGTGCGCAATTACCTGTCCGAGGCGATCGGCAAGCTCGACAGCAGCAATCGCATCGAAGCCTATCGCCGCGCCCGCCAGAACGGCTGGTTGTAGGGCGCCAGGCAGCGCGGCGACTCCGGAGCGCCTGCGCGCCCCTTGGCAGCTCGATAGCACGTGCCCGAAGCTTGGCCCGTTCCATCCCGGGTTCGCGCCGCCCGAACGCCGGAACGCCCGGGCACTGAGCTGCCCGGATACCCGAAACCTCCCCGAAGCCCGGGCTGTTCCCCCCCCCTTTGAAAAAGGGGGGCAGGGGGGATTTGCCCCAGGTTGCCAGACCCTCCAAAACCGGCCTTTTGCCGATCCCGCCCCATACCCGGGATAATGGCCCCTCTCCGAAACCTTGTCCGGCCTACGTCGTCGCCCGGTTTCGTCCCGTCCGTCAGCCCCACCGGTTTTCGCCGGCTTCGGTGGCTACGGCGCTTCGCGCTTAATTACTTCGGTTCCCTTTGAAGAAGAACGACTTCCACTACGAACTCCCGCCCGAGCTGATCGCCCAGGCGCCCTTGGCCGAGCGTTCGGCCAGCCGCCTGCTGGTGGTACCGCCGGCGCCGGCGCCGCGCGAGGACCGCGTGTTTCGCGAGCTGCCGCAGTTGTTGCAGCCCGGCGACCTGCTGGTGTTCAACGACACCCGGGTGATCCCGGCGCGTCTGTTCGGCCAGAAGAGCACCGGCGGCCGGGTCGAGATCCTGATCGAGCGCCTGCTCGGCGGCATGGAGGCGCGCGCGCAGATCGGCGTCAGCAAATCGCCGAAGGCCGGCGCACGCATCGCCCTCGATGCCGGCGGCGAAGCCGAGGTGCTGGATCGCGAGGGCGAGTTCTATCGCCTGCGCTTCCACGTGCCCGAGTCGCTCGAACAATGGCTGCTGCACGCCGGCCGCCTGCCGTTGCCGCCGTACATCCAGCGCGAGCCCGGCAGCGACGACCAGGAGCGCTACCAGACCGTGTTCGCGCGCGAAGTCGGCGCGGTCGCGGCACCGACCGCCGGCCTGCACTTCGACGACGCCCTGCTGGCGCAGTTGCGCGAGCGCGGCATCGAGTTCGGCCACGTCACCCTGCACGTTGGTGCCGGCACCTTCCAGCCGGTGCGCGCCGAAAGCCTCGACCAGCACGTCATGCACAGCGAGTGGCTCAACGTCGGCGCCGGCCTGGTCGAACAGATCCGCCGCACCCGCGCCGCCGGCGGGCGGGTGATCGCGGTCGGCACGACCGTAGTGCGCGCGCTGGAAAGCGCGATCCGCCACCATAGCGGCATCAAGGGCGAAGAAAGCGAGTTGCAGCCGTTCGCCGGCGAGACCCGCTTGTTCATCCTGCCCGGTTACCGCATCCGCTCGGTCGATGCCCTGATCACCAACTTCCATCTGCCGGAAAGCACCTTGCTGATGCTGGTTTCGGCCTTCGTCGGCAAGGACCGGATGTTCGCCGCCTACGAGCACGCGATCCGCGAGCGCTACCGCTTCTTCTCCTACGGGGACGCCATGCTGCTGTGGCCAACCGAAGCGACGTAGCCCCCGCCGCCGCAACCCGAAGCCGAGACCCCACAAGCGTCTTTTCAGCTTCCGCGCACCGCCAGCAAAGCGAAACTTCCCGCTCCAATACCCCAATCAACGCCGCCACACCCCGAAGCCAAGACTCCGCCACCGTCTTTCCAGCTTCCGCGCACCGCCAAGCAAAGCGAAAGCCCTAGCTCGGATGCCCCACACGAATCCCACCCCACGCATCGCCCCATGCGTCCATTAGATAAAGGAATACGCGCATGAGCCGCATGTCCTTCCAACTGCTCGGTCAAGACGGCGCCGCGCGCCGCGGCCGCCTGAGCTTCCCGCGCGGCACGGTGGAAACGCCGGCCTTCATGCCGGTGGGCACCTACGGCTCGGTCAAGGGCATCATGCCCGAGCACGTGCGCGACCTCGGCGCACAGATCATCCTCGGCAATACCTTTCATCTGTATCTGCGGCCCGGCCTGGACGTGATCGGCGATCACGGCGGCCTGCACGGCTTCGCCCGCTGGAACGGCCCGATCCTGACCGACTCCGGCGGCTTCCAGGTGTTCTCGCTCGCGCACCGGCGCAAGATCACCGAGCAGGGCGTGACCTTCGCCTCGCCGGTCGACGGCAGCAAGGTCTTCCTCGGCCCGGAAGAAAGCATGAACATCCAGCGCGTGCTGGATTCGGAGATCGTCATGATCTTCGACGAGTGCACGCCGTATCCGGCGACCGTCGAGGTGGCGCGCAAGTCGATGGAACTGAGCCTGCGCTGGGCCGAGCGCTCCAAGAAAGCCCACGAAGGCAACGATGCGGCCTTGTTCGGCATCGTCCAGGGCGGCGTCCATCACGAGCTGCGCACCCAGTCGGCGGCCGGCCTGAAGGGCCTGAGCTTCGACGGTTATGCGATCGGCGGCCTCGCCGTCGGCGAGCCCGAGGCCGAGCGCAACGAAATGCTCGAACACACCTGCCCGCAGCTGCCCGAGGACCGACCGCGTTATCTGATGGGCGTCGGCCGCCCCGAGGACCTGGTCGAATCGGTCGCACGCGGCGTCGACATGTTCGATTGCGTGATGCCGACCCGCAACGCCCGTAACGGCCACTACTTCACCCCGAGCGGCACCGTGCGCGTGCGCAACGCCAAGTACGAGCGCGACCTGCGCCCGATCGAAGAGGGCTGCGACTGCTACGCCTGCAGCAACGGTTTCAGCCGCGCCTACCTGCGCCATCTGGACCGCTGCAACGAGATGCTCGGGCCGATGCTCGGCACGATGCATAACCTGCGTTACTACCAGCGCCTGATGGCGCAGATGCGCGAGGCGATCGAGCAGGGAACCTTTACCGCCTTCCGGGAGTCTTTCTACGCCGCACGCGCCTAGAGCGGCGGGGCTCGGGCCGCCGCCGCCGCATGGCGGCGGCGACGCCGGTCCTCGCTCCAGACCTGGACCTCTGAACCACTGGACTTCTGGACCCGTGGCCCCGTGGCCCCGTGGCCCCGGAGGCTGGTCGCCCGAGGCGCGTGAACAGGCGGAGATACCGAAGCCGGCGGGCAGCGCCCCGCAGGACTGGAGTCTCACCCGGTAAAGCGTGCGCTGCGGCTCATTTGGGCTTCGGCCTTGACTCCAACCCAGCCGTGGCATAATCCCCGGCTATTTTTCGCTCCAGGACATTCCGATGAATCTGCTCGACCTCCTGATCGCCCCCGCCTACGCCCAGCCCGCTGGCGCGCCCGCTCCCGGCGGCTTTCTCGGCAGCGCCGGCGGCTTCGTCCTGCCGCTGATCCTGATCGGCGTCATGTACTTCCTGATCTTCCGTCCGCAGATGAAGCGCGCGAAGGAACACCGCGGCATGCTCGAAAAGCTGGCCAAGGGCGACGAAGTGCTGACCAACGGCGGCATCGCCGGCACCGTGACCGACATCGGCGAGAACTTCATCACCGTCGAAATCGCTGCCAACGTGCGCATCCGCGTGCAGAAGGGCGCGATCGCCAACGTATTGCCCAAGGGCACCTTGAAGTCGGCCTGAGCCGACGCCACGCCTTTATTTACATAGACGCGGCGGCCGGGGAGGCTGCCGCAGGGGTTCTCGATGCTGACCTTCGCGCGCTGGAAATACTTCGCCATCCTGGTCGTACTGATCTTCAGCGTGATTTATGCGCTGCCGAACGCGTATCCGCAGGATCCGTCAGTACAGATCTCCGCGGCCCGGCCGACCGGCACCCCGGTCGATGCGACCTTGGCCAAGCGCGTCGAAGGCATTCTCGCCAAGGCGCAGATTTCCTCGAAGTCGATCCAGGTCGAGAACCAGGGCAACCTGATGGTGCGCCTGACCGACACCGACCTGCAGACCCGCGCGGCCGACCTGCTGCGTCCGCAGCTCGGCAGCGAGTATGTGGTGGCCCTGAGCCTGGCCCCGACCGTGCCGGACTGGCTGCAGGCCTTCGGCGCCAAGCCGATGCCGCGCGGCCTCGACTTGCAGGGCGGTGTCCACTTCACCATGCAGGTGGACCAGGACGCGGCGCTCAACAAGCGCCTTGAGGCCTATGTCGAAGACGTGCGCTCGACCCTGCGCGACAGCAGCGTGTCCTATACCTCGGTGGTGCGTCGCGGCAACGAGGCCATCGTCGCCACGCTCGCCTCCGGCGCGAATGCCGACAAGGCGCAGAAGCAGTTGCGCACCGCCTTCCCGACCCTGACCCAGAGCCTCGACGGCCAGACCCTGACCCTCGAGATTCCGCAGTCGGAACTGCAGCGCATCTCGCTCGACGCGATCGAGCAGAACCTGACCACTCTGCGCAACCGCATCAACGCCTTCGGCGTCGCCGAGCCGGTGATCCAGCGCCAGGGCACCGACCGCATCGTGATCCAGCTGCCGGGCCTGCAGGACACCGCCGAAGCCAAGCGCCGCATCGGCGCCACCGCGACCCTCGAATTCCGCGCCGTGGTCGGCGACGAAGCCAGCGCCGCGGCCGCCGTGCGCGACCGCAACGTGCCGCCGGACGCACGCGTCTATTACAACGAAGCCAAGCAGCCGTTGCTGCTGTCCAAGCGCCTGCTGGTCTCGGGCGACCAGCTGGTCAACGCGATTCCGAGCAACGACCAGCAGGGCCAGCCGAGCGTCAGCATCACGCTCAACGCCATCGGCGGCCAGCGCATGCTCAACCACACCCTGGAAAACGTCGGCAAGCGCCTGGGCATCGTCTACGTCGAACAGATCCCGATCACCCAGATCGTCGACGGCAAGGAAGTGCGCACCACCCGTTCGGAAGAGCGCGTGATCAGCTCCTCGACCATCCAGGGCGTGTTCGGCAAGGACTTCCAGACCACCGGCCTGAGCCGCGACGAGGCCAACAGCCTGGCCCGCGACCTCAAGTCCGGCGCCCTGGCCGCGCCGATGACCTTCGTCGAAGAGCGCGTGGTCGGCCCGAGCCTCGGCGCCGAGAACGTCAAGCGCGGCACCACCGCGGTGATGTTCTCCTTCATCTTCGCGCTGAGCTTCTTCCTGATCTATTACCGCATGTTCGGCTTGATCACCTGTCTGGCGCTGCTGCTCAACCTGCTGATGGTGGTCGCGGTGATGTCGCTGCCCATCGTCGGCGCGACCATGAGCCTGCCGGGCTTCGCCGGCCTGGCGCTGTCGGTCGGCATGTCGGTCGACGCCAACGTGCTGATCAACGAACGAATCCGCGAAGAGCTGCGAGCGGGCATGCCGCCGCAAACGGCGATCGCCACCGGTTACGACAAGGCTTCGGGCACGATCTTCGACTCCAACATGACCGCCTTGCTGGCGGGCCTGGCGTTGTTGATGTTCGGCACCGGCCCGCTCAAGGGCTTCGCGATCACCATGATCGTCGGCATCCTGACCTCGGTGTTCACCGCCGTGACCGTGTCGCGCGGCATCGCCACGCTGATCTACGGCAAGCGCCGCAAGCTCAAGTCCATTGCGATCTGACGGGAGAACCCAGACATGAAGATTTTCCCGCTGACCCTGCTGCCCAACGACGCCAACATCAACTTCATGAAGTTGCGTTGGGTGTCGATCACCGTCGCCGCACTGATCATGTTCGTCGCCATCGGCGCCATGTTCACCCGCAACTTCAACTTCGCCCTGGACTTCACCGGCGGCAACCTGGTCGAGGTGCACCTGGACAAGGCGATACCGCTGGACCAGGTGCGCGAGAAGCTGGCCGTCGACGGTTACGACAGCGCCCAGGTCCAGACCTACGGCTCGGGCACCGAGTTGTTGATCCGCCTGCAGCCGCGCGAAGGCGACGCCTCCGCATCGGCCACCGCGCACGCCGCCGCCGCGGTGATGAAGGCGGTGTCGGGCGAAGGCAACAACGCCAAGATCCTGCGCAACGAATTCGTCGGCCCGCAGGTCGGCAAGGAGCTGGCCCTCAACGGCCTGTACGCGCTGATCTTCGTGATCGTCGGCTTCCTGATCTACATCGCGTTCCGCTTCGAATGGAAGTTCGCGGTCGCCGCGATCATCACCACCCTGCACGACGTGATCGTGGTCGCCGGCTGGTTCGCCATCAGCGGCCACGAGTTCGACCTGACCGTGCTGGCCGGCATCCTGTCGGTGATGGGCTACTCGATCAACGACACCATCGTGGTGTTCGACCGCGTCCGCGAGAACTTCCGCTCGATGCGCGCCGATCCGGAGACGATCCTCAACAAGTCGATCAACCAGACCCTGTCGCGTACCGTCATCACCTCGTTCGTCGCCTTCCTGACCGTGGTGGCCCTGTACATCTACGGCGGCGGCTCGCTGCGCGGCATGGCCGAATCGCAGATGCTCGGCATCATCATCGGCACCCTGTCGTCGATCTTCGTCGCCTGCCCGCTGTTGACCCTGGGCATCCTCAAGGTCAGCAAGCAGGACTTGCTGCCGAAGGCCAAGGACGAGGCGGCGCTGGCTCGCCGTCCGTAACGGTCCGTGGCACTAGCAAGGGAAAGGGCCGCGCATTGCGCGGCCTTTTTCTTTGCCCGACGCATGCCGATGCGGGGCTCGTGCGCTCAACTGAGGCGTTGAGACTGGCTGCGGTGCAGGCGTAGCCTGTAGCGAACGGCAACCGAACACCGGAGCGAACCTTGACCGCCACCAACCAACAACAGATCAACGACTGGAACGGCCCGGTCGGCGCGCGCTGGCTGACTTACAACGAGTGGCTGGACGAGCGCACCGCAGCCTATGGGCAGGCGGCGTTCGCGGCGGCGGCGCCTAAAGCCGGCGAGGCGGTGCTCGACATCGGCTGCGGGGCGGGAGCGACCTCGTTCGAGCTGGCGCGTGCGGTCGGGTCGGGCGGGCGAGTGGTCGGGGTCGACGTGTCCGAGCCCTTGGTCGGGCGGGCGCAGGAGCGCGCGCAGGCCTTGGGGCTGCCGGTGGAGTTCCGGCTCGCCGATGCCAGCCGGCGGTTGTTCGCGCCGCACAGTTTCGACCTGTTGTATTCGCGTTTCGGGGTGATGTTCTTCGACGATCCGGTCGCGGCCTTCGCGGAACTGCGCAAGGCGCTCAAGCCGGGCGGGCGCCTGGCGTTCGCGTGTTGGCAAGCGCCGGCGGAGAACGATTGGTATGTGCTGCCCTTGAATGCGATCCGCGGCATCGTCGAGCAGGATGCAGTCGACGCCAACGCGCCGGGGCCGTTCGCGTTCAGCGATCCGCAGCGGGTGGTGCGGGTGCTCGGCGAGGCCGGTTTCGAAGCGGTGGAGCTGCAGCCGTTCCAGGCGCCGTTCTATTACGGCCGCGGCGACAGTCGCGAAGCGATGACCGAGGACGCGTTGTCGCAGGTGTTCCGGGTCGGGCCGATCGCGCGCTTGCTGGCGGCGCAGACCGATGAAGTGCGCGAGCTGGCGACGGTGGCGATCCGCGAGGCCTTGGCGGAGATCGCGACCGATCAGGGCATCGCGGTCGGCGGTGCGACCTGGGTGGTGACGGCGCGGACGCCTTGAAGCGGCGTCCGCGCCGATAGGAACGGGGCCTACGCCTGGTCGATCCTGCTTTCATACGGATACGCATCGACACGGCCGCGTTCTGAATGAGTCTGCCTGCAACGAGAACGCCGCGATCTTTCGCGGCGTTCTCGTTATTGCGATAGGCCTCTGTCGAACGTGGATGCATCACCGCTGTGTCGAGCTGCCATTGCGGCGCTGAGCCTGTAGGGACTATCCGGCGGGGGGCGGCCAATAACGTCGTTGGTTTGACCGAGACCGCGCAGCCAAGCCGAGTTGCAGGAACCGAACTCTACCTCGGCGATCATCGAAGGCCCCGCCGAAACGGGACTTCCCGGTGCCTGTCGGTGTAGCGCCGATGAGATGCCAGAGCCTGGCGAGGCATTCACGAAGCTTAATGAAGGCAGCGTATTGTCCGACTTTCAGCTGAAGAGTGAGTCAGGCGTTGGCTTGAAAGTCGCTTGGACGGTCAATAATTGACCGAATTCACATTCCGTCATGGCCGGAGTCCGACTGATAGCGCTAATCCCAGCCAAGCCCGCGATATCGACCGTGCATCCGTTTATTTTCCTCCAGGCCCTTGCTATGACCGACATCTTGCTCATCGAAGACGATGAACGCCTGGGCACGCTGATCGCCAACTATCTACGCAAACATGGGTACTTGGTAGTCGTGGAGACCGATGGCGCGCAGGCGGTCGGCACGATTCTCGAACACGCGCCGACGGTGGTGTTGCTGGATCTGTCGCTGCCGGGGCAAGACGGTTTCGAAATTTGCCGCGCGGTGCGTTCGCGTTACGGCGGTGTCATTTGCATGCTGACCGCGCGTATCGACGACATCGACCAGGTGCTGGGGCTAGAGCTCGGAGCTGACGACTACATCGGTAAGCCGATCGAGCCGCGTGTGCTGCTGGCGCGGTTGCGCGCGCATATGCGCCGTGACAGCGCTGCGCGCCAGACCGGCAGCATTCTGCGTTTCGGCCAATTGTGTATCGAGCGCGATACGCGCGAAGTGACCTTGTACGAGCGCCGCATCGAGCTGACCACTGCAGAATTCGACTTGCTAGCGCTGTTGGCCGACCGCGCCGGCCAGATCCTCAGCCGCGACGACCTGCTGCGCAACTTGCGTGGCATCAACTTCGACGGTCTGGACCGTTCGATCGATGGGCGTATCTCGCGTCTGCGACGTAAGCTGGGAGATCTGGCCGAAGAGCCCGAACGGATCAAGACCGTGCGCGGCAGGGGCTATCTGTTCAACCGGGCCGCCTGGGAATGAACGCAGGCGACCCGAGCGGCTATACGCCGAGTGACGGCGGATCCCCCCCGAGGAAGCGGCGCTGCAGGTGGCCACCCTGGTCGCAGACACTCGCCGGTCAGTCGCGCCCTGGCCACTTCGGTTTGTTCGTGCGCTATTACCTGGTAGTGATGCTGTTCTACGTCGTGATTGTGTTCGCTATCGCTTCGGTGTGGATGTTCGTCACCTCCGAGAACAGCCGCGGCTATTCCGAAGCGCAGATGCGCGGTACTCATTACCTGGTCGAACAGCGTTATCTGGGGGCGCCGCACCGAGACTGGCCGGCGCTGACTCAGGAACTGCGCAGCCACTTCGCTTATCCACTAAAGCTGGTGGAGGTCGAGACGCTGCGCAGCGTGCTCACCGCCGAGGAGCAGCAACGTCTGCTGCGCGGCGAGCTAGTCATGGAAAGCGAGAACGAGACGCATACCTTCCAGCGTCTGCCCGGTACGATGTTGGCAGTCGCGCTGGGCGATTTCGACGACGTTAGCGTACGCGGCGTACCTTGGAGCGACCTGTTTTTCATCGACTCGATTGTGACGATCGCCATATTCTTTATCGCCGTCGCGTTGCCGCTGTATTTTCTGGTCTATCGGTTCTGGCGCGATCTGCGCAAACTGCGAGACATTGCCGACGCACTCAGTGCAGGGGAACTCGGCGCGCGCGCGCCGGAAGTGGCCACGCGCCTGGTCAATCCGCTCGGTCACGCGCTCAACCAGATGGCGGGACAGGTACAGCAGTTGATGGAAAGCCAACGCATTCTGGCGCAGGCGGTGGCGCACGAGATTCGGACGCCGCTGGCGCGCATGCGCTTTGGCTTGGAGATGCTAGACACGACGGCGAAGGTTAGCGAGCGTGGGCATGTGCGAGAGGGGCTTGAAAGCGACATTCAGCGCCTGGAACATCTGGCTGAACAAAGTGTGACTTACGCACGGATCGGCCGTGTGGTGAGCGTCGAGCGCAGGCCGATCAAAGTCGCGTCGCTGTTCGCCGATCTGGCCGACCTGTTCGAATCCGAGCCGCCGATGCGGCTAAGTTTCAACTGCCACGCGGTCGCGATGATCAACGCAAACCGCGAAGCCTTGGAGCTGGCGTTGTGTAACTTGATCGCCAACGGCCTGCGCCATGCGCATGTGCGCGTGGCGGTGAGCATCGCCGAAGAAGCTGGCCAGCACGTGCTGCTTGTGGAAGACGACGGCGAGGGGGTGCCCGAGGCCGAGCGCGGGCGGGTGTTCCAGCCCTTTACACAGTTGCACAAACACGCCGAAGGTTTCGGCCTGGGGCTGGCGCTGGTACGGGTGGTCGCTCAGAAGCACGGTGGCTATGCCGCCGTCGCCGATTCGCCATTGGGCGGAGCCTGTTTCCGTATCGGACTGCCAATACGCTGAAGCGGCCGTCGCCGCGCGATCGTCATCCTGTTTTATGTGCTGCAGTTACAGGCAGGTTCGCGCCGCGCGCGCTAATGCGCGGGCTGGCAGACTTGGGGCAAAGGGTCTGGAGCCGGCGCTTTCGGCACGAGCATGCATTTTGCGACGGTTACAATCGGTTACCGGATCTCTCTCATCCGTTACGCATGCGCTGAGAAAGCTCTACTGAAGTCTGGTTTCGCCTGCAGCAATATGGCTTCGTTGCCCCTCACAACGGAGTTCTCCCATGTCTCGTTTTTTGTTTACGCTCGGCGCCGCCGCGCTTGCATTGTCCCTGTCCACCGGCGCCTATGCGCAGAATGGCGGCGACCGTGAAGGCGCCTACATTTTTGGCGGCGTCGGCGCGGCCAACACTCAGTGGGAAGCCAAGCGTTCGGGCGTGCCTGCCGGACAGAAACGCGACGAGCACAAGTCCAATACCAGCTACGTGCTGGGCGGCGGCTATCGCTTCAACCGCCATTTCGCCTTGGAAGGCTCCTACCATGATCTACTTGGCGACGTCAGTCGTCGCGGTATCGGCAGTTTCGATGCTCGGTCGTTGCAGATTAGCGCGCTCGGAATCCTGCCGATAGGCGAGCGCTTCGAGCTCTTCGGTAAGGCTTCGCTGGGTCGTTCGCGCAACCAGTTCGCTCCGGTCGACCGGATATCCGGCGCAGGCAAGATCAGTGAAGACGTCAACATCCTTGCGCTAGGCGTCGGCGCGAACTATCACTTCAACGACCGCTTCTCACTGCGTTTGGATGTCGATGGCCTCACCAAGGCCGGCAATGGCCTGCGCCGCAAGGCCGGCGCCGACGAGATCAAGACCAGCGAGGCCACCCTGAGTCTGGCGTACCGCTTCTGAGTCTGTCCGGCACGCTGCGTGGCTACACCTGCCGCAGGGTGTCGGACCTGCCCGCGTCCGCGCTCGAAGTCATTCCAATCATCCGCCGCGGCTTTTGTGCGTCGCGCGCCGTAGGAGCCACGCGATGAGTCCGAACCCGACCCGAAAGCAACAGCGCGGTCGCTCATGAGCGGGCTGGCCGGTTTGTGGAGAGTACGCGAGGGCTGGAGCGAGGAGCGTCTGCACGGCTGCGTCAGCGCGATGGTGCAGGCCTTGCGGCACCGCGGCAGCCATGGCGATGCGGTTTGGAGCGATGTCGCGGCCGGGCTAGCAGTCGGGCACGGCCATCGTTTCGCGAACGCGCCGAAGCAGCCGATGCTATCGGCATGCGGACGCTACCTGCTCAGTCTAGACGGAACGCTGTATGGCTGCGAGTCGTTGCGTCGCGAACTTGCGGCGTTGGGCGCGGTAGCCAACGATGCCTGCGATGCGGCGTTGATGCTCGCTGCGATCTCCTGCTGGGGCTTGCGGCGCGCGCTCAGCCGCTGCAACGGCGCGTTCGCCCTGAGTTTATGGGACCGCAGCGAGTCTCTCCTGTGGCTGGCGCGCGACCGGGTAGGAAAGCGGCCGCTGTACTATGGTTGGAGCGGAGGCGATTTCGTCTATGCTTCCGAACTCAAGGCGTTGTATCGGTATTCCGGCTTCGACGCAGCGATCGATCGCGACGCCTTGAGCATGTTGCTGCGCTACGATTACATCCCCGCGCCGCATTCGATTTATCGCGGAATCTTCAAGCTAGCGTCGGGTTCGTTGCTGTGCATGAATCCCGTCGCGGTGCGTGCCGGCCACGCTGCTCACGATCCGGTCCGCGATACCCAGAAACATTGGTGCGCCCGCCAGCACCTGATCGAAGCGGTGAGGCTGCGCAGTGACATCGTCGCGGATGAGGCGGTCGATCAGCTGGAAATCCTCTTGCAGCAGGCGGTAAGTTCGCGGATGCAAGCGAAATCGCCGGTCGCGGCGTTCCTTTCCGGCGGCACCGATTCGTCGCTGGTGGCGGCAATCATGCAAGCGCAGACGTCCATGCCGGTGGACACTTATGCGATCGGCTTCGACGATGAACGCCACGATGAGAGCGATTGGGCTCGCGCGGTGGCGCGTACCCTGGGAACCCGCCATACCGAGCATCGCGTCACAGGTCGCGAAGTGCTGGGCATGATCGATCGTCTGCCGGAGGTCTGGTGCGAACCGTTCGCCGACTCCTCGCAGGTGCCGACCCTGATCGCCAGCGGGATCGTTGCCGAGCGCGCGTCGGTGGCCATGACCGGCGACGGCGGTGACGAATTGTTCTTCGGTCATCCGGCCTATCGTCGTGCGCTGCGCAATGCGCGCTGGAATGCGCGGTTGCCGGAAACGCTGCGATGGCTCGCCCGCCGTAGCGGCAGAGCCAGCGCGGAGCGCGCGCGTTTGGGCGGATTTCGCGCGTTATGCGCCGAGCTGAGTGCGAATGACGTAGAAGACAGCTATTTGCTGCGCGTGTCGCGTTGGCGCGACCCCGGCGCCGTGGTGCTTGGCGCCTGCGAGCCGGGCACGATATTCGGCGACCGGGAGAGCCAGTTGCGGATCGGCGATGATGTGGATCGCATCCAGTTCCTGGATTTCCAAATGGATCTGCCCAATGGCATCCTTACCAAGGTCGACCGGGCGGGCATGGCTTGTGGTCTGGAAACGCGTTCGCCGTTGCTCGATTCGGCAGTGGTCGAGTTCGCTTGGTCGTTGCCGTTTTCCCTCAAGTATCGTCGCGGCGAACAGAAATACATCCTCAAGAAGATGCTGGAACGTTACTTGCCCACGGCATTGGTCTATCGGACCAAGAAGGGGTTCGGTGCGCCGATCGCGATTTGGCTGCGCGGCCCTTTACGCGATTGGGCGGAGGCTTTGCTCGACGAATCGCGGCTACGCCGCGAAGGGTACTTCGATGTTCCTGCCGTCCGCGGGTTGTGGAGCGAGTTCTTGGCGGGTCAGCGCAAGTGGCACACGCATTTGTGGAGCGTATTGATGTTCCAGGCCTGGCTGGAGCGGCGACAAGCTGTGGCGGTTACCGGGGCATCCTGTGAGCCGCATCCTGCCTGCGTTGAAATCGGAGCCGGTGGAGGCGGCGACGCTTATGCGATCACTGCTACGAGCTGATCGGCGGAGTGGGGAGTCGCTCGCAGTCAAGCGACTCCCGAAGGCTCGATGCGGTCGTCGATTTCGATCGCGTTCCGACCGAGGCTGTGTCCTAGCCTGCGATTTTCCGTGACCGCATAGCGCGCAACTTCAGTCGAACGCGGCCGCGTAACCGGTGTTGACGATGCGGTGCTGCAGGGCGTCGGCGATCTTGAGGTTGCCGGCGATGATCTGGCGCGGGGCGAGGCCGCGGTTGTCCATCGGCCCGGTCGAGCGGCCCTTGAAGTCGGAGATCTTGCCGCCGGCTTCGCGCACCATCAGCGCGCCCGCGGCGATGTCCCAAGGCTTCACGCCGGCTTCGAAATAAGCGTCGGCGCGGCCGCAGGCGACGTAGGCCAAGTCGAGCGCGGCCGAGCCGGTGCGGCGCACGTCCTCGGCGTCGACGAGCAGATTGTCCAGGCACTTGAGGTGGGCGCTGGTGCGCGCGCGTTCGCGCGGCGGGAAGCCGGTGATCAGCATCGCGCCGTTGAGGTCCTTGCGCTCGGCGATGCGCACGCGCTTCTCGTTGAGCTGGGTGCCGCTGCCGCGACTGGTGGTGAACAGGTCGTTGCGCAGCGGGTCGAAGATCACGCCGTGGATCGGTTCGCCGTTTTCGCACAGGGCGATCGACACGCAGAAATGCGGAATGCCGTGCAGGTAGTTGCTGGTGCCGTCGAGCGGGTCGATGACCCAGGTGAAGCGGGCCTGGCCGATCGGGCCGCTTTCTTCGCCGAGGATGGCGTAGTCGGGGGTGGCGCGGCGGAATTCCTTGATGATTTCCGCTTCGGCGAGGTTGTCGACCTCGCTCGCGTAGTCCATGCGGTCCTTCTCGACGATGTTCAGCGCATCCAGCCGGTGCATGTGGCGGAGCAACACGTTACCGGCGGCGCGGGCGGCCTTGACCATGAGGGTGACGGCGGGTTTCTGCATGGCGTACGGCCTCGAGCGTGTGAGGTGGGGCAGGACTGACGGGGGTAAAGAGCGGACCGGCGCTTTGGCCGGGGCGGGGAGTTTACCATCTGCGCATGAACCCCGATCTCCGCAATCAGCCGGCGCCCCCCGAGGCGCCCGATCCGATCAATTCCCCGGCCGACTCCGCGTCCGTCCCGGCGTCCGCCACCCGGCCCGGCCCCGCCACCGCGCAGGACCCGGCCGCCGCCCACACCCGCATCGTCCTGGTCGGCACCCAGCATCCCGGCAACATCGGCTCGGCGGCGCGGGCGATGAAGACCATGGGCCTGAGCCGGCTGATCCTGGTCGCGCCCGAGAAGGGCCTGGACCGCGATGCCTACGCGATGGCCGCCGGCGCCGACGACCTGCTCGAATCGGCCGTCATCGTGCCCGACCTGGCCACCGCGGTGGCCGACTGCCACCTGGTGCTGGGCTGCACCGCGCGCAGCCGCCGCATCGCCCTGGAAGAACTGGTGCCGCGCGACGCCGCGGCCCGGGTCGACACGCTGGCCCGCAGCGGCGGCGAGGTCGCCGTGGTGTTCGGCCGCGAGCGCACCGGCCTGGACAACGACGAACTGCAGCTCTGCCATGCCGCCGTGCATATCCCCGCCAACCCCGACTACAGCTCCTTGAACCTCGGCGCCGCAGTACAGGTGCTGAGCTACGAGCTGCGCATGGCCGCGCTGGCCGCGGCCCAGGCCGGCGGCGGCGTGGAGCGGCGCGACCCGCCGGCTTCGCACGCGCAACTGGAGGGCTTCTTCAGCCAGCTCGGCGAGGCCCTGGATGCGATCGACTTCCACAAGGGTCGTGCGCCCGAGTCGGCGATGCGCAAGTTGCGCCGGTTGTTCCTGCGCGCCGACCTGGACGAACGCGAGGTGCGCCTGCTGCGCGGCGTGCTGGCCGATGTCGAGCGCATGGCCATGCTGGCCGGGCAGCGCGGCTGAAGCCCGGCCGAGCGTGTCGGCGACGCATCTGTGACAGCGATTCGGCGGCGCGGGCGAGGGCCCCGCTGCGGGCCGCCGCGACGAGGTATCGGTCGGCCCCGGGTTTCGATTACGCTGCGCTGGCAATCCGACCAGGTGAAGGCTGTTGATCGCTAGTACGCGGTTTCTCGGTTTGCTGTTCGGGCTCGTCCTGGCCGGGGCGCTGGCTCCCGTGGCCGCGCGGTCGGCTCCGCACGAGACCGAGAACGGCCACAAGGACGGCGCCGACGCCCATGTCCTGGTGCTGGGGCGCATCAGCGACGATCCCAAGGCCCACTACGAGCAACTCAAGCCCCTGCTGGACTACGTGATCCCGCGCATGGCCGACGTCGGCATCCGCGAGGGCCGCATCCTGATGGCCAAGGACGCCCAGCAGATGGGCAGCTACATGCGTCGCGGCCGGGTCGACTGGGTCACCGAGACCGCCGGCACCGCGGTCCTGCTGCGCCAGCGCGCCGATGCGCGCCTGCTGTTGCTGACCGAACGCGACGGCGTCAGCCACTACCACAGCGTGTTCTTCGCCCGCCGCGACAGCGGCCTGCGCTCGCTCGACGACCTCAGCGGGCACAACGTGGCGTTCCAGCGCCCGTCCTCGACCAGCGCCTATTTCGTGCCGGCCGCGGCCCTGCTCGAACGCGGCTTGTCGCTGGAGATCCTGCTGTCGCCGACCGACCGCATCAATCGCGGCGCGGTCGGCTATCTGTTCGCGCGCTCGGAACTCAACATCTCGACCTGGGTGCACAAGCGCCTGGTCGATGCCGGGGTGATGAGCAACCTGGACTGGGAAAACCCGCGCCGCGTGCCCGACGCTTTCCGCCGCGACCTGGTGGTGATCGGCCGCAGCGAGCAGTACCCGCGCGCGCTCGAACTGGTGCGCGGCGACTTGAACCCGAAGGTCGCCGCCCGGCTCAGGGAAGTGTTGCTGGACGCCGCCGGCGACCCGGAGGCCGGCGAAGCGCTGTTGCGATTCTTCAAGACCACCCGCTTCATGCCGATCGACCCGGCCTCGCAGCGCGCGCTCGAACATATCTCCGACGGCGTCGCACGCGTACGCGCGGAGGTCGAATGAGTCTGCGCGCCGGCCTGCAGGTCAAGTTCTTCGCGATCATGGCGGTGGCCTTCCTGGTCGTGGTGACCCTGATCCTGATGCTGCTCAATCGCCAGGAGCGCATGCAGAGCGAAGTGGTCGGGATCAGCCGCGAAGCGATGCGCGACACCATCGCCGAAAGCCTGAGCCGGCACGGCGAGGGCGAGGTCGCCCAGCTCGCCGGTTCACTGACCAATCCGCTGTATTACTTCGACCTCGACGCGATCGGCGAGCTCGGGCGCGCGGCGATGATGAATCCCGGCGTGCGCTACGTCATCGTCTACGACAACGAAGGCAACATCGTCCACGACGGCAACGAAGAAATCCCCAGCTACGGCAAGCGCATGGACGATGCGATGGCGGCCAAGATCATCACCGCCCAGGCCTTGTTCACCCAGTGGAGCGAGACCACCCTCGACGTGTCCGCGCCGATCAAGGTCGGCCAGCAACGCCTCGGCGGCGTGCGCGTGGGCTACGACCTCAAGGCCATGCGCGCCTACCAGGACACCGCCCTGGACAAGGTGCGCAAGCGTCTGGAAGACCTCGGCCGCCGCCAGTTGTTCTGGGTCGGCGTGCTCAGCGTCGGCCTGCTCGCGCTCGGCGGCCTGATGCTGTGGCTGATCCAGCGTTGGCTGGTCAACCCGATACGCGAACTCGCCGACGCTGCGCACATCATCGAGAACGGCCAGTTCGACAGCGCGCCGCCGATCGCCCATAGCAACGACGAGGTCGGCGACCTGATGCAGGCCTTCGGCCGCATGAGCCAGAGCCTGGCCCGGCACGACCGCGACATCCGCCGCATGGCCTATACCGACGCCCTGACCGGCCTGGCCAACCGGCTCGCTTTCCGCGAAGTGCTGGACCAGCGTCTGCTGCATCTGCGCGGCGACAGCGGCCAGCTCGGCCTGTTGTTCGCCGACATCGACGACTTCAAGCGCGTCAACGACACCCTCGGCCACGACGCCGGCGACGAGGTGCTGCTGCAGTTCGCCAACCGCATCCAGGAAACCGTGCAGCGCATCGGTGGCGAGCGTGCCCTGCTGGCGCGCTTCGGCGGCGATGAGTTCGTGATCCTGGTCGAGGGCAGCCGCGAGCGCAACGGCGAGGCGCGCACCATCGCGACCCATCTGGCCGAGGTGCTGGTCGGCGAACTCGGCCAGCCGATCGTGGTCCACGAACGCCAGGTGTTCCTGGGCACCTCGATCGGCGTGACCCTGTATCCCGAAGACGCGTCCGGCGCCACCGCGCTGATGAAGAACGGCGACATCGCCATGTACCAGGCCAAGGTCGCCGGCAAGAATTGCTATCGCTTCTACAGCCGGGCCATGGACCAGGCGGTCGAGCGCCGCGTGCATCTGGAACACGAACTGCGCGGCGCCTGGGACCGCGGCGAACTGAGCCTGGTCTACCAGCCGGTGTTCCGTCTCGCCGACGGCGCCATGGTCGGTGCCGAGGCCTTGCTGCGTTGGAAGCATCCCGAGCAGGGCCTGATCGCGCCGTCGGTGTTCATCGACGTGGCCGAGCAGAGCGGCCTGATCGAGACCCTGGGCCCGCAGGTGCTGCGCGCGGCCTGCGAAGACGCGGTCGTCTGGCAGCGCGCGCGGCCAGGCGCCGATCCCTTGTTCGTGTCGGTCAACGTCTCGCCGCGCCAGTTGCGCAGCGGCGACCTGCCGAACGTGGTTGCGGCCTGCCTGCACGAGACCGGCCTGCCGGCCGCGCAGCTGCATCTGGAACTCACCGAGACCGCGGTGATCGGCGACGAAATCCATGCCAGCAGCCTGTTGGCGCGGTTGCGCGCGAGTGGGGTCAAGGTCTGGCTCGACGATTTCGGCACCGGCTTCTCCGGCCTGAGCCATCTGCGCCGGGTGCCGGTCGACGGGGTCAAGATCGACCGCAGTTTCATCGCCGACGTGTTGCGCGATCCCGATGATCTGGCGCTGACCACGGCGATCATCGCCATGGCCCATTCGCTCGGCATCATCGTGGTCGCCGAGGGCGTGGAAAAGGAAGGCCAGTACGCGGTGCTGCGCGAGCGCGGCTGCGATCTCGCTCAGGGCTATTGGCTCGGCCATCCGGTCAATACCCAGGAGTTCCTGGCGCTGTTGATGAGTTGAGGCAGCGCGAGCGGATCGAGCGCACTCGTGCGCTGGTGAGCGTAAAGGCGCCGCTTTGGGCCGAAGCCCGTCGATCCGGGGTAGGAGCGGCGCAAGCCGCGACCACCCGCCGCCGCGTCTTATCGATGCATTGCGCAGCCTCGCCGATGCATCGCCGCAGTTCGAAGCGAAGCTGCCTCAGTCGAGCCTGCCTCGGTCGAGCCTGCCTCAGTCGAGCTTGGGCTCAACCGATCCGAGCTCAGCCGATCTTGTCCTGCGCCAGCGCGATCCATTCGGCCAGGGCCTGGGCCAGGCTGCCGGACAAAACCCCGAACACCGCCACCGCGATCGAACCGGCGACCCAGGCCACGCCCATGAGCTTGCCGTCGCGTTCCAGCAGCGCGAACGCGAACAACAGCAGCAGGGCGCCGAACAGGAAGTTGGTCAGCGGGATCGGCAGCGACAACAGGATGCCGAGCAGCACCAGCAGCAAGCCGGTGAAGGCGTTGGCGGCGCGGTGGTCGAGCATGACCGGCGCGCGCGGGCTGACGACCCGCTCCAGGCGGGTCAGCCACGGCGCCAGCAGGTTGCGGAACTTGCCCATGGCCTTGCGGTGCGGGCCGCGGCGGGCGATGAAACCCGGCAACCACGGCTTGCGCAGGCCGATCAGCAATTGCAGTCCGACCAGCACCACCAGCGGCCCGCTGATCGCGCCGCCGACGCCCGGGATCGGGATGAAGGCGGGCAGGGTGGAGACGAACAGCAGCATGCCGAAGGAGCGGTTGCCGAGCCCGGCGATGACGTCGCCGAACTTGACCACTTCATCCGGGTCGCCGGCGACGATCGCATCGAGCAGGGCGCGCGTGCCGGCTTCGTGCGGCTTGCGTTCGTGGCGCCGGCCCGGCGACGGCTTGCGCTCTTCGCCGTCGGGGCCGTTGTCAGCCGCTGCTGTCATCGTCGCTGGACTCCGGCGGTTTCGGCAGATGGCGGTGCAGCAGCAGCTTGTCGATGCGCGGGCCGTCGAGGTCGATCACCTCGACCCGCCAGCCCAGCCAGCTGAAGTGCTCGCCGACGTGCGGGATACGGCCGAAGTGGGCGATCACCATGCCCGCGGCGGTGTGGAAATCGTGCTCGTCCTCGTCGGGCAGGCGCCCGCCGCCGATCACTTCGCGCAGTTCTTCCACCGGCAGCGCGCCGTCGATCAGGTAGGAGCCGTCCTCGCGTTGCACCACCGGGCCGGGCTGGTCGTCGGACTCGGCGGTCTGGATGCGGCCGATCACCGCGCCCATCAGGTCGTTGACCGTGACCAGGCCGGTGACGTCGCCGTATTCGTCGACCACCAGGGCCAGCGATTGCTGCTCTTCGCGGAAGATTTCCAGCAACTTGAGGGCGTGGGTCGACTCGGACACGAACAAGGCCTCGGTGAGCTGGCCGAACAGGTCGGGCAGGCTGCCGACGCCGAGGTTGCGCAGCAGGGTCTTGGCTTCCAGCACGCCCATCACGTCCTGGTCGCTGCCGCGGTAGACCGGGAAGCGCGAGAACGGCGATTCGCGCATTGCCGCGAGGTTGTCCTCGATGCTCGCGCCGGCGTCGAGCCAGGCGATGCGGGTGCGCGGGGTCATCAGGCTTTCGGCAGTGCGATCGCCCAGGCTGAGCACGCGGTTCATCATCTTGCGCTCGTCGGCGTCGATCACGCCCTGCTCGTGGCTTTCGCTCACCAGCAGGCGGATCTCTTCTTCACTGATCTCGCTGCGGGCGTCGTCCTTGATCCCGAGCAGGCGCAGCACCAGGCGGTTGATCGCGCCGAGCGCGCCGACCACCGGCTTGGCGAAACGGGCCAGCCCGGCCAGGACGATCGCCACCGAACTGGCGATCTTTTCCGGATTGGTCAGCGCCAGGCGCTTGGGGATCAGCTCGCCGAAGATCACGCTGGACGCGGTGATCAGAGTGACCGCGGTGCCGATGCCGATGCTGCGCGCGTACTCGGCCGCGCCGGGCAGCACGCCGCTGAGCCAGCCGGCGATCGCCAGGCCGATCGACTCGCCGCCGAAGGTGCCGGTCAGCACGCCGATCGCGGTGATACCGACCTGCACGGTCGAGAGCAGGTTGTCCGGGTGTTCGGCGAGCTGCAGAGCCATGCGGGCGCCCCGGCTGGGGTGCGCGGGGTCTTCGGCCATCTGCTTCAGGCGCAGCTTGCGCGAGGTCATCAGCGCCATCTCCGACATCGCGAAGAAGGCGTTGAGGACGATCAGGGCCATGACGATCAGAAGTTCCAGCATCGGCAAAGCCTCCTGTGGCCGGTGGGTTCACGGAAGGAGCGCGTAACGCGATGGGAGGGGGCCGTCGAGGCGCGGCCGGGCGGCGGTTTTGGGTCGTCGTCCATGGAAGAGGTTTTGGGGGAAACGTACTGTAGGGAGCCGGGGGACGATCTTAGCAGGCCTTCACGACCGCCCCTCGTGAAAGCGCCGGGCGGGGCGGAACGCCTGATCGGCGCATGTTTCCAGGTCTTGGGGGCGCCCGCGGCGGCCGACAAGGTGGGCGCGGGGTCGGCAAACCGTCATAATCGCGCCCGCAAACCCTTCGGCCCGGCGCGGCCGGCACGTATCGGCCCAGCCCAGAGGCACCCCAGCATGTTTTCCCTGCAGACCATTTTCGGCCAAGGCAACCAGTTCTACACCCTGCTGGAGGAGGCCGCCGTCGCTGCCCACGACAGCACCAAGGCCCTGCACGCCATGCTCAAGGAGTCCGACCGCCAGCCGGCGCTGGACGCGTTCAAGCTGGCCCGCCAGCGCGAGCGCGAGACCTCCGACAAGATCAGCCAGGAGCTGGTCGACAGCTTCATCACCCCGATCGAGCGCGAGGACATCGAGTCGCTGAGCTCGGCCCTGTACAAGATCCCCAAGCAGGTGGAGAAGTTCGCCGACCGCTATTCGCTGGCGACCCGCCACCTGGAGCACATCGATTTCGCGCCGCGCGCGGCGATGCTCGAACAGGCCGCCGAGGTGGTGGTGAAGATGGTCCATCAGCTGCGCCAGCTCAAGCTGGAGCCGATGAAGGCCCTCAACGACCAGCTGCGCGCGCTCGAGAACGAGGCCGACCGGCTGATGCTCGAGCTGTACCGCGACATTTATTCCGGCCAGCTCGACAACCTGCAGATGTTCCTGCTCAAGGAGTTCTTCGAGATCCTGGAAAAGGCGATCGACCGCTGCCGCGAGGCCGGCGTGGTCGCCTACCAGATCGTCCTGAAAAACTCCTGAGGCGCGCGCGATGCTAACGCTCGTCCTGGTGGTGATACTCGCGGCTCTGGTCTTCGAGTACGTCAACGGCTTCCACGACACCGCCAACTCGATCGCGACCGTGGTCGCGACCAAGGTGCTGTCGCCGATGCAGGCGGTGATCCTGGCCGCTTCGACCAATCTGATCGGCGCCCTGTGGGGCACGGCGGTCGCCAAGACCATCGCCTCGGGCCTGATCGACGCCGGCGTGGTCGAGGTCGGCTCGCAGCTGATCCTGTGCGCGCTGCTCGGCGGCATCATCTGGAACCTGATCACCTGGTGGCTGGGCCTGCCGTCCTCGTCCTCGCACGCCTTGATCGGCGGCCTGTGCGGCGCCGCCATCGCGGCCGCCTCGAACAACTGGCACGCAGTGGTCTGGTCACATCCGGCCGAGCCGATCTGGAAAAGCGCCGGCGTGTTGTGGAAGGTGATCGTGCCGATGTTCACCTCGCCGGTGTTGGGCTTCACCGCCGGCTTCCTGGTAATGGGCGTGTTGTTCGCGATCATCTCGTTCATGGCGCGCAGCGGCGGCGTGTTGGCGCGGATCGCACGGCCGCGCTGGGTCAACAGCTTCTTCGGCAAGGCGCAGTTGCTCAGCGCCGCCGGCATGGGCTTCGCCCACGGCATGAACGACGCGCAGAAGACCATGGGCATCATCGCCCTGGCGCTGATGAGCGCACAGCAGGCCGGCACCCTCGACAACCTGCCGGTGTGGCTGGCCTTCCTGCATCCTTCGGCCGACGCGATCGCCCACAACGACATCGACACCTGGATCAAGCTGACCTGCGCGGTGGTGATGGCCGCCGGTACCGCCGCCGGCGGCTGGCGCATCATCAAGACCCTCGGCCACAAGCTGGTCAAGCTGCACCCGATCCACGGCTTCGCCGCCGAGACCAGCGCCGCCTCGGTGATCATGTTCGCCTCGTCGCTGGGCATCCCGGTCTCGACCACCCACAACATCTCCGCCGCGATCATGGGCGTGGGCACGGCCAAGCGTTTCAATTCGATCAAGTGGACCGTGGTCGAGAAGATGATCTGGGCCTGGATACTGACCATTCCGGCCGCCGGCGGCATCGCTTATGCGCTGTTCGAGGCGATGCGGTTCTTCGGCTGGATCTGAGTCGCTCGGCCGGGGCAATGCCACCAGTCAGTGCATACGAAAAGGCCCGCAGCGATGCGGGCCTTTTTGTTGCGGTGTTTGTTGGTTGCGAATGCCATGCGGATGGCGCCGTCGTTGCGATGGCGCGGTCGCGGCTTGTGACCGTAGGAAATCCCTGTGGGACGCCGCCCCTACCCAGAAGCCGCGCTGCAAAGGGTAGGAGCGGCGCAAGCCGCGACCGCGAATTCTCAGTGATGACGTCGGCCCGCAGCCTCGACCACGACCACCCCGGATGCCGGGGCGATTGGAAACCCCAAGCGCCGCCTTACAGCAGATCGCCGTCCGCCGACAGCACGCGTTCCATGCGGTCGCCGACGCCGCCGATTTCCATCACCAGGCGCTGCAGCTCGGCGGCGTCCAGGGTCTCGGCGGGGCGGTTTTCGCACAGCTGCAGATAGGGCACGCCGTCGAGGTTGCCGATGGCGAGATAGCCGACGTGGCTTTCCCAGTTGAAGGCGAGGGCGCGGCGCGTGTCCAGACCGGTGGTCGGAGCGATCGCGGTGCTCACGCGCAGGAACGGGCGGCCGTCGTCGTCCTCGAGTTCCGACAGGAAAATCGCCTGATGGCGGGTGCCCTGTTCGAGCGAGAGCTCGATGCAGATCACGTTTTCGTCGTGGACGGTGAGATGGAACCCGGCTCGGGTCAGATGGGTACGGATCTGTTCGAAATGCATGGGCGACTCCTGCGCGTTGCAGGGCATATGCTACCGCGATGGACAGCGAAACTGCCGCAAAACGCATCCGGGCCGCGATCCGCGCCATCCCCAAGGGCGAAGTCGCGGGTTACGGCGAGGTCGCGCGTCGCGCCGGACTGCCCGGACGGGCGCGTCTGGTCGCGCGCCTGCTCAGCGAGAACGACGACGCCAAACTGCCCTGGCATCGGGTGCTGCGTTCGGACGGGCGCATCGCGTTGCCGGAAGGCTCGGCCGGCTATCGCGAGCAATGCCAGCGCCTGCGCGCCGAGGGCGTGGCGGTGGTGAACGGGCGCGTGCGCGGCCAGCGCGCGGCGCCGACCCTGGATTCGCAGATCTGGGGCCCGGCCGACTGAACGCCGGCTGCGCGCGGGCGATGCATCCACGCCGCGCTCACGGTGCGCGGCCGGAGCAGCGGCTACCATAGCGCCCGATTCGAGGAGCCGCGATGTTTTCCAGTATCCCGCCGGTCGTCAGGAAGCTGCTGATCGCCAATGTCGTCGTATTCATCCTGCAAGCGCTGTTGAGTCAAAGCGATGCGACACGCGGTTGGGTGCTGTGGTTCGAGTTGTGGCCGTGGCTGCCGTCGGATGTTCCGGCCGCCGGCAATTTCATGCCGTGGCAGTTGCTGAGCTCGGGCTTCATGCACGGTGGCATCGGCCACCTCGTGTTCAACATGCTCGCGCTGGTGATGTTCGGCGCCTCGCTCGAATACGAATGGGGCGCCAAGCGTTTCGCGATCTATTACTTCACCTGCCTGATCGGTTCGGCGCTGCTGCAGTTGCTGATCGCGTCGATCGCCGCGCGCCAGGGCGACATCTACCTGACCCTCGGCGCTTCCGGCGCGGTCTACGGCCTGTTGCTGGCCTACGGCATGCTGTTCCCGAATCGCCGCGTGACCTTGCTGCCGTTCCCGATCGTGCTCAAGGCGCGCACCCTGGTGATCATCTATGCGGTCGCCGCGGTGTTCTACGGCGTGTTCACCCAGGGCACCGGCGTCGCCCATTTCGCCCATCTCGGCGGCATGCTGGTCGGCTGGCTGGTGATTATGTATTGGCGCAAGCGCCCGCCGGGCGGCGGCAACGGCGGCCGCCGCCGCGATCCGCGCGTGGAAGCGCTGCGCGAGCGTCGTCGCACCAGCAAATTGCGCGTGGTCAAGTAAGGCGATATGCCGGCGCTGTCCCGCGGGCTCCTGCGGTTACGAGCCGCTGACGTGTCTTTGCGGTGACGACGTCGTTGCGGATTCGCGGTCGCGGCTCGCGCCGCTCCTACCCTTGGGAGCGGAGCCGCCGTCTGCTCAGAACCCCGGGCGCAGCTTGACCTGTTCCAGTTCGCGCTTGATCGAGCGCCAGAACAGACCCGGTGCGATCCAGGTGTAGGCGCAGAACGCCAGCCACAGGTAGGACAGCGGCCCGGCCCAGTGCGACAACCCGTGCTCGGGCAGGGCGATCAGGGCGATGCGGTAGAGCAGGAAGATGCCGAGCAGCAGCACCACGGCGCGGGTGCGCGAACCGGCGCTGATATAGCTCTGGAATCGCCACCACAGCCCGAGCAGCCAACTGCGGCGCGCCTTCACCGCCGCCATCAAGGTCAGCGCTTCGCCGTCCATCGGGTCGATCTGCAGCGCCCAAGCGGCGTGGTCGCGGGCGCTGTCGGTGCGTCCGGCGGCGAGTTCGCAATGGCCGAGCACGCACAAGGCTTCGACATGCTCGGGATGCGCTGCGAGCACTTCGCGGGCGAGGGCTTCGGCTTTCTGGCGTTCGCCGCGGCGCAGTTCCAGCGAGGCCAGCAAGGCCTGGTAGTCGACATCGGCCGGGTCGAGCTCGCAGGCGCGGCGCGCTTCGTCCAGGGCCTGCGCATCGCGGCCCCAGGCGTTGTAGAGGCGGGCGAAGGCATCGGCGATCGAGGCCGAGTCCGGGTCGAGTTCGCGCGCCGATTGCAGATGGGTTTCGGCTTCGCGGAAACGCCGGCCCGCGGTCGCCACGATCGCCGCGGCCAGATGCGCGAACGGCGAATCGGGTTCGAGCTCGAGCGCGCGCGCGGCTTCCAGCGCGGCCGCATGCAGGCGCTTGCGCTTGACCAGGCACAGGGCCAGGAAGGCGTGCGCGCCGGCCTGATCGGGGTCCTCGCCGAGCAGGCGCAGCAACACGTCGATGGCTTCGTCGATCTGGCCGTGTGCGTAGTAGCGCTCGGCCATCTGCAACCAATGGCTTTGGCTGGCGTCGTTCATTGCAGGATCACCGACAACAAGGCGGGCAGCGGTACGGCGCCGAGCGCGCCGCGCCCGACCACCGCCAACAGAATCGTCAACGGCAGGCCGTTGCGCGGCTGGCCGCCGTAGTACTCCCAGATCTCGAAGCAGCGTTGCTGCATCAGGTACACGGCATAGGCCATGCCGAGCTTGAGCAGCAGGATGCTCAGAAACGCGTAGCGCAGCTGCGCATCCTGCAACCAACCGTTCTGCTCGCACAGCAGCAGGGCGAACAGCAGCAGCGGACTGCCGAGTGCGCTCAGGCCGATGCACAGCCATTCGCGTCGGCGCGTCGGGCTGCCGAGCGCGAGCGCGTTGAAGCCGAACCAGAGCAGGCCGAAACCGCTGCCGGCCAGCATCACGCTGAGCAGCGGCCAGACCGGGTCGACCGCGTAGCGCGACAGGCCCGACGGCAAGGGCTCGTCGGGCAAACGATAGACCGAGGCCGCCATCAGCCGCCTCCGTGGCGCTTGAGGAATTCCAGTACCTCGTCGTACTGGCCGCCCTGGTTGGCGTAACGGGCGTGATTGCGCGCCGTGGTCAGCCATTCCAGGGTGGTCGAACGGGTGTCCTTCAAGGCCGCGCGCAGGTGGCTCATGGTCAGCGGTATTTCCCGGCCCTGGTCGATCGAGGCTTCGATGGCCTCGTCGATCGCGGTCTCGACCAGGTTGCGCAAGTCGGCGCCGGAATAGCCCGAGCTCAGGCGCGCGATCTCGGCGCTGTCGATGTCGTCGCCGAGCGGGCGCTCGCGCAGCAGCAGATCGAGGATGGCGCGCCGCGCCGGGTCGTCCGGCGGCGGCACGAACAGCACCCGGTCGAAGCGGCCGGGGCGGCGGAACGCGGCGTCGACCGCCCACGGCACGTTGGTCGCGCCGAGGATCAGCACGCCCTGGTTGTTCTGGCCGAAGCCGTCGAGTTCGGTCAGGAACTGGCTGACCAGCTTGGCCGAAGTGGCCTCGCGCGAGTATTGGCGCTTGCCGCCGATGGCCTCGATCTCGTCGAAGAACACCACCGCCGGGGCGGTGCGCCGCGCGGTCTCGAAGATCGCATGCAGCTTGCGCTCGGACTCGCCGATATACATGTCCAGTACGTCGGTGATGGCCACGTTGTAGAAGCGCGCGCCGCACTCGCCGGCGGTGGCGCGGGCGAGCAGGGTCTTGCCGCAGCCGGGCGGCCCGTACAGCAGGATGCCGCCGCCGGAGCGGCGCTTGAAGCGCTCGAACAGCGAAGGCTTGAGGAAGGGGGTGATGATGCGGCGGCGGATCTGGTGCTTGACCTCGTCCAGGCCGCCGACGTCGGCGAAACCGATCCGCGCCTCCGGCGGCTGCAACAGCCGCGACACGTCTTCGGCATCGGTGTCGTCGTTGGCGATGCTGGTCTGCAGGCTGCCCGATTGCATGCGTCGCGCGTTGGCCAGCGAGATCACCTTGCCGGCCAGCTCGGTCGCCAGGGCGGCGTCTTCGAGCGCCGGGTTGAGGGCGATGGCCTGCTGGTACAGGCTGCGGGCGTCTTCGCGGCGGCCTTCGCCGAGCAGCAAGCGCGAACGCGCGAACAGCGACGCCGCCGAATTCTCCGGGGCGATCCGCACCACGCGTTCATCGTGGCGGTGCTCCAGCAGCAGGCGCAGCGCGGCGTCGCGCTGGGTCGGGTCGGCCAGCAGGGCGTCGCCGCCGAGTTCGATCGCACGGATCAGCGCGTCCGGGTCGGACTCGTTCAGGCAGGCGTTGACGACCAGCATGCCGAGCGCCGGGTTGTGCGGGCTGGCGGCCAGCGCGGCGAGCAGATCGTCGAGAGAGGTATCGGGCATGACGGCATCCTGGCCGGGCGTGGCGGCATATAGCGTAAAGAAAAACCGCGCAGGATAGGTCCGCGATCTCGACCGTACCGCGGTGCCGGTTGCGGTTCGAGGAGTGCTGCGCCTACAGTGCGAACTGTGGCGCAGGTCCGTTTCCGGGCCGCGAACCACGCCCCGTCAGCAAGCCCGCCGCCGCAGGACCGCGCGCCGCCAGTGCGCCGTCCGCCGGTGGCGACGCCAAGGATCCAGGCCGTCCGTCGATGACTTTTTCGCCCGAACCTTCCGCCGCAGAGCAGGCCGCGGCCCGCGTCCGCGATGCCGTCCATTCCGCCACGACCGGCCTGGTCGAGCGCGAGCAACTCGCCGAGCTGATCGTGCTCGCCGCGGTCGCCCAGGAACATTTGCTGATCATCGGCCCGCCCGGCACCGCCAAGAGCGCGGTGGTGCGGCGCGTCGCCGCCGCGCTCGGCGGGCGTTACTTCGAATACTTGCTCGGGCGCTTCACCGAGCCGGCCGAGTTGTTCGGCCCGGTCGATCTTCGCCGGCTGCGCGAGGGCGTGGTCGAGACCGACGTCACCGGCATGTTGCCGGAGGCGGAAGTCGCTTTCCTCGACGAGGTCTTCCTTGGTTCGACCGCGATCCTCAACACCTTGCTCGGCGTGCTCAACGAGCGCCGCTTCCGTCGTGGCCATACCCAGCTCGACTGCCCGCTGCGGGTCTGCGTGGGCGCCGCGAACGCTCTGCCCGACGACGAGTCGCTGGCGGCGTTCGCCGACCGTTTCCTGTTGCATCTGTTCGTCGAGCCGGTGCCGGACCACCAACTCGAAGCGCTGCTCGAAGGCGGTTGGCAGTCCGAGCGCGCCGCGGTCGAGCACCGCACCGAGCTGGCCGACATCGACCTGCTGAGCCGGCGCGTGCCGCAGGTGAGCATGGGCCCGGCGCGCGGCTTGCTGGCCGATGCGATCCGCCGATTGCGCAGCGCCGGCCTGAGCCTGTCGGACCGACGCATCGTCAAGGTCCAACGCCTGATCGCCGCGGCGACGGTGCTTGCAGGCCGCGATACCGCGACCGCCGCCGACCTGTGGCCGCTGTTCTACGTGATGCCGACCCGCGAGGCCCAGGCCGCGGCCCAGGACGCCTTGCGCGATTCGCTGTCGGCGGCGGCCAACCCGACCCTGCGCGCCGCGGTCGAACACGCGGTGCTGCAGCCGGTGTCGCGCGCCGCGCGGCTGATCGAAGCCGCACGCAGCTGCCTGCACGCCGCGGCCGACGCGCCGGGCTCGGCGACCATCGCCGAAGCCTTGTTGCGCGAGATCGACGCCAACTTCGACCCGCATTCGATTCCGCCCGAGCTCGCCGCCGAACGCGCGCGGCTGGTCGAACGGGTCGCCGCGCCGACATGAAGTGGCGCTGGCGGGCACAGGCCGACCCGCCCGCGCCGCAAGGCGCGATCGGGATCGGCGCGGCGGCGCAGGGCTTGCTCGACGCGCTCGCGCGCATCGAGGCGCGCAAGCGCGAGGCGCTGATGCTGACCGCGAACGCCGATGCCGTCATCGTCACCGGAGCCGGCGATGCGCTGCCGTGGAGCGACGGCGTGGCCTATATCGCGCCGTGCCAGGAGGCGCCAGCATTGTGGCTGCCGACCACGCAACGCCCGGACTTGCCGCTGGACCTGCTGCTGCGCGCGGTCGCGCGCCGGCATCGGCAATCGCCCTTGCTGCTGTGGCCCGAGCCGATGCAGATCGTGCCGCTGCATCGGGCGCTGCCGGCGAGCGACGAGCTGATCGCGCAGATCCGCGCGCATTGGCGGAGCTGAGCCGATGCGCGTACCCGAGGCGCTGAAACCCTGGCGGCCGTGGCTGGACTGGTTCGATGCCGACATCGTCGACCTGCTCGGCGAGCTGCTGCTGCGCCTGCACCCGATGCTCGGCGCGTTCCGGATGCGCGCCCAGCACGGCGTGGCCGAGCCCGAGGGCATCGACGATCTGCGCCGGCGCGGCCACTACGAACGCCTGTTGTTGAGCGAGTGGGCGCTGGCCGACGAGGTGCCGGAAGAATTCGACCGCCGCGCCGCCGGCGGCGAGCATCTGTTCCTGTCGCCGAAACTGGTCGCGCGCGAAGCCGACGCGCTGACCGCCGCTGTGTTCGACACCGGCCCGGGCCAACTCGGTGCGCCGCGCCTGGTGCACGTGGCGATGTGGATCTTGCTGGCCGAGCGCGCGCAGGCGGCGAAGGCGCGCTTCGCCTGGGGCGTGCTCGGCGCGCCCGGGGTACTGCATCCGGCCGATGCGCCGGAACGGCTCAAGCAATTGTTGCAGGCGCGCAGCCTGGTGCCGGGCGGCGAGGGCAATGCACAGGACGCACGCGATCGACACGAACGCGAATGGCGGTGTGCGCTCGACGACGCCGATCCGAGCCCGGGCGAGCGCTGGTCGATCGGTGCGCATGCAGCCGGTTATGGCCTAGGACACCGGGTCGATGTCGCGCGCGCAGCCGAACAGCAGCTCGCGGTGACCATCGCCTCGCGTCAGGCACGGCGCGAACTGCGCCTGTCGCTGCCGCCGCCGGAGCGTTCGAGCGCCTTGCTGCGCGGCGAATTCGAGCGGGTTGCGGTGTCGCGCCTGACCGAGGTGACGACCGGCGCACACGGCGGCGGCAAGTTGTCGCTGAAGCAGCCACCGTTGATCTCCTGCGGCGGCCGCTACCTCGCCGTGCCGCTCGCCGGCGAAAACGCCGCCAACGTCTATCGTTTGCCGTCGAACGAGGCGATGCGCTTGCAGGCGCCGAAGACCGCGCGCTGGGGCAAAGGCAAGTCGCTGCTCGCCGCGACCCTCAATGAGCGTCATTTCGCGGGAGTGATTGCGCAAGAGGAATGGCTGGAAGGCTGGCAGCTCGATGGCATGAGCAGGATGCCGCTGCCGCCGCCCGGGGATCTCGATGTCACCACCGGCAAGGCGCGTCTGTTGCCTTGTGTCTGGTTGAAACAGGGCTCCGGCCATCGGCGTTTGTTGCTGCTTTCCGGTCAACGCAAGCTGCTGTCGTGGACGTTGCAGAGGTCCGGCCCGAGCGCGTGCGAGGTCGTGGCCGAGCAAGTCTTGGCGATCGCGCGGACCAGTGTCGCGCAGGTGGTGTACTTGCGCTGCCATGATGGCCACCTGCATCTGCACTCGAGTCTTCACGCCGAGGCTCTGGATTGCGCTGCGTTCCAAGGCCAAGCCCGTAGCGCTTTCCTGAGCGGCCGCTGTTCTCTCGACAGCTGGCAGGGCGGCTGCTGCGTCGAGCAGGTCGTCGGCGGGCACGGCGGCGAACGCTCCAGCATCTGGCGGGTCTTCATGCGCACCGCCGAGCGCCCGTTTACCGAGCACGAAATCGTCCTGCCGGCCGACTGGAAAGTGGTCGGGCTGGGCCAGCCCGACGGCGACGACATCGGTTTGATCGCCTTGCGTCCGGACCGCAAGGCGCTGCTGCGCATCGGTGCGCAAGAGCGCTCGGTGCTGTACGAATCGCCGAGTCCGATCAGTACGGTCAGCGTCGCCGTCGACGCCGACCTGATCGCCTTGGTCGACCTGCAAGGCCGTTTGGTGGTGCTGCGCGACGGCGCGCGAAAGATGCTCGTCTACACAGGGGGAGACGATGGCTGAAACGAATAACAAGGCGGGCGAGGGGGCCGATGCGACGGTCCGCTACCCGGTCTGGCGCGGCTGGCAGCCGGTGGCGGGGCTGTGGTTCGGCGCCGACTGGCTGGCGCCGGAACGGCGCGCCGAACGCATTCTGCACGCGTGGACGATGGGCTGCCGCGCCTGGCGTTTCGACGACGGCGACGTGCTCTGCTTCGAGCAAGCGCGGCCGATGCAATGCAGGCAAGCGCCCGGCGTGCCTTTGTGCCGCATCGGCGCACACGGCCTGTACGCGGGGCCGTTGACCGCCGACGAGCTCGCCGCGCTGGCGCCGGCCGACGTGCAACTGGTGGTCGGCGGGCGCTTGCAGCCGCTGCATTTCGCTCAAGCGCAGGCGCTGGACCCTTCGTTGGTCATCGACATCGACGACTACGCCCTGCACGACACTTATGACGGCCGCCTCAGCCTGCGTGCGCCGCGCCACGACCGGCTCGCCGGCAAGCGCGTGCGCGAAGTGCTGAGCGACCGCATTCCACCGCCGAGCAAGGAGCAGGGCGAGTTCCTGCGGCGTGCGCGCGGCGGTGCAGTCGGCGAGGTGCCGCCGAGCTTGCGCGAACGCGTCACCGGCGGACGCGACGGCATGGCCGATTGGCTGTTGCGGCGTTTTCCGGGTTTGTCGGGCGAGCCGGCACCCTCGCGCAGCGGCACGCAAGCGCGCAACGGCGCCGCCGGCACCCTGCGTGCACGCGCGGCGCCGCGCGCGCCGCAACCGTGGCGACAGGCCCTGGTGCGTTTCGCGATGGCGAGCCGCGCCTCGAAACTGATCGGCATGCGCCAGGGCGCCTACCTGCGCCGGATGATGGCGCAGTTCGAAAAAGGCGATCTCGGCGAGGCGCTGCGCAATGCCTTGCCGATCGACGGCCGCGGCGACTCGCTGGGCCAGGCCTTCGGCACGCCGGGCCGACGCGGCGACCTCAGCCTCGGCGGCGAGCGCCAGGCCGCGACCGACATCGGTCTCGGCGATTACGAGCGCGAGCATCTGCGCAAACTCTATCGCCAGGCCTTCGACAAACTCGACCGCCAGGGCCGGGTCGACGAAGCCGTGTTCGTGCTCGCCGAGCTGCTCAACGCACGTCAGGAAGCGTTGGATTATCTGGTCCGCCACCAGCGCCATGCGCAGGCGGCCGAACTCGCGCTGGGCTGGGACATGCCGGCGGAAACCATCATCCGCTTGCTGATGCTGTCCGGCGACAGCGCGCGCGCGATCCTGGTCGCGCGCCGCGACAATGCCTTCGCCGCGGCCATCGCGATGTTGGAAAAAGACCACCCCGAACACGCCGGCAGGCTGCGTCGCGAGTGGGGCCAGGCGCTGGTCGAGCGGGGCCAATGGCTGGCCGCGGTCGACGCGGTCTGGCCCGCCCCGGAGCTGCGCGAGCAGGCCGGTCGCTGGTTGCTCGCGGCCGAAGCGGCCGGCGACGAATTGTCGGCGCGCGCGCTGGTGCAACGCGCCAGCCTGCTGCCCGACACGATCGAACACTACGCCGAACGCATCGCGACCCTGGCCGACCCGGCCTCGCCGCCGTTGCCGCGCGCGGCAATGGCCGAAGCCTTGCTCGCCAGCCAGGACAAGGGCAAGGGCAAGGCCGTGCGCATGCTGGCCACCCGTGTGTTGCCGGCGCTCGCGGCCGACCGCGCCGCCTGCGCGAACGCCCTCGACCGCCCGCAATTGGAGCGCTTGCTGAAGTTGTCCGGCGACCCCTGGCTGCGCGCCGATCTGCCGGCGTGGGACGTGCCGGCGATGGCCGGGCGCAGACTGTGGGAGAGCCAGGACGAGCAACGCTGGCAGGCGCCTGCGGCCGGGTTGCACACCGCGCACGATATCGTCGCCATCGGCGAGGGCCGTTATCTCGCCGCGCTCGGCGAAGCCGGCGTCGCGATGATCGATCGCCACGGCCGCAGCATCCGCCGTTACGCGGTGCCGGCCTACAAACTGGCGATCGCCGACAGCCTGCAGGTCGCGCTGGCGATCGCGCCGCGCGAGGCGGTGTCGCGTATCGCCCGCCTCGACCTCGCCCATCACGAGATCGTCGACCTCGGGGTGATGCCGATCCAGTTCGCGGCCGATCGCTACGACGGCATCGCCTGGTCGCTGGTGTCGAACGACCGCCTGCTGGTGGTCGACGCGGCGCGGCCCTCGCTCGACGTGTTGTGGAGCGTCAGCGAGCCCAACAGCCGGGTGATCGCGGCGGAGTATTTCGCCGCCGACGAGTTGTTCCTGATCCAGGACGTGCGCGGCGCGAGTTGCTGGCATTACCGGCTACCGCGGCGTGCGTTGCGCTCGCGCGATGCGGTGCCCGAGAGCCTCGAACAACGCCTGCGTCTGCACCCGATCACCGGCGCGCAATTGCTGGACGTTTCGGCCGACGAGGACGGCATGTTGTTGGCGTATTCGTGGGCGAACCATCGGCGCAGCCTGCGCTTGCCGGCGCACGGGCTGGGCAAGCTGCGCGACTGCAGCATCAAGTCGCTCGCCAACGGCTTTCTGGTCGGTTTGTACGGCGAAGAGGCGATGCGCTTCCACCTGGTCCGCTTCAACGACGCGGCCTCGCTCGCGGCGATCGATTGGCCCTACGGCGCGGCGGTGTCGATGCGCGAACAGGACGGTCGCTTGCTGCTGTACGACGACCAGGGCCGGGTCTTGGACATCGACACCCAGCGCACGCAGGTGCACGCACTGTCCTTGCTCTGAGCTTGCGCGGTGGAGGCAGGCAACGAAAAAGCCCGGCTTGCGCCGGGCTTTTCGTTATCGCTATGCGTCGCTGCGATCAGCTCGCTGCGATCGACTTGCGTTGATCAGCCCGCTTGAATCAGGGAAACACCTTGATCTGCTGATCGGGCTTGCGCTGCATCGCAGTGCCGGCCTTGCAGCCGAAGGTCTCGCCGAACGCGGCCAGGTTCGACAGCGGCACGTTGGTACGCCACTGGCCCGGGGCGTGGATGCCGGCGGCCGAACGCTGCGCGGCGACTTCCGGGCTCAACTGCTGCGCCCACAGGCCGGCCCAGGCGCGGAAGAAGGCCTGGTTGGCGTCCTTGGTCGCCGCCGGCGAGGCGGCGCGGAACGCCGACCACGCCAGTTCGACGCCGGCCTGGTCGGCGATGGCGACTTCGCGGACCTGGTTGCCGTTGACCTTGACCCCGCTGAGGCCCGGATAGGGCTCGGCGCTGTACTGCGTGGCGACGCGGCTGGCCAGCGAGTCCCAGGCCGAGACTTCGGCCGGGGTCCACCAGTCGCGCACTTCCTGCTTGGCGTTGACGTAGCGGCCGCGGCTGTCGAAGCCGTGGGTCAGCTCGGCGCCGACCAGGGCGCCGTAGGAACCGTACTGCGCGGCCTCGGGCTTGCTCAGGTCGAGGACCGGCGCCTGCAGCATCGCCGCGGTCACGATCAGACGGTTCTGGGCGATGTCGTAGGCCAGCGACGGCTCCTGCGGCAGCACGTCCCAGCGACGGTCGGCGTTGCCGCGGCCGATCCGCTTCATTTCCTCGCGGTGGCGCCAGGTCGAGGCGATCAGCATGTTGCTGCCGAAGCTGCCGCGGCCCATCGGCTGCACGCTGTAGTCGAGATCGCGCTTGGGCGTGCCGACTTCGATCTTGAGCTTGCCGAGCTTGGCGCGCGCTTCCTGCTTGACCGCGTCGCTGAAGCGGGTGTCGGCGTCGATGGCCTTGCCCACGGCGTCGCGCAGCTGGGCGGCGATCTGTTCGGCGCGCGCATCGGTCGCGGCCGGCAGATAGCGCGCGGCGTATTCGTGGCCGACCATCGGGCCGGCGGCGAGGGTGATCGCGTCGAGCACGGCCTGCTGGCGCGGCGCCGGTGCGGCCTGGCCGCGCAGCACGCGGCCGCGGAATTCGAACTCGGCGTCGCGGAACGGCTTGGCCAGGTACGGCGCCATCGAATCGCCGACGCGCCAGCGCAGATAGGTCTTCCACTGGTCGGGCTTGAGGCTGCCGAGCAGCTTGTCGAGTTCGGCGAACAACTGCGGGTTGGCCAGCGAGACGCTGTCGTCGGTGACGCCCTGGGCCTTGAGGAAGGCATCCAGCTGCAGGTTCTTGTACTGCTTGGCCAGGGTCGCGACCGCGACCGGGGCGTAGTTGGCGCGCGGGTCGCGCAGGTCCGGCAGCGACTTGGAGGCGCGGGCGATGCGGGTTTCCAGATCGATCACGAACAGCGACTCGGCCGCCAGCTTGTCCTTGGACGTGCCGGTCAGGGTCAGGATCTTCTGCACGTAGTTGTTGTAGTGGCCGAGCAGCTGGCGGGTATCGGCGTCGCTACGCGTGTAATAGGCCGGGTCGGGCAGGCCGAGGCCGCCCTGGCTGAAATAGCCGATGTGGCGTTCCAGGTCCTGCAGGTCGATGTCGGCGCCGAAGTTGAAGGCGACCGGGATGCCGACCTGGTGCAGCGCGGCGATCGAGGCCGGGATTTCCTTGGCCTTCTTGATCGCGTTGATGCGGCCCAGCAGCGGAGCGATCGGCTGCGAGCCGTCGCGTTCGACCGCGGCCTCGTCCAGGCCGCTGGCCCAGAAGTCGCCGAGCAGCTTCTGCACGTTGCCCTGCGGCGCGGTCATCGCGCTGTTGAGCAGTTCCAACTGCTGCTTGCGCGCATTGGCGGCAAGGGTTTCGAGCGAGGACACCGAACCGGCGCCGGACAAGGGATTGCTGCGCAGCCAGTCGGCGTTGGCGCTGGCGTAGAAGTCGCTGCAGGCCGATGCGGCGGCGGGCGCCTTCGGCTTGGCGGCCGCCTTCTTCTTGGCGGCATCGGCGTTCGGCGAGGCCAGACCGGCGATCAGGCTGAGGGCGAGGGCGCAGGCAAGCGGGCGTAGGGTCGACATCGCGTATTCCATCCTGGGGATGCGGGAGTTTAACAACAGCCCCGGGGGCGGCGATGAACGGGTTTGGCGGTTGGGGGACGGGGAGGGGACAGATTCGCCAGGCTCTCAGCCCAACCAGGGCCCCGGCCCGAACGCATGGCGTTCGGGCGTTCGCGAACGCGCGAGCCAGTGGCTCGCAAGCGGCGTTCGCTCACCCCGCAAGCGGGAGAGGGCGCGTAAAAGCGAGCTCTTGTTGTTCCTTCTCCCGCTGGCGGGAGAAGGTGGCCGCAGGCCGGATGAGGGCGCAGCGGGAATAGAAAAGGCCCGGGAAACCCGGGCCTTTCGTTCCACTGCTTGGCTGCGGCGCGGCCCGGGGGCCGCGCCGCGATGGATCACCAGATCACGACCTGCTTGTCGCCCTCGCGGACCATCGGCTGGCCCGGCTTGCACGAGAACGCCGCGGCGAAGGCCGGCAGGTTCGACGGCGCACCGATCGCGCGGAAGTTGGCCAGGGCGTGCTCGTCGGTCTGCAGACGCACCTTCATTTCCTCGGCGGTGAAGTTGCGGCGCCACACGGTGCCCCAGTTGAGGAAGAAGCGCTGGTCGCGGGTGAAACCGTCGGTCTTCGGGTCCGGGGTGTCGCCGGCGGCCTTCTTCATCGCGTCGTAGGCGGTGGCGAGGCCACCGAGGTCGGCGATGTTCTCGCCGAGCGTGTGCTTGCCGTTGACGTGCTGGCCGGGTGCGGCTTCATAGCCGTTGAACTGCTGGATCAGCTTGTCGGTGAGGCCGGAGAACGCCTTGGCGTCGCTCGGCGCCCACCACACTTCCATGTTGCCGGTCGGCCCGAAACGCGAACCCTGGTCGTCGTAGCCGTGGGTCATCTCGTGGCCGATCACCGCGCCGATGCCGCCGTAGTTGGTGGCGTCGTCGGCCTTCGGATCGAAGAACGGCGGCTGCAGGATCGCGGCCGGGAACACGATCTCGTTCTGCAACGGGTTGTAGTAGGCATTGACCATCTGCGGCGGCATGCCCCATTCGGTCTTGTCGACCGGCTTGCCGACCTTGCCCAGGTTCCACTTGTAGTTGAACTCGTTGGCCGCCTTGATGTTGGCGTAGTAGCTGTCGCGGCTGGTGGCCAGGCCGTTCCAGTCGCGCCACTTGTCCGGGTAACCGATCTTGGGCGTGAAGCTGGCCCACTTCTCGATCGCCTTCTTCTTGGTGTCGGCGCTCATCCAGGTCAGGTTTTCGATGCGAACCTTGAGGGCCTCGCTGAGGTTCTTGACCAGGGTCTGCATGCGCTCCTTGGATTCCGGAGTGAAGGCGACCTTGACGTACATCTGGCCCAGCGCTTCGCCGGCCTGGCCTTCGATGGTGTCGAGCACGCGCTTGCCGCGTTCCTTCAGTTCCTTCTGGCCGCGCAGGGTCTTGCTGTAGAAGTTGAAGTTCTCTTCGACGAAAGCGTCCGACAGATACGGCGAGGCGCCGTCGATGGCGTGGAAGCGCAGGTAGGCCTTCCACTGCTCGGCCGGGACTTCGCCGATCATCTTGCTGACTTCCTGGTGGAAGGCCGGCACGGCGAGCGAGAACATCTTCGGCAGGGCCACGCCCTGCGATTCGAAGAACTTGGTCCAGGAGAAATTCGGGGTCAGCTTGTCGGCGTCGGCCGGGCTGACCGGGTTGTAGTACAGCGAGACGTCGCGCGACAGGTCTTCGCGCGACTTCGAGGCCTTGGCCAGGCGGGTCTCGAACGAGATCACGTCCTTGGCCTGCTTGGCGGCGTCGGCCGCCGGGGTGCCGCCGAGTTCGAGCACCTTGGCGATGTGGGCCTCGTACGCGGCGAGCTTGTCCTTGTGCTTGGCGTCGGAGTAGTACGGCGTGTCCGGCAGGCCCAGGCCGCCCTGCGAGGCGTAGGCGATGTTGTTGGCCGAATCCTTGAAGTCGGCTTCGGCGCCGAAGCCGAACAGCGGGTTGTCGCCGGTGGCGGCGGACGTGCGCAGGTAGTCGGAGATCTTCTCGGCGCTGTCGAGCGTGTCGATCTTGGCCAGGTCGCCCTTCAGCGGTTCCAGGCCCTGGGCGTTGATCTTGGCCGCGTCCATGCCGGTCGACCACAGGTCGCCGACGATCTTCTCCACGCCGCTGGCCTTGCTGTCGGCCGCCGCCTGTTCGGCGATCTGGCGCTGCACCGCGGTGGAACGCTCATCGAGCATTTCGAACGCGCCCCACGAGGTGCGGTCGCCCGGGATGGCGTTGGCGGCGAGCCACTTGCCGTTGACGTATCCGCCGAAGTCGGTGCAGGCGTCCTTGGCGGTGTCCAGGTCGGCGACGACGAAACGGTTGACCGGCGGCAGCTTGCTCTCGTCGAGCGTCAGCGCGCTGGTTTCGGCCGGCTTGTCGGCGGCGGCCGGCGCGGTCGGGGCAGGGGTTTCCTGCTTGCCGCAGGCGGCCACGACCGTGGCGATGGCGAGGGACAACAGCAGGACTTGCGGTTTTTTGAAGGTCACAGCGGACTCCAGCCGGAGAGGCGTTGGCGAAATACGAATCGGGAGTGTGGCGGATTTCGGAGCGGCTCGGCTCGGTCTTTCCCGGATCACGGGCGGACGATAGTCCCGTTCCGGGGCCGGGAAAGGTGTCGAAGGTCATGTGGGGTGGCGCGAATCCGTTCAGTTTTGCCCGGTGTGCGCAGCCGCTGCGCCGAGTTCAGCGGTTCGCGCCGCAGCGGCTTGCCGCGTCGAGGCACGGCCGCCCGGCGGCGCGCCGGACTCGCCCGCAGGCGTGGGCGCAGACCTTCGCGGGGGCCGTGCTAGCGTGCGGCTTTGTCGATCGAGACCGGCGCACCGGCGGAGTTCATTGCATGCGAGTCCATTTCCACGGCGCGGCCGGCGAAGTCACCGGTTCCCTGCACGAGGTCGAGGCCGGCGGCCATCGCATCTTGCTCGACTGCGGCATGATCCAGGGCAGCCCCGAAGCGGAACGGCGCAACTTCGATCCCTTCGCGTTCGAGGTCGCCGCGCTCGACGCGCTGGTGATCAGCCACGCCCACATCGATCACATCGGCCGCGTGCCCTTGCTGGTGCGGCGCGGTTTCCGCGGGCCGATCTACGCCCAGGCCGCGACCGCCGAGTTGATGCGGATCATGCTGCTGGACTCGGCGTCGATCGCCGAGAGCGAAGCCGAGCGCAGCAACCGCCGGCGCGCGCAGGGCCAAGCCGAGGCCTTGCCGCTGTACACGCGCGAAGACGTCGAGGCGACCATGCAACGCGTCGAGCCGTTGCCCTACGACAGTCGCCGCAGCATCCTGCCGGGCGTCGAAATCGAGTTCCGCGAGGCCGGCCATATCCTCGGTTCGTCGGTGGTCGAGTTGCGCGCCGAAGGACGCACCTTGGTGTTTTCCGGCGATATCGGGCCGAAGGGCACGCCGATCCTGCGCGACCCCGCGCCGATCGCGCAGGCCGACCTGGTGCTGATGGAATCGACTTACGGCGACCGCCTGCACAAGGACCGCGCCGAAACCATCCTCGAACTCGGCCGCATCCTCGAACGGGCCTGGAACGACGGCGGCAATGTATTGATCCCCGCGTTCGCGGTCGGCCGCAGCCAGGAGCTGTTGTACTGGTTCGCCAAGTACTGGGACGAGTGGAACCTGTCGCGCTGGCAGATCTTTCTCGACAGCCCGATGGCGGCCAAGGTGGTCGCGGTCTACGACCGCCACGCCGAATTGTTCGACGAAGACGCGCTGCGGGTGTGGAAGGAAAAACCCAACCCGTTCCAGTTGCCGAACCTGCGCCTGACCGCGAGCGCCGAGGAGTCGATGGCGATCAACCGCATCGAACGCGGCGCCATCGTCATCGCCGGTTCCGGCATGGCCAATGCCGGGCGCATCCTGCATCACTTCAAGCACAACCTCGGCAAGCCGCAGACCCATGTCGTATTCGTCGGCTACCAGGCCGAAGGCACGATCGGCCGGCGCCTGGTCGACGGCGCGCAATGGGTGCGCATCCACGGCAAGGACGTCCGCGCCAACGCCCAGCGCCACACCATCGGCGGGCTGTCGGCGCACACCGACCAGAAAGGCCTGATCGAGTGGTACGGCCAGATCGCCGGCCATCCGGCGTTGGCCTTGGTCCACGGCGAAGACAAGGCGCGCGAAGCGCTGGCCGGCGAGATCGGCGAGCGTTTCGGGGTCGAGGTGCAGCTGGCGCGGCCGGGGATGACGTTGGAAGTGTGAAGGCGCCAAGGTCTTCCATTCACCGGGCGCCTGCTTGCCATGCGGCCTTGAGTTTCGATGACCCCGCGCGGAATGGCTCATACCGATGTCCGTCGTTCGATGTCTCCAGCCGATTACCCACATCTGACGCTGTGCGTCAGTGATCTGCCCTGCACGTCAAAGATGTGGGTCCCGGCCAGGCCAAATAGGACGTATTGACTGAGGTTCGCCCCTGGCACGATATTTGTGACGGTGTTCGCATAATATGGGGTCGGCCAAGAAGAGGCCGGTTGCCCCGGGGTTGGGGAGATATCGTCACGATGGCCCTGGCGTGGTGAAGGTTTTACGCAGCCATGACCGGCTGCGTGCACTGGCGCGGGCATGGACAGCCCGAGTACGGGGCGGACGGCCTCGTCGAAACACTGAATGACCGTTTCCGATGTCGGTTCGGGTACTTCGCACGCGATCACAACTAGGTGGATGATGAACACGACAACGGCACAAAGCTCGATCGCCCGCAGCAAGTCGATGCGTCATGTCGTCGCACTGTTGGTTTGCTTTTCGCTGTGGGGCGGCTCCGCAACCGGAGTGTTCGCCGCGGAAAGCAATGGCGTGCCGACCGGGTTCGGCAGCAATACGCCGTTTCCTTCCGGGGTCACGGTCAACGTGACCGCGGGCGGCACCGGGCCGACCACTTACAGTGGCACCGGTGGGCACTCGGCGACGACCAACAGCTACTTCGATCCGCCGATCAACATCGCCCAGCTCACCTATCGATTGATTACGCCCGGCTCGGCGGTCCTCGCTGTCGGTAGCGAGCAACAGGCGGGAACCTTGACCTTCACCTTCAGTCGCCCGGTCACCAATCCGCGTTTTCACGTCACCGAATGGTCTGCTGGTAACAACGGGAGGAGCACCACGGCCTGGACTGTCGACACGGCGGTAACCCCGGGCGCGACTTTAACCGCACTGGGGCCGGGCGCAGGCACTCGCTTGGTTGTGGGTACCGCGCCGACCGGTGTGCCTGGTCAGGGTATGCCGCGGGTACGCTCGAATTTCAACAGCGGAGGAGGAGTAGTAGATTGCCTGACCTCCGCAAGCGCCGGTTGTGGCACGTTCCAAGTCAACGGGACCTATCGGGTCATCACTTTTTTCGTCGCCAACCGGATGAATGCCATCGGCGCCGGGGCGACAGAAACTCTCGGTCCGGATGGATACGGCCTGTCGATCACCATCGACGACGACGTGAGTGATGCGCCTGCCAGTTACGGCGCAGCCCAGCATGCGATCAGCGGATTATTCATGGGTACTGCATCGACGCCAGCGGCCGGCGCGCACCCGGGAGAAGCCGATACAGTCAATACCGTGCACTACACGACCGCGGCGCTCGATGCCTCGAATCCGCTAGCCAGCACGACGGCCAACAGCGACGGCGACAATGCGTTCGCGTCCTTGCCGCCGGTCGGTGTCGGCACGTATACGCTGTCGGTACCGGTTTCAGGATTTCAGACCGTGCCCGGGGCGACGCCGCAGTTATGCGGCTGGATCGACTTCAACCGCAACGGTGCGTTCGAAACCGGCGAGCGCGCCTGCGCGGCGGTGATCGGCAACGGCAACGTGGCCTTGAGCTGGACGATTCCGACTGGCGCGACCTATATCGCCGGCGAAAGCTATGCGCGCTTGCGCCTGGGCTACACCACCACCGAGGTTCAAATTCCGACCGTTTCCGCCGACAGCGGCGAAGTCGAGGATTACCCGATCACCCTGCTGCCGCGCGTGCGTTTGACCAAGACGTTGGCTCCTGCCTCCGACCCGGGCTTGTTCAATCTGTCGGTGGCGCCGGCCTCGGCGACCGCGGTGCAGACCAACAGCGGTGCGGTCGCCAATGTCGGTAACGGCGGCACCACCGACTGGGTACCGGTGCCGCTCGCGACGCTCATCACCGTCAGCGAAATTGCAGGCACCGGCACCAGCCTGAGCAATTACAGCTCGAGCATCGCCTGTACCGACCGCTCCGGTGCCACGGTGACGCTCGGCGCTGCCGGCACCACTCGCACTTTCTTCAGTCTGATCAGCGCGCCGGTCGGGCCGCCGACCACGCCGAACAGCGCCAACGCCAGCCTCAGCGAAATCAGCTGCATCGCGACCAATACGCGGCTGCCGACCGTGCAGGTCGTGAAAGTCACCCAGAACGGCGTCGGCACGTTTTCGTTCAGCGGTACGAACGGTATCGCCAATCACGACATCACCACCGTCACGGCAGGCACCGGCGTGGCCGGACCGGTCCAGGTGTTGACCACCGCAGGCACCGCGACCACTGTCACCGAGGCGCCGTTGCCGGCCGGTTATCTGCTCGGCGGCATTTCCTGCAGCGGACTCGGTGCCGGTGGTACGGCGAGCAACGATCTGCCCAATCGCAGCGTGACATTGAATGCCGCCGCGACCGTTGCGGGCAGCGCCATCGTCTGCACCTACACCAACATCGCCCAGGTCGCCGACCTCGTCATCGCCAAGACCAATACGCCGCTGGCCGGCGACAACGATCAGGCCAACGATAGCTTGGTGCGCGGAGCCACTACGCAATACAGCTTGCGCGTCACCAACAACGGCCCAGTATCGGTAACCGGCGCCATCGTGCGCGACGCGCCGGGCAGCGGTTTGAATTGCCCGGCTGGCAATGTGGTTACCTGCAGCAGTGCAACCGCCGGTGCCTGTCCGACTTCGCCGAGTCCGATCCTCATCAGCGATCTGGCGACGGGCGTGGCCATGGGCGCTATGCCGGTAGGTGCAGTCGCGACGTTCAGTTTCTCGTGCACGGTGCTGTAGCGGGCTCGCCCGCCGGGCAATGTACGGGACTGCGCGAGCACCGGATGGCAGGGCCTGACTTGGCCCGGCCGTGAGATTCGCATAGCGAACGCGCTGCGCGACTGCGAAATCCATAGCCGGCGACTCATCGTCGCCGAGGCTGAGAGAGCCGGCCGCGCGTAGCCGCCACGCGATCGGACATCCAGCGGGTTGCTTCCGCCGTAGAGTCACAGTGCGGTGCACGAGAACGGCAGGGGCGCGAACGTTACGAGCGGCAGGGTGCCGAAACCCGCGGCCACGCTCCGCTCGCTCAGCGAGGGCCGGGCTAGGTGCGCCTAGGGCGTTGCGGGCCGCGGTCGCCGCGGCGTCCCATTCAGTCCGTTCAGGCGATGCCTGAGCCGACTGCCAAATCTGCCTGGTAACCCCGACTTGCGCTTTGACATGCAGCCTGCATGCGCTTAGCTTCCACTTGATTGTGCTTCATGTTCCATTAGGGGCCGCTCGCCGAGTGAGCACAGCCGTCGGGCACGGGGTGGGAACAAGGGGGAGCGATGGGGAACCGTTTGCGCGTGCGCAATCCGGGCCAGGCGAGCTCGAGTCCGGGATTCCGGCATACCGGGAACCGCATCGCCTGCCTTCGAGCCGCATTGGCGGCTGCCATCGTCGGCGTCGCCGCGGCCGGACCGGCGCTGGCTTCGGAACAGAACCCCGATGTCGATGCAGCGACGGGCACCCAGACGACCTATCTCTCCGGACTGGTGCTGACTGCCGCGACCGGCGGCGGCGTGCCCGGGACGTCGGCCACCTCGATCACCGCAGGCGGATTGTCTTTCGGCGGCAATCCTCCCACCGCCTACGATCCGCGCATCGACCTGGTTTCCGAGACCTTCAATTTCCTTACCCCCGGCACCTTGGTCGTCGTGGCTGCGGGCGGGCAACAGGCCATGGGTACGCTGACCTATAGCTTCAGCCGTCCGGTGGTGAACCCGCGCTTCCATTTCGCCCGCCTCGGCGGCACCGGTGCCGGCGCTGGTTTTGCCTCGACCTTCATGACCGCGCCCGCGGGTTCGACCTGGACCGTGATCGGCGGTTTGTTGACCACCACGCTCGCCAATACGCGTTTGCGCGGCTCGTCGAATGCGCCCACGATCGCCTGCGGCGACCCGGCGACCACCTCGGGTTGCGGCACTGCGCAACTCAACGGCACGTTCACTTCCATCCCGCTCGGAATCGGCATCGGCAACCCCACTGCGGCCACGCCCGGCGATCTGGGAGCGGATGGCTACACCGTTACGATC
Organism: Lysobacter sp. CA196; assembly: GCF_052078695.1. Lineage (NCBI taxonomy): Bacteria > Pseudomonadati > Pseudomonadota > Gammaproteobacteria > Lysobacterales > Lysobacteraceae > Lysobacter > Lysobacter sp. CA196. Next base: position 15,756 of record NZ_JBQJIN010000010.1, on the reverse strand, counting down.
ACCGTCGACGAAGACTTCAGCGACGCGCCGACCAGCTACGGCATGGCCGGCCACGTCAATTCGGGCCTTACCCTCGGCGCCAGCCTGACGATCGACCCGACCCTGCCGTTGACGATTCCGAACGGCACGGCCTATATCACGCCGGCACCGGCGACCAGCCCGCGCGCCAGCACCAACGCCGCCGGCGATACCGACAATGCCTTCGCGTCCTTGCCGATCATCGGCGTCGGTACTTACAGCTTGTCGGTGCCGGTGGCCGGCTTCCAGACCGTCGCCGGCGCGACGCCGCAGTTGTGCGGCTGGATCGACTTCAACCGCAACGGCACGTTCGAAACCGGCGAGCGCGCCTGCGCGGCGGTGACCGGCAACGGCAACGTGGCCTTGAACTGGACGATCCCCACCGGCGCGACCTATGTCGCCGGCGAAAGCTATGCGCGCCTGCGCCTGGGTTACACGACGGCGCAAGTGCAGAGCGCGACCGGCCTGTCCGACAGCGGCGAGGTCGAGGACTACCCGATCACGCTGTTGCCGCGGGTGCGCCTGACCAAGGCCTTGGTGCCGACCTCCGACCCGGGCCTGTTCAATCTGTCGGTGGCGCCGGCGTCGGCGACCGCGGTGCAGACCAACAGTGGCACGGTCGCGAATGTCGGCAACGGCGGCACCACCGATTGGGTGCCGGTGCCGCTCGGCACCCTCATCACCGTCAGCGAAACTGCAGGCACCGGCACCAGCCTGAGCAACTACACCTCGAGCATCGCCTGTACCGACCGCTCCGGCGCCGCGGTGACGCTCGGCGCCGCCGGCACTACGCGCACCTTTTTCAGCCTGATCAGCGCACCGGTCGGGCCGCCGACCACGCCGAACAGCGCCAACGCGAACCTCAGCGAGGTCAGCTGTACCGCGACCAATGCGCGCTTGCCCACGTTGCAGGTCGTCAAGCTCACCCAGAACGGTGTCGGCACGTTTTCGTTCAGCGGCAGCAACGGCATCGCCAATCACGACATCACCACCGTCACCGCCGGCACCGGCGCCGCCGGGCCGGTGCAGTTGTTGACCGCCGCGGGCACCACGACCGCGGTCACCGAGGCGCCGTTGCCAGCGGGCTATCTGCTCGGCGGCATTTCCTGCAGCGGACTCGGCGCCGGCGGCAATGCCAGCGTCGATCTGCCGAACCGCAGCGTGGCCCTCGATGCCGCGGCGACCGCATCGGGCAGCGTCATCGTCTGCACCTTCACCAACGTCGCCCAGGTCGCGGACCTGGCCATCACCAAGACCAACACGCCCTTGGCCGGCGACAGCGACCAGGCCAACGACACCGTGGTGCGCGGCGCGACCACCCTGTACAGCCTGCGCGTCGCCAACAACGGGCCGGTGTCGGTCACGGGTGCCATCGTCCAGGACACGCCGGTCAATGGCTTGAACTGCCCGGCCGGCAACGTGGTGAGCTGCAGCAGTGCCACCGCAGGCGCGTGCCCGGCCGCTCCGAGTCCGATCCTGATGAGCGATCTGACGGCCGGCGTGGCCTTGGGCACCTTGCCGGTCGGTGCGGTGGCGACGCTCAGCTTCTCGTGCACGGTGCCGTAAGCGCGTTTGCTCATCGCCGCATAGCGCGGAACTGCGCAATAGGATCCGCGGCCCAAGGCCGTGTCGCCGTCGCTGGCGGGTTGTCGGCCTCGGCGTTCGTCCACCTGCCGACCGGCGGGTTCGAAGGCTTCGATTCTCGATGACCCCGGGCGGGCGACCCGCCCCATTCCTGCCGTTTCGCTGCCCAAGCTGAATGCATATATCTGACGCTTTACGTCAGTGATCTGCCCTGCACGTCAAACGCGCTAACCCCCGGCCAAGCCATCGGCCCCGTATTGGTTTGGGTTCGCTCTTGGCACGGTATTTGTGACGTAACTCACATATATGTGGAAATGGACAACGGCCGGAGCAGGCGCTTCCACGGGGCAGGGGAGACATCGTTCGGGGATGAACCTGGCGTAAGGCCTACGCGGCCGTGAACGACCGCGCGGGGATCGACTGCGGGCGTCGACTGCCCGAATCGCCGGTCGCCAGACCGTAGCGCTGCCGAGTATTGGCGTGCGACGTCGTCCGCAACACCGAAGGTCGCATCCCGAATCCGCGCAACGCGAATGCGGTTGCAACGAGGTGGATCATGAACACGACGACGGACGAACGATCTGCATTGATTCGGCCCTGCGAATCCTCGGCCGCCCGCGGCCGCTGTCGGATGCGCCAGGTCGTCGCCTTGTTGGCTTGCGCCTTGCTGTGGGGCGTTTCGGCGACAGCAGTGCTCGCCGCGGAAAGCAACGGCGTGCCGACCGGCTTCGGCAGCAATACGAGCTTCCCTTCCGGCGTCACGGTCAACCTGACCGCGGCCGGCACCGGGCCGACCACCTTCAACGGCACCGGCGGGCAAGTCGCTACGACCAACAGTTACTTCGATCCGCCGATCAATATCGCCCAGGTTACTTATCGATTGTTGACGCCCGGTTCGGCGGTCGTCGCGGTCGGCGGCGAACAGGCAGCGGGCACGCTCACTTTTACCTTCAGTCGTCCGGTGACCAACCCGCGCTTCCATGTCAGCGAATGGGCGGCCGCCACCGGTAACTCACGCAACACCACGGCTTGGACCATCGATACCGCGGTAACGCCAGGAGCGACCCTGACCGCGCTCGGTGCCGGGGCCGGCACCCGCCTCATCGTCGCCAACGCGCCGGTCGGCGTGCCCGGTGCGGGCATGCCGCGCGTGCGCGGCGGCTTCAACGCCGGCAACGTCGATTGCACGAGCGCGACCAGTGGTTGCGGCAGCTTCCAGGTCAACGGCAGCTACCGGGTCATCACCTTCTTCGTCGCCAACCGCATGAACCAGGTCGGTGGCGGCGGCAGCAATAATCTGACTCCCGACGGCTATGGGCTGTCGATCACGCTCGACGAGGACGTCAGCGATGCGCCGAGCAGTTACGGCGCTGCGCAACATGCGGTCGGTGGCTTGTTTCTCGGTTCGACCACGACACCGGCGGCAGGCGCGCATGCCGCCGAGGCCGATGCGGTGAATACCGTGCATACGACGTCGGCCTTGCTGGATGCGTCCAATCCCTTGACCAGCGCGAATGCCGGCGGCGACAGCGACAACGCGTTTGCGTCCTTACCCGCGGTCGGTGTCGGCAGCTATACGTTGTCGGTACCGATTTCGGGTTTCCAAACCGTGCCCGGTGCGTCGCCGCAGTTGTGCGGCTGGATCGACTTCAATCGCAACGGTGCCTTCGAAACGGCCGAGCGCGCCTGCGCGACGCCGAGCGGCAGCGGCGTTCTGGCGCTGGCCTGGACCATTCCCACCGGCGCGACCTATGTCGCTGGCGAAAGCTATGCGCGCCTGCGCCTGGGCTATACCACCGCGGAGGTGCAGGTTCCGACCGCTTCGGCCGACAGCGGCGAAGTCGAGGACTACCCGATCACTCTGTTGCCGCGCGTGCGTCTGACCAAAGCGTTGGTTCCTACTTCCGACCCGGGGCTGTTCAATCTGTCGGTGGCGCCGGCCTCGGCGACCGCGGTGCAGACCAATAGCGGCACCGTCGCGAATGTCGGCAACGGCGGCACCACCGATTGGGTGCCGGTGCCGCTCGGCACGCTCATCACCGTCAGCGAAACCGCCGGCACCGGCACCAGCCTGAGCAATTACACCTCGAGCATCGCCTGTACCGACCGCTCAGGCGCTGCGGTGACGCTCGGCGCTGCCGGCACCACCCGAACCTTCTTCAGCCTGGTCAGTGCGCCGGTCGGGCCGCCGACCACGCCGAACAGCGCCAACGCGAACCTCAGCGAGATCAACTGCACCGCGACCAATGCGCGGCTACCGACCGTGCAGGTCGTGAAGGTCACCCAGAACGGTGTCGGCACGTTTTCGTTCAGCGGCACGAACGGCATCGCCAATCACGACATCACCACCGTCACCGCGGGCACCGGCGTGGCCGGGCCGGTGCAGGTGCTGACCGTCGCGAGCACCGCGACCACGGTCGCCGAAGCGCCGTTACCGGCCGGCTATCTGCTCGGCAGTATTTCCTGCACGGGGCTGGGTGCCGGCGGAGCCGCGAGCAACGATCTGGCCAACCGCAGCGTGAGCTTGAATGCAGCGGCGACGGCGTCGGGCAGTGCCATCGTCTGTACCTTCACCAATGTCGCCCAGGTCGCCGACCTGGCCATCACCAAGACCAATACACCGCTGGCCGGCGACAGCGATCAGGCCAACGACACCGTGGTGCGCGGCGCGACCACGCAATACAGCGTGCGGGTGATCAACAACGGACCGGTGTCGGTGACCGGCGCGGTGGTGCGCGATACGCCCGGTACCGGACTGAATTGCCCGAGCGGCAACGTAGTGAGTTGCAGCAGTGCGACCGTCGGCGCTTGCCCGGGTGCGCCGAACCCGATCCTGATGAGCGATCTGAGCGCCGGGGTGAGCCTCGGCACCATGCCCTTGGGCACTGCGGTAACCCTGAGCTTCTCGTGCACGGTGTTGTGAGCGAACAGGGTGTCCATGCGCCGCTTCGATCGCGTCATCGTAGGCAGCGGCCGCGCACGGCCATGAGATAAGCGCAGCGAGAGCACTGCGCGATAGCGAAATCCGCAGCCGATCGCGCTATGCCGTGCGAACGGCGTTTGTCGAACGGCGCTTATCGAACGAGGCGGAAGCTCTTCCTGCGTGTCCTCACAACACGGTGCACGAGAAGGTCAGGGTCGCTATGGTTCCGACCGACAGCGTGCCCAGCGGCACGCCCGCGATCAGGTCGCTCATCAGGATCGGGCCCGGGCAGGCGCCGGCGGGCACGCTGTTGCAGCTGACCAGGTTGCCGGTCGGGCAATTCAAGCCGGCACCGGGCGTGTCGCGCACCACCGCACCGGTGACCGACACCGGTCCGTTGTTGGTGACGCGCAAGGTGTATTGCGTGGTCGCGCCGCGCACCACGGTGTCGTTGGCCTGGTCGTTGTCGCCGGCCAAGGGCGTGTTGGTCTTGGTGATGGCCAGGTCGGCGACCTGGGCGACATTGGTGAAGGTACAGACGATGGCACTGCCGGCCGCGGTCGCCGCCGCATCGAGGCTGACGCTGCGGTTCGGCAGATCGACCACGGCATTGCCGCCGGCGCCGAGTCCGCTGCAGGAAATACCGCCGAGCAGATAGCCCGCTGGCAACGGCGCCTCGGTGACCGCGGTCGTGGTGCCCGCGGCGGTCAACAACTGCACCGGCCCGGCGGCGCCGGTGCCGGCGGTGACGGTGGTGATGTCGTGATTGGCGATGCCGTTGCTGCCGCTGAACGAAAACGTGCCGACACCGTTCTGGGTGAGCTTGACGACCTGCAACGTAGGCAAGCGCGCATTGGTCGCGGTGCAGCTGACCTCGCTGAGCTCGGCGTTGGCGCTGTTCGGCGTGGTCGGCGGCCCGACCGGTGCGCCGATCAGGCTGAAAAAGGTGCGCGTAGTGCCGGCGGCGCCGAGCGTCACCGCGGCGCCGGAACGGTCGGTACAGGCGATGCTCGAGGTGTAGTTGCTCAGGCTGGTGCCGGTGCCGGCGGTTTCGCTGACGGTGATGAGCGTGCCGAGCGGCACCGGCACCCAGCCGGTGGTGCCGCCGTTGCCGACATTCGCGACGGTGCCGCTATTGGTCTGCACCGCGGTTGCCGACGCCGGCGCCACCGACAGATTGAACAAGCCCGGGTCCGAAGTCGGCACCAAGGCTTTGGTCAGGCGCACGCGCGGCAACAGGGTGATCGGGTAGTCCTCGACCTCGCCGCTGTCGGCCAGGCCGGTCGCGCTCTGCACTTGCGCCGTCGTGTAACCCAGGCGTAGGCGCGCATAGCTTTCGCCGGCGACATAAGTCGCGCCGGTCGGGATCGTCCAGTTCAAGGCCACATTGCCGTTACCGCTGACGTTGGCGCAGGCGCGCTCGCCGGTTTCGAACGTGCCGTTGCGGTTGAAGTCGATCCAGCCGCACAATTGCGGTGTCGCGCCGGCGACGGTCTGGAAGCCGGCCACCGGCACCGACAGGCTGTAGGTGCCGACGCCCACGATCGGCAAGGACGCGAAGGCATTGTCGGTATCGCCGGCGGCGTTGGTGCTGGCGCGCGGGCTGGTCGCCGGTGCCGGCGCGATGTAGGCGGTGCCGTTCGGAATCGTCAACGGCGCAGTGGGGTCGATGCTCAGGCTCGCACCCAGGGTGAGGCCCGAGTTGACGTGGCCGGCCATGCCGTAGCTCACCGGCGCATCGCTGAAATCTTCGTCGACGGTGATGGACACCCCATAGCCATCCGCCGTTATGGTGCCGGTGAAGGTGGTCGGATTGCCGAGACCGATGTTGAAGGCGGCCGAGGTGAAGCTGCCGTTGAGCTGCGCGGTGCCGCAGCCCGAAGTCGAGGCCGGGTCGGTACAAGTCACCGAAGGCGCGGTCGACGAGGCGCGCAAGCGCGTGTTGCCCAGGGCCGTCGACAACGCGCCGCCGATCACCGTCCAGGTCGCGCCGCCGGTGGCGGTCAAAAAGGTCGTGCTGTTGCCCGCGCTGCCGCCGGTGCCGCCGAGGCGGGCGAAGTGGAAGCGCGGGTTGACCACCGGCCGGCTGAAATTGAAGGTCAGCGTGCCGGCCGCTTCCTGTCCGCCGCCCACCACGTTGACCGTGGAGCCCGAGGGCGAGGGGGTCATGAAATTGAAGGTGTTCGAGCTGAGGTTGATGCGCGGGTCGTAGGCGGTCGGCGGATTGCCGTCGAACGTGGCCGCGCCGATATTGGTCGAGGTCGAGCCCGGCGTGCCGCCGGCGGTCACCGCGGTGACTGTCAGCTGCGAGGCATAGCTCGCGCGGTTCAAGGCGGTGTCGATGGCATCGTTCTGTTCCGATGCCGACACCGGCAAGCCGCTGCCCAGGACCAACACGGCCGATAACCAGGCCAGTGCGCGCGCAGCGTAGCGGTGGCGGGGCGGTGGGCCGATGGCCGGGCGCCCGATCGGGGAAAGTATCGCGCCATCCTGGCCGGCAGCGAAAACGGTGGCATAAGCGTGCTCACCGAGCCGCTGACGCGGCACGGTGTTTTGCTGACTTCGCATACGGTCCCCTGGATGGTCATCGCCGATGAGCCAGCGTCCGAGTCGATCGGGCGCCGGTTCTCGTCATATATGTGACTCAAGTCACACTGGCTGGCGCAAATTATCCGGACGCGGCGACGAAGTCAAAGCTTTCGTGCGGTCTTTGCGCAAAACGATGGTCACGGCGCGACCGTGGCCGGAATCGCAGCCGTTTGGCGTGGGCCGGTCCCGGGGGCAGCCGGAGAGTAGGCGACGGCACTGTCGGCGGCTCGATCGAACGATTCCGTCGCGACTTCGGTGTTGCGTCACCGGACGCGCAGCGATTACGGGGTCGTCGTGAACGAGCGAGGCCGCGTGCGCCCGCTGGTAGGAGCGGCGTAAGCCGCGACCGCGTCTTGGCGGCCTCGCGGCGTATCTTTTAGATGAAGAGCAAAGCTTTTAAATCAAGAGCAAAGCTTCCGTCCGCTGACGCGGCCGGGTTACTTTCTTTTGCTGGCCCAAAAGTCCCACAGGGAGTTCCTTCGGTCAAAGCTAACCAAAGGGAGGCCTTCCTTGACGAAGCTCCCCTGCGAGTACGCAGCTGTCGCCGGGATTTTTCGATAAGACGTCCCTGTCCTATCGGAGCATTCAATTTAGAAGCCGGGCGCACGTCCTGTGCGCCACCCTCCGGGTCTACGATCGCATCGCGAGATCGGCACTGCGCCAAGCTCTCACGGCAACGGCAACGGCAACGGCAACGGCAACGGTCGCCGGGTCGCGCCTGCTCTTGGGTAGGAGCGGCGCAAGCCGCGACCGCGCAACCCCGATCGCCCGCGTCGGCGGCCGCAGATTCGCGGTCGCGGCTTGCGCCGCTCCTACCCCTGGCGCGAGCACGCCGCTTCGATGGACGGCATTGGCCTTGCTGACTCCGTGCGTCCCGCGGTCGCGGCTCACGCCGCTCCTACAGGGGATGGCGTCGCTGCTACTGCGATGCCCGCTGTAGGTGTGGCTTTGGCTGTGCGTCGCCGAGCACTAGCGAAGGCAAAAGAAGACTCGGAGGGCGGCCCGCATGGATGCGGGCCGTTTTTCATCGGGACAGGGATGTCCCGTATGAAAAATCCTTGCGAAGGCATCGCTCGTGCGGGCCCTTGACTCAAAGAAAAGCAACTTCTTTGGTTACCTTTCTTTTGTTGCTTTAGATAAAAGAAAGTAACCCGCCGCTTTAGTGGCGGAAGCTTTTGGCGTTTGATCTAGATCTAGATCTAGACCTTGCTTGATCGATACGCCGCAAGACCGACGCAGCGCGGTCGCGGCTCGCGCCGCTCCTACCCTTCGCGACAGCACGTCGCTTCAATCGATGACGGCAACGATGCGCCCGCTGCGCGTCCCGTGGTCGCGGCGATCAATGCACTGCCGGCGCGGCCGGCAGCGGCGACTTGCGCAGCGCGATGGTTTCCCAGCCCGCGACGATCATCAGCACCGCACTGGTCGCCGCGCCCAGGACCAGCGGCGATAGATGCAACGGCGCGCTTGCGAATGCCAGCGCCGCCAGCATCAGCAGGCCGGCGCAATGCGAGAACGGCGGGAACGCGCGGCTGTTGGTGACCCATTTGAACAGGGCACAACCGAGCAGGTACAGCGCCGGCCCACCGATGATCGCGGCGATGCCGGCGCCGTCGGCATGGTCGGGATGGACCAGTACCAGTTCGTCGGCGACCGCGCACACCACGATCCCGCCGACGATCGGCAGGTGCAGGTAGGTGTAGGCGTTGCGCGCTTGCCGGGCCTGCCGGGTCTGGTCGGTCTGCTGCAGCATGCGGTGGGTCGCACGTTCGGCGCCGCTGTCGAAATAGATCCACCACATCGCCACGCTGCCGAGGAAGGCGACGCAGAACGCGGCCACGGTGGTCGGGTTCCAGTCGAGCTTGGCGAAGGTGGCGCCGGTGATGAGGATGGATTCGCCGAGGGCGATGATGATGAACAAGCCGCAGCGTTCGGACAGGTGCGCGCCTTCGACGTCCCAGTCCGACAGCGAGGACCGGCCCAGGCCGGGCACGCGGAAATAGGCGAGCGGGCCGAGGTATTCGATTGCCACCGCGACCAGCCACCAGCCGATCCGCGACTCCGGTTCGGCCAGGCCGCCGTGCACCCAGAACAGCGCCGATACCGACAGCCAGATCAGGATGCGCACGAAGTTGCGGAAATTGCCCGGGCTGCGCCCGCCGCGCAGCGCCCACAGCATGAACGCGGTGCGCCCGACCTGCATCGCCGCGAACACGAGGCCGTAGGCGAGCCCGCGTTCGGCGAAGGCCTGCGGCAGCGACGACGACAACAGCAGGCCGCCGAACATCAGGGCGAAGATCATCAACCGCACCGGCACCTTGTCCGGGTCGAGCCAATTGGTGACCCAGGAGGTGAAGATCCACAGCCACCACACGCCCAGGAACAGCAGGCCGGTGCGCAGCGCGCCGAGCGCGGTGAGGTTTTCGAGCAAGGTGTGGGACAGCTGGGTGATCGCGAACACGAACACCAAGTCGAAGAACAGCTCGCTGAAGCCGACCTTGGCGTGGCCTTCGCGGATGCGCAGCAGGGTGGTGCGGGCAGGAGTCATGGCGGCGTCTGCGATTCGGGCGTGCAGCTTAGCCGCGCGACAGCTTCCACCATAGCAACAGCGCGACCGCGGCCGGGCCGCCGAACACCACCAGGAAGATGGGCAGCTCTTCGGCCACGCTGTAGCCGGCGCGCGCGACGCCGATCCACAGGTTGATCGCAGCACCGACGAACCACAGCGGCAGGAACAGCTTGACTGCGGTCAGCATCGGCCCCGGCCCGGCGCCGCCGATCACCCGTGCGGCGAGCAGGCACAGCACCAACACCATCAGGCCGCCGAGTATCACCATGACCGTATGCATCGTATTCCCTCTGAAAGTGCTGCCCGAAAGTGCCGTCCCGTCCCCGTCGCCGCCTCCGCGAAGGCCCACGACAGGCTGTGTCGGCCCATGGTTCGCGGCGGCGCGTGCAGGCAACGTGCAGGCGTTGCGCCGCGGGTCTCGGCGGATGAGGCTGCCGACGCTGGCGGAGGGGCCGGCCGCTGACCACTCGCGGTCGATGGCCGGGCATTCGCGCCCGTGCCGCCGCCCCTGCCATCGGTCATGACGACGAAACGCCCATGGGTGTAAGCGTCGCGACCGCTAGCATCGATCCTGTCAGGAAAGGCCCGGCGATCCGCGTCGCGCCGTCTTCCCTCCGCACGGGACCCCATCGATGCTCACCATTCGCGACCTCACCAAGACCTATGCCAATGGCGTGCGTGCGCTGGACGGCATCTCGCTGGATATCCCGCGCGGCATGTTCGGCCTGCTCGGCCCGAACGGCGCCGGCAAGTCCTCGCTGATGCGCACCCTGGCGACCCTGCAGGAGGCCGACGCCGGCAGCGCCACGCTCGAGGGCGCCGATGGCCGCCCGATCGACGTGCTGCGCGACAAGGACACGGTGCGGCGCCAACTGGGCTATCTGCCGCAGGACTTCGGCGTGTACCCGAAGGTCAGCGCCGAGGACCTGCTCGAACATTTCGCCGTGCTCAAGGGTCTGACCCAGCGCAAGCAGCGGCGCGAGGTGGTCGACGGTCTGCTGCATCAGGTCAATCTGTGGAACGCGCGCAAGCAGAAGCTCGGCACCTTTTCCGGCGGCATGCGCCAGCGTTTCGGCATCGCCCAGGCCCTGCTCGGCGACCCGCGCCTGGTGATCGTCGACGAGCCCACCGCCGGCCTCGACCCCGAGGAGCGCAATCGTTTCCTGAATCTGTTGGCCGAAATCGGCGAGAACGTCGCGGTGATCCTGTCGACCCATATCGTCGCCGACGTGACCGACCTCTGCCCGACCATGGCGATCGTCAACAAGGGCAAGGTCTTGCTGACCGGCGAGCCGAATGCGGCGATCGCCGCGCTGAGCGATCAGGTCTGGCGCAAGCAGGTGACCAAGGCCACCTTGGCCAGCTACGAAACGCGCTACATCGTGTTGTCCACGCGCCTGGTCGCCAGCCAGCCGGTGATCCATGTGTTCAGCAAGGATCGCCCGGAGGAGGGCTTCGAGCCGGTGGCGCCGGATTTGGAAGACGTGTACTTCCAGCGCCTGCGCCAGCACGCGCGCGTCGCGGCTTGAGCGGGGCGCGCCGATGATCGCCGAATTCTTTCGTTTCGAGTTGCGCCAACAGCTGCGTGCGCCGCTGTTGTGGCTTATTTCCCTGTTGTTCGGGCTGCTCGCCTTCGCGATGACCAGCTCCGACGCGGTGCAGATCGGCGGTGCCATCGGCAACGTCAATCGCAATGCGCCGTCCACCGTGATCATGGCGCTGAGCTACTTCAGCCTGCTCGGCCTGTTCGCGATCGCCAGTTTCATCGCCGGTGCGTTGCTGCGCGACTTCGAGCTCGGCACCGCAGATCTGTTTTTCTCCAGCCCGATGCGCAAGCGCGATTTCCTGATCGGCCGCTTCTCCGCCGCCCTGGTCGCCTGTCTGCTGGTGTTCGCGATGGTCGCGGCCGGGCTGATGATCGCTCCGCTGATGCCGTGGATCGATCCCGAGCGGCTCGGGCCGTTCTCGCTGGTGCCCTACGTATGGGGCCTATGCGTGGTGGTGCTGCCGAACCTGCTGTTCATCGGCGCGCTGCTGGCCTTGCTGGCGGTGACCGCGCGCAACCTGCTGGTGGTCTACCTCGGGGTGATCGCATTCTTCATCCTGTACCGCGTCGGCCGGGGCCTGGCCACCGACCTCGACAACGAGTGGCTGGCGGTGATGATGGACCCGTTCGGCATCACCGCGTTGCGGCGCACCCTGCGTTATTGGTCTTCCAACGAACTCAATACCGCGATCCCGAGCCTCGACCGTTTCCTGCTGGCCAATCGCCTGGTCTGGAGCAGCATCGGCGTGGCGCTGGCGGCGACCGCGTTCGCTCTGTTCAAACCGCAGCGCACCGCCACCGGCAAGGGCTGGTTCCGGCGTAAAAAACGTTCCGCGCCGGCCACGACCACGCCCTCGACCGTGGTCGCACCGCGCGTGCAGCCCGCCTTCGGTGCCGGCACCGCCGTCGCCCAGTTCCTGCACGCCTTGCGCTTCGACACCGTCGGCGTGCTCAAGAGCGTGCCGTTCCTGATCATGCTGGCGTTCGCGGTCGCCAACCTGCTCGGCAGCGCCGGCGCCATGCGCAGCCTGTTCGGCACCGAAACCTATCCGACCACCTCGGTGATGATCGGCGCGCTGCAGGACACCTTCGGCTTCATGGTCGTGTTCATCGTGATGTTCTACGCCGGCGACCTGGTGTTCAAGGAACGCGGGGTCAAGCTGGCCGAGGTCACCGATGCCATGCCGGTGCCGAACTGGGTGCCGCTGTTGAGCAAGGTCGCCACCCTGGTGTTGGTGGTGGTGATCTTCCAGGCCATCGGCAGCCTCGGCGCGATCGGCTACCAGCTCGCCAAGGGCTATCACCAGCTCGAACCGCTGCTGTACGCCAAGGCCTTGTTGCTCGATTCGATTCCGTTCGTGCTGATGGGCGGCCTGGCGCTGGTGCTGCAGGTCCTGACCAACAACAAGTTCATCGGCTACGGCGCGCTGATCCTGGTGGTGGTGTTGCAGACCGCATTCGGCCTGTTGCACTTCGAGCACAACCTGTACAACTTCAGCCGCGCCTCCGAAGCGCCGTACTCGGACATGAACGGTTACGGCCAGTTCCTCGGCGCACGACTGTGGTTCCAGGCGTATTGGGGCTTGTTCGTCGCGGCTTTGCTGACCCTCGCCGCGGCTTTGTGGGTGCGCGGCGTGTCGCCCAGCCTGCGCGATCGCCTCGCCCTGGCGCGCAGCCGCCTGCGCGGCGCGCCCGGCATCGTCCTGGCGGCGTTTGCGCTGGCCTGGGTCGGCACCGGCAGCTACATCTTCTGGAACACCAATCTGCTCAACCGATATGTCCCCTCCGACGTGGCGATGGACGAGCAGGTGCGCTACGAAAAGGAGTACCGCAAGTACAAGGGCCTGGCCCAGCCGCGCATCCTCGCCGTCGAGGTCGACGTCGACCTGCATCCGGAAACCCTGAGCGTGGCCAGCAAGGGCCGCTATCGCATCGTCAACCCGCATGCGCAGCCGATCAGCGAGTTCCACATCACCGTCGACCCCGAACAGCGCATCAGCGCCCTGGAGTTCGGCGGCGCCAAGCTGAGCCACGACGACGAGCGCCTGGGCTATCGCATCTACACGCTGGACCGGCCGATGCAGCCCGGCGAGCAGCGCGAACTGCATTTCGCCCAGTCGTATGCGCAGCGCGGTTTCAGCAACGAGCCCGACAACAAGGCCATCGTCGCCAACGGCAGTTTCTTCAACTCCGCGGCGTTCCCGCACTTCGGCTACAACGAGAACCGCCAGCTCGCCGACCGCAACGAGCGCCGCAAGCGCGGCGTCGCCGAGGTGCAGCGCATGGCGAAACTCGAAGACCGGACGGCGCGCGCCAACCACTACATCGGCGGCGATGCCGACTGGATCGACTTCAAGACCACGGTGTGCACCGCGCCCGACCAGATCGCGCTGGCCCCGGGTTACCTCAAGCGCGAGTACCGCCGCGACGGCCGCCGTTGCTTCGACTATGCGATGGACCAGCCGATGCTGCCGTTCTACGCCTATCTGTCGGCGAAGTGGCAGGTCAAGCGCGTCGAACACGACGGCATCCCGGTCGAGGTTTATTACGACCCGAAGCATGCCTACAACGTCGACCGCATGATCGACGGCGTCAAGCAATCGCTGGACTACTTCCAGGCCCAGTTCACCCCCTACCAGCATCGCCAGGTGCGCATCATCGAGTTCCCCGGCTATGCCCGCTTCGCCCAGAGCTTCGCCAACACGATTCCGTTCTCCGAATCGATCGGCTTCATCGCCGACCTGCGCGACACCAGCGCGATCGACTACGTGTTCTACGTGACCGCGCACGAAGTCGCGCACCAGTGGTGGGCGCACCAGGTGATCGGCGCCGACCTGCAGGGTTCTACGATGCTGTCGGAGTCGTTGTCGCAGTACTCGGCGCTGATGGTGATGGAGAAGGCCTACGGACGCGCCAAGATGCGCCGCTTCCTCAAGTACGAACTGGACAACTACCTGTCCGAACGCAGCGCCGAGCGGGTCGAGGAACTGCCGTTGTACCGGGTCGAGAACCAACCCTACGTGCACTACCGAAAGGGTTCGCTGGTGTTCTACCGCCTGCGCGAAGATCTAGGCGAAGCCGCGGTCAACCGCGCGCTGAAACGCTTCCTGCAGGACAAGGGCTTCCAGCCGCCGCCGTACACGACCTCGGCCGAACTGCTCGACTACCTGCGCGCCGAAGCCAGGCCAGAGCAGCAGGCGCTGATCACCGATCTGTTCGAGAAGATCACCTTCTACGACAACCGCGTGGTCAGCGCGAGCAGCACCGAGCGCGCCGACGGCAAGTACGAAGTGACGATGCAGCTGCACGCCGGCAAGGTCTATGTCGACGGCAAAGGCAAGGAAAGCCCGGCCCGCCTCGACGACTGGATCGAGATCGGCGTATTCGCGCGCGGCCCTTCGGGCGAGGAAGCCGACGAAAAACCGCTGCTGCTGGAGCGTCGCCGCATCACCGAAGGCGAATCGACCATCAAGGTCGTCGTCGGCGAAGCGCCGTACGAGGTGGGGTTCGATCCTTACAACAAGTTGATCGACCGGGTGTCGGCGGACAATCGCCAGCGGTTGTAGGTGGGCGAGGGGGATTGTTTTTGCCGTTGCCGTTGGTGTTGCTGAGCCCTTGCCCTGGTTGTTGCTGTGCGTTGCCGAGCACTAGCGAAGGCTAAAGAAGACCCAGAGGGCGGCCCGCAGGGATGCGGGCCGTTTTTCATCGGGACAGGGATGTCCCGTATGAAAAATCCCTGCGTTGGCACCGCTCGTGCGGGCCTGTGATTCAAAGAAAAGCAACTTCTTTGGTTAGCTTTCTTTTGTTGCTTTAGACAAAAGAAAGTAACCCGCCGCTTTAGTGGCGGAAGCTTTTAGCGTTTGATCTTGATCTTGCTTAGCAAGAAGCCATAAGCCACAGCAAGAGCAAAGCTTCCGTCCGCTGACGCGGCCGGGTTACTTTCTTTTGCTGGCCCAAAAGAAAGCTAACCAAAGAAAAGGCCTTCCTTGACGAAGCCCCCTTGCGAGGTCGCAGCTGTCGCCGGGATTTTTCGATAGGACATCCATGTCCTATCGAAAAACGGCGCACGTCCTGTGCGCCGCCCTCCGGGTCTACGATCGCATCGCGAGTTCGGTACTGCGCCAAGCTCATCACGGCAACGGCAACGGCAACGGCAACGGCAACGGCAACGGCAACGGCAACGGCAACGGCAACGGCGGCATTGCTGTTGCTGTTGCTGTTGCTGTGCGTAGCTGAGCACTAGCGAAGGCCAAAGAAGACCCAGAGGGCGGCCCGCAGGGATGCGGGCCGTTTTTCATCGGGACAGGGATGTCCCGTATGAAAAATCCCTGCGTCGGCACCGCTCGTGCGGGCCTGTGATTCAAAACAAAGCATTTTTCTTTGGTTAGCTTTCTTTTGTTGGCGGAGTCAACATCCAAGTGCATCACCCCACCGCAAGCACGTCCTCAATAGAGAAGTTCACCGGCCGCCTGTAAAGCTTCTCCAGAAACACCTCCGCCGGCATACGGATGTCCAGGCTTACCCGCG